>NZ_JAIHOO010000001.1:1200000-1500000 GCF_019733395.1 Lysobacter sp. BMK333-48F3 | reverse complement strand
CCGTACGCACGCCGCGGCCGGCCGGGACCAACGACACGACGCAGTTCGAAAGCGCCAACGAGCTGTACGTGATCCCCGGCGCCGGCTACTCGGCCACGCCTATCGCCCCGGCCGGCATCGCCAGCAATACCTACGTCGTCATCACCGCCTGCACCAACGCCACCCGCACCGACGAACAGGACCTGGCTTGCCCCCTGCTGGTGGCCGGCCGGCCCGATATCGCGGTGACATTGGGCACGCCGGCGCCGGTCTACAGCAACTACGGCCAGCTGCAGAACATCGTCCTGACCGCGACCAACGTCGGCCCCGGCGCCACCGACGGCGACGACGGCTTCAGCGTGGTCGCGACCCTGCCGGCCGGCTGGACCGCCGGCACCCTACCGGCCAACTGCGTCGCCAGCGGCGGCAATACCGTGGTCACCTGTGCGCTGAATCCGACTCCGCTGGCCGGCTCGGCCGCGCCCGGCGGCAACGGCGGCACGGTCAGCTTCACCATTCCGGTCACGGTCAACTCGCCGACCCTCAGCGGCACCTACACCGCCAATGCCGCGCTCGGCCGCAGCCTGCCCGACGGCGACGCCGATGCGACCAACAACGATTTCAACACCGCCAACGACACCGCCAGCGCCCCCCTGGTGTTCCAGAAGCAACCGATCCTGCGCCTGCGCAAGGCGCTGCCGCTGGGGCGGTTCGCCGCCGCCGACCAGTTCGCCCTCAGCATCGCCGGCACCGGCGGCCCGGCCAACGCCACCACCACCGGCAGCGGCAGCACCGCGACCGGCGAAGCCTTGCTCAACGGCAGCGTCGGCGCGGTCTACACCTTGTCCGAAGCCGGCGCGGCCGGCGCCAACCTCGCCAACTACACCAGCGCTTACAGCTGCAGCAACGCCCTGGCCGGCGGCCAGACGCCGAACGGCAACGGCACCAGCTTCAGCCTCACCGCGGCCGCCGGCGACGATCTGACCTGCACCTTCGGCAATACGCGCGCGCCGCTGGCCGATCTGGCGATCAGCAAGACCAATGGCGTCAGCACCGTCTCCCGCGGCGCGACCACGACCTACACCATCGTCGTCACCAACAACGGCCCGGACGCGGTCACCGGCGCGATCCTCACCGACCCGGCGGGCAGCCGCCAAGGCCTGAGCTGCACAACGCCGCCAAGCTGCACCGGCGCGGCCTGCCCGGGTGGATTGACCCTGGCGCAACTGGAAAGCGGCGTGGCCCTGGGCGCCTTGGCGAACGGCGCGACGGTGACAGTGACGCTGAGCTGCACCGTGAATTAAGCGCTGCGACTGTACGCGTGCGTTTGGCGCGGGCCGCGCGCAGGGCTTCTGCGCGCCGGCCGCAGCCACTAAGATGCCGCCGACGCCCCACAAACGAGAGACTGCGTTGATCATCCATCCCAAGGTTCGCGGCTTCATCTGCACCACCACGCACCCGCTCGGCTGCGAGCTCAACGTGCGCGACCAGATCCAGGCGACCCGCGCCCGCGGCGTGCGCCAGGACGGTCCGAAGAAGGTGCTGGTGATCGGCGCGTCCAGCGGCTACGGCCTGGCGGCGCGCATCTCCGCCGCGTTCGGCTTCGGCGCCGACACTCTCGGGGTGTTCTTCGAGAAGCCCGGCAGCGAGAAGAAGCCCGGCACCGCCGGCTGGTACAACTCCGCCGCGTTCGACAAGTTCGCCAAGGCCGAGGGCCTGTACGCGCGTTCGATCAACGGCGACGCCTTCTCCGACGAAGTGCGCGCCCAAGCCATCGAGCTGATCAAGAACGAGATGGGCGGCCAGGTCGACCTGGTGATCTATTCGCTGGCCTCGCCGGTGCGCAAGCTGCCGGCGACCGGCGAACTCAAGCGCTCGGCGCTGAAGCCGATCGGCAGCACCTACACCTCGACCGCGATCGATACCAACAAGGACCAGATCGTCCAGGCCTCGATCGAGCCGGCCACCGAGCAGGAGATCGAAGACACCGTCACCGTGATGGGCGGCCAGGATTGGGAGTTGTGGATCGACGCGCTGGATCGCGCCGGCGCGTTGGCGCCGGGCGCGCGCACGGTGGCCTTCAGCTACATCGGCACCGAAATCACCTGGCCGATCTACTGGCACGGCGCGCTCGGCCGGGCCAAGCTCGACCTCGACGCCACCGCCCAGCGCCTGGACGCGCGCCTGCGCGCGCACGGCGGCGGCGCGGCCAACGTCGCGGTGCTGAAGTCGGTGGTGACCCAGGCCAGCTCGGCGATTCCGGTGATGCCGCTGTACATCTCGCTGGTGTTCAAGGTGATGAAGGAGCAGGGCCTGCACGAAGGTCCGATCGAGCAGCTCGACCGCTTGTTCCGCGAGCGCATGTACCGCGACGACGGCCAGCCGCCGGCCACCGACGACCAGCAGCGCCTGCGCCTGGACGACTGGGAGCTGCGCGATGAAGTGCAGAGCCGGTGCAAGGCGCTGTGGCCGCAGGTCACCACCGAGAACCTGTTCCAGCTCACCGACTACGCCGGCTACAAGCACGAGTTCCTCAAGCTGTTCGGCTTCGAGCGCGACGACGTCGACTACGATGCCGAGGTCGACCCGGACGTGCGCTTCGACTGCATCGAGATGTAAACCAGGCGATCCCACGCTGGGTCGCGAACGGGGCGGGCGCCGGCGACGGGCCCGCCCCGTTCGTATGCGGCGCCTGCGCCCTGCCTCGTCTTAGTGTGCCAACTGCGATCGTGACACCTGCACGCGGGCGGGCGCTTAAGCCCCGCCAGGCCGGGAAATGTGTCATTTCGCGGCCGCTTATCGGTTGCGCGCGTGTCGTTCGCAGCCGGTCTTGCGCCTTTTTCCTATTCTAATCAATTAATTAAAACGAACAGGCCGAGTCGCGGCGACGATGGCGGGGGAGTTCGTGTATTCCGTGTGACTTGCGGCGCGTCTTGCTGGCCTGGGTATAATTGTGATCGATGTCACTAAAAATGCTCGGACACAACAGGGGGCCGTCTCGATGAACGCCATGCAACCTGCGCGCGGTGGGACGGCGACGCTGCATTCCGCAAATACCGCAAATACCGCAGATCGCGGATTGCCGTCTTCCGTGTTCGGTTCGTGGCGCACTGTACTGGCTGTCGCAATAACGGCCTTGGCGACGGTCATGGCGCCGACGCCGGCCTCGGCGCAGTACGCCACCGGCGGCAGCGGCCAGTACCGCAACCAGATCCTGTGGTTCGACTGGCAAGCTCCAACGGATACGGATCCCGATATCACGCAAAGCGGCGAAACAATCACGAACAGCATCGATGTCGCCGGACAAACCCTGACGGTCACCTGCAGCTTGAGCAATATCACCTCGGCCGGTGCCGATCCCGACTTGCGCGTCTATCGGCCCGGTGGCTTCAGTCAGGACGGCCTGGACGATCTGTACAACATCGGCGGCATCGGTGCGCTCAATACCATGGACATCGGCGTGAGAAACCGTGTCGGCGGAGTCAATGTAGCGTTCACTTACAGTTGTTCGGCGACCTTGGGCGGCTTGCCCTATACGCTCGACGGTTTGGTGTTTGCCGACGCTGAATCCACCAGCGGAACCGAGTTCATCCAGGCCACGCTGCCGGCCACCGCGACCATGCGGGTAATCGAGCGCACACGCGGCAGCACCTGCGCCGATCCCTACAATGTCACGCGGACCGGCACAACGTACCGCATGACCAGCACGGGCGATTGCAGAGATGCGGGCGAGAATCCGCCGGGCCCGACGGGCATATTCTTCATCGACAATGCCAGCACGGCCAATATGGTGATGGAGGGTTCGATTGAGGCCGTGGCTTTGGGCGTGATGCTCGAAGTCGCCGATTTTGGCGACGCGCCCAGCAGCTATGGGATTGCAGCCCATGTGCCGCAGTACGCGTGGAGCGGCGGAACCTTGCCCAACAACACCACGACCAACATCTTCAATATCGGCTTAGCGGCCCAGGCGCAGCCGGTCGTCGCCCTGCTCGGCGCCCGCGCCGACGTCGAAACCGCCTCGCTGTTCAGCGCCAACGCGCTCGGCGACGACAGCAACTCCAGCACCGGCACCGACGACGAGGACGGGGTCAACATCGGCGCGGCGGCGCCGCTGTACCGCGGCCTGAGCGGCAACAGCTACAGCATGACGGCGACCTGCGTCGGCACCGCCTCGGTGGCCGGCTGGATCGACTTCGACCGCAACGGCACCTTCGACAGCGACGAACGTTCCGCTACGGCGCTCTGTGCGGGCGGTAGCGCGACCATGACCTGGACCGTTCCGACCGACATCGCCGCGGGCGCGACTTTCCTGCGCGTGCGTACCGCGGTCAATGCGCTGGAGATCGCCAACGCCACCGGCGTCGCCGGTACCGGCGAAGTCGAGGATCACACGCTGACCATCGTCGACCCGCGCATCCGCGTCGCCAAGCTGACCCAGGCCGGTGCGGGCGGCCCGTTCGCGTTCACCACCACCAACACGCTGAGCCAGCCGGGTGCGTTGACCACGGTCGCGGCGAACACCGCAGTGACCGGCACGCCGGTGTCGATCGACGACATCGCCGCGGCCCTGACCGTGACCGAAAGCGCGCTGCCGGCCGATTGGCAGTTGACCGCGATCGCCTGCGCTCAGGCCGGCGGAGCGCCCGTGGCGGGCGCGACCTACGACCTGGCCAACCGTCGCGCGACGCTGCCGAGCACTTCGCTGTCGGCGACTTCGGACATCACCTGCACGTTCACCAACGGCAAGCGGCCGATCCTGCGCCTGGCCAAGGCCTTGCCGCTGGGCCGCTTCGTCGCCGCCGACCAGTTCGCGTTGAGCATCGCCGGCCAGGGCGGACCGGCGACCGCCACCACCACCGGCAGCGGCAGCACCGCGACGGAAGTGGCTGTTCTGAATCCGGGCACCATCGGCGGGGTCTATACGTTGTCGGAAACCGCGGCCGCCGGCGCGCTGCTGAGCAACTACGCGACGACCTATGCCTGCACCAATGCGCTCGCCGGTGGGCAGACGCCCAGCGGCAGCGGCGCCAGCTTCAACCTGACCGCAGCGCTCGGCGACGACCTGACCTGCACCCTGACCAATACCCGCAATCCGCTGGCCGATCTGCGCATCAGCAAGACCAATTCCCTCACGCCGGCGACCGAGCCTAACGACCTGCCGAACGACACCGTGAGCCGCGGCGCGACCACCACCTACACCATCGTGGTGACCAATGCCGGCCCCGATGCGGTGATCGGCGCGATCCTGCGCGACCAGGCGGCGAACCGGGTCGGCTTGAGCTGCACCGCGCCGCCTGTGTGCACCGGGGCGGGTTGTCCGGCGTCGCCGTTGACCCTGGCCGGGTTGGAGGCGGGTGCGCCCTTGGGCACGATCGCCAACGGCGCGTCGGTGACGGTCACGCTGAGCTGTGTGGTGAACTGATCGAAACGCCCGAACAACACGAAGATACCTAGGCGAACCCTGGCGGCCGGCATCGGCCGCCATGCCTTGGTCGTGCCTGCACACGGAACGCATGCCGCGCTATTCGCGGTCGTTCGTCGACCGGTTCGGCTCCCCTCCCGTTCGCGTTTTCAGCTTCGTTAACGCCTCGGGGGGACTTGTCTGCCTGCGCGGTAAAACACTCGTTTTCTTCATTGCCGACTGATCTATCGGCGGCGGTAAATGGCCGCTGGTCCGGGGGCATAATGTGTGATAGATACCATTTGGCATGTCTAGGCTGTGACAGGGGGCTGCCTCGATGAATGCCATGGACCCGTCGATCGGCATCGGTGCGATGCCATCGTTCGTCGCGACGCCTGAGCCTGCTTCGGTCGGTCGGCCAAAGCGCGCTGCGCTGATCGCAACTTGCCTTGCATTGAGCCTGAGCGGGGCCGCGTTTCCGGCCGCCGCGCAATATGCGACCGGTGGCAGCGGCCAGTACCGCAACCAGATCCTGTGGTTCGACTGGGGCACGGTAGACACCGACATTCCGCAAGGCGGAACGACGGTGACCAACAACTTCAACATCGCCGGGCAAACGCTGTCGGTAAGCTGCAGCTTGAGCAACATCGCCTCGGCGGGCGCCGATCCGGACCTGCGCATCTACCGGCCTGGCGCCTTCAGCCAGGACGGCCTGGACGACCTGTACAACATCGGCGGAACCGGCGCGCTCAATACCATGGACATCGGCTTGCGCAATCGCAATGCCTCCGCCAACGTCACCTTCACCTACAGCTGTTCGGCGACGTTCGGTGGCGTGCCCTACGCGCTCGACGGTCTGGTGTTCGCCGATGCCGAATCCACCAACGGGGCGAACGAGTACATCGAAGCCACGCTCCCGGCCGCTGCGACCATGCGGGTGATCGACCGCATTCGCGGCAGCACTTGCACCGACGCCTACAACGTCGCACGGACCGGCACGACCTACCGCGTGACGGCGACAGGCGACTGCTTTTTCACCACTCCGCCGGGACCGACCGGTGTCTTCTTCATCGACAATGCCAGCAGCGCCAACATCGTATTGCAAGGCGGCGGGTTGGAGGCGGTGGCCTTGGGCGTGATGCTGGAGGTCGCCGACTTCGGCGATGCGCCCAACAGCTACGGCGTGGCCGCCCACGTGCCGCAGTACAGCTGGAACGGCGGCACCTTGCCCGTCGGCACGACCAACATCTTCGCCGCCGGTTTCACCTTGGCCACCCAGGCGCAACCCATCGCCGCCTTGCTCGGCGCCCGCGCCGATGTCGAGAACGCCTCGCTGTTCAGCGCCAACGCGCTTGGCGACGACAATAACTCCAGCACCGGTACCGACGACGAGGACGGGGTCAATATCGGCGCGGCCACGCCGCTGTACCGCGGCCTGAGCGGCAACAGCTACAGCATGACGGCGACCTGCGTCGGCACTGCCCCGGTTGCGGGTTGGATCGATTTCGATCGCAACGGCACCTTCGACAGCGACGAACGCTCCGCCACGGCCTTGTGCGCCGCCGGCAGCGCGACCATGACCTGGACCGTGCCGACCGACATCGCCGCGGGCGCGACCTATCTGCGCATTCGCACAGCGGTCAATGCGCTGGAGATCGCCAACGCCACCGGCGTCGCCGGTACCGGCGAAGTCGAGGATCACACGCTGACCATCGTCGACCCGCAGATCCGCGTTGCCAAGCTGACCCAGGCCGGTGCGGGCGGCCCGTTCGCGTTCACGACCACTAACACCTTGACCCAGCCCGGCACGCTGACCACGGTCGCGGCGAATACCGTAGTGACCGGCACGCCGGTGTCGATCGACGATATCGCCGCGGCCCTGACCGTGACCGAAAGCGCGCTGCCGGCCGATTGGCAGTTGACCGCGATCGCCTGCGCTCAGGCCGGCGGAGCGCCCGTGGCAGGCGCGACCTACGACCTGGCCAACCGCCGCGCGACGCTGCCGAGCACTTCGCTGTCGGCGACTTCGGACATCACCTGCACGTTCACCAACGGCAAGCGGCCGATCCTGCGCCTGGCCAAGGCCTTGCCGCTGGGCCGCTTCGTCGCCGCCGATCAGTTCTCGTTGAGCATCGCCGGCCCGGGCGGCCCGGCGACCACCACCACCACCGGCAGCGGCAGCACCGCGACGGAAGTGGCTGTTCTGAATCCGGGCGCCATCGGCGGTGCATACGCGCTGTCGGAAACCGCCGCAGCCGGCGCGCTGCTGAGCAACTACGCGACGACCTACGCCTGCACCAATGCGCTCGCCGGTGGGCAGACGCCCAGCGGCAGCGGCACCAGCTTCAACCTGACCGCCGCGCTCGGCGACGACCTGACCTGCACCCTGACCAACACCCGCAATCCGCTGGCCGATCTGCGCATCAGCAAGACCAATTCCCTCACGCCGGCGACCGAGCCCAACGACCTGCCGAACGACACCGTAAGCCGCGGCGCGACTACCACCTACACCATCGTGGTGACCAATGCCGGCCCCGATGCGGTGACCGGCGCGATCCTGCGCGACCCGGCGGCGAGTCGGGTCGGCTTGAGCTGCACCGCGCCGCCGGTGTGCACCGGCGCGGGCTGCCCGGCGTCGCCGTTGACCCTGGCCGGGTTGGAGGCGGGTGCGCCCTTGGGCACGATCGCCAACGGCGCGTCGGTGACGGTCACGTTGAGTTGCGTGGTGAACTGACAGCGGCGCCGATCGGTTCGCTGCGGCCGACGCAATGCCTTTGCCATCGGGCACGCCGTCATAGCCGCATCGCGATCGTTTCCCCAAGCCCGCGTGCCGTACGGCGCGCACGATTCGCGATGCCCCTCGGCGTGCCGCGAGAGCGATGCGACGATTCCCGCCGGCTTGCAGCACGGCTGCGTTCTGCCGACGGTCGCAATGTGAGCCTTGGTGAGTCCGGTCCGCGCGGGCGCATGGTTTGCTCTGCGCCCGCAGCGGTCGCGCGGCCGCTGCGCTGCGCCGGCCGGCGGGGCCGGAGAGTCGGAGAATCGCAGATGGGTCAGGAAGCGGCCGCTCAGTTCGACGCCTTGGCGGCGATGTACGAGGACATGGCGACGTGGCCGTTCCGTCGCGACATGGAGATTCCCAACGTGCTGGCCGTGCTCGGCGATCTGCACAACCGCGATGTGCTCGACTTCGGCTGCGGCAACGGCATGTACGCGCGCTGGATGAAGCAGCGCGGCGCGCGCCGGGTGGTCGGCTACGACGTGTCCGAGGGCATGTTGGCGTATGCGCGGCAGCGCGAGTCGCGCGAGCGGCTGGGAATCGAGCACGTGTCCGCGCTCGGCCGGGACTGCGAGGGCGTTTTCGACCTGGTGCTGTCGGTGTACGTGCTGCCGTACGCGACCAATGCCGACGAACTGTTCGAGATGTGCGCGACGATGGCGCGCGCGCTCAAGCCCGGCGGACGCCTGGTCGCGTTGCCGATCCATCCCGATTACGTGCGCCAGCGCGACTACTACGAACCCTATGGGTTCCGCATGACGCCGGAAGGCGGCGACGTCGATGGCGGAAAAGTCCGCATGGAGCTGTGTAAGCCGCCGTTCGACGTCAGCGTGACCGCTTACTACTGGAGCAAGGAAAGTCTGGAATCGGCGATGCACCAGGCCGGCTTGTCGCCGGTGCAGTGGGTTCAGCACGGCCTGCTCGGCGGCGATCGCCACGAGTCCGCCGACCGCTTCATGCGCGCGTACTGGCAGCGGCCGCACGCGGCGATCCTGCACTGCTGCCGTATCTGAGCCGGCGCGCCGCCGCGGCCGGGCGCGTTGTGTCCGCGCGTTCGGTTTCGTCGCCGACAAACCGCTTCGCGGCGCGGAAAATCCACGCCATGTGCGTGTCGCGAACGGCCCTACGACCTTAGACGAACGCGCTCTCGGCGCACGGTTTAACACCGGCGATGGGTCTACACCGACGCATGCGGACTTCGTCGGCGCGCCGCGTCGACGCGGCATCGCGGCGGGTTCGCATCGTCGACCATCCGTGAGGACGCCATCATGAAACGCAAGATCATCCAAGCCTGCACGCCCGCTGCGATCCTGGCCGCGCTGCTGTGCCTGCCCGGCGCGGCGCAAGCCGTGGCCTGCTACGGCTACATCAACGCCGACGGCACGGTGCGCATGTCGGAACAGGACATCCCCGACCGCTGGAGCACCTGCCGCGTGCACAGCGCGGACCGGCAAGGGCCGGGGGTGTACCGGGTGTGGATCGAAAACGGCGAGATCAGCGATCGCGCCTGGACCCGCTCGACTTATTGCAGCGGCACCGTCAGCCATCCCGACACGCGCAGTTCCAGCCTGACCTTCTGGCCGGATACCCTGCCCAATCCGACCAGCAGCGGCGAAACCACGTTGTGGACGGTGCGCACATTCGACCACGTCGGCCTGCCGGCGGACCGCGATTTCTTCCTGGTTTGCGCGGCCAGCGATCCGCCGCGCTGATGCGGCGACTGCGCTGACGAAATCCGGGCGACGGGCCGGACACCGTCGCCCGACCGACCAACGGCAAGAAATTGCACGGTCCGACCCGGGAGGATGAAGTTCACCGCTGCGCACAGGAGCAATCGATGAGCAAGCACTTGTTGATGCTCACTACGGTGTCGGGACGGGCCACGTCGGTGGACGTGGTCGGCGACCTCGCGCGCCGTGCGATGGCGCGAGTGCCGGAGGTGCGCAACTTCCGGGTCGAACGCCAGACCGAACTGGAGGCGACGGTCAGTTTCGAAACCGATCGCTCCGACTGGCCGGGCCGGCTGGTGCCGGAGCTGAAGTCCAGCGGCCTGGTGCTGATCTACGCCGAGCTCAGCGACTGGTTGCCTTAACCGAATAAAAAGCACATTCGCGTGCTGGCACGGATTTTGTGAGATCAATCACGAAGTCTGTGGAGTCTTGGAGTCGCGAATGGATGATCTTCCCGAAACGTCGACCGCGCGCGCGCTCGGTTCCTCGTCGACCGCCGCCTGGTTGGTGGCTTTCTTTCTGGTCCTGATCGCGGTCCTGGTGATCGGGACGCAACTGGCGTGAAGCGGGCGATGCGACCGAGCCGATGGCGGCCGCACGATCGGGCGCGGGTGGCGTCCGCGCTGGCGCGCGGCCTGAGCGAACTGGCCCAGGCCTCGCTATGCGGCCTGGCCGCGTTCGTGTTCTGCACCGCCTGGCACGCAGCGGAGCGGACGCCCACGCGCGCAACGACGGTTCCGGCCCGGTCCGGCGAGCCTGCCGCGACGGCGTCGGCCGGGATGGCGCCATCGCGGCCGTTACCGCGGAACGCGGGCGACGCGCCCTGGGAGCGCTGACCGGGCCGTGTCACAGTCTGCCCCCGCGCGGCGCCTGCCTGCGTCTTGCGTCAAGTGTGCTAACTGAACCCGTAATGCGGGTGCGACCCGGCGATGCTCAAGCCTTGCCCGAGACCGGCACTTCGCCGTACAGCGTGCAGATCAGGCGTCGGTCGCGGACGTGGAACAAGGCCGGCTCCTGTGCGTCCTGCTCGCCGATGAAGAACACCCAGGCCGCCTTGCCGCTGCCGCGGTGCGCCTTGTGCTCCTGGACCAGCACTTCGACCTCGGTGCGCAGAGCGTTGCGGGCGCGGGCGCTCCAACCCGCCCAGTGCACGCGGACGCGGTAAGGCCGCGTGACCCGGCCGTCCTGGCGATCGCCGACGCTGAGCACGATCTCGTAGCGCTCGGCGTCGTCTTCGTGCTTCGCGCTCCAGGCGATCTGGCTCAGCCAGACCTGGGCCTGGCCGTAACGGACCACGGCGTCGAACTTCAGCCGCGCGATCGCCCGCTCGTAGCTGCGGCCGGCGATGCCGTCGATGTGCAGGGGGCTGTTGCGGTTGTGAGGGAAGCGCGCGTAGTCCTTGGCGATCCGACGCAGGCTGTTGGCGGTGGTCGCATGGCGCCGCGTGTCGCCGGCGCCGGCCGCGTCGCCGCCCGGCCGGCGTCCGCGCGCGACCGGCTGGCCGGCTGCCCCGGGCGGCGCCTGGACTTCGCGCGCTGCGCGCAGCACCAGCCGATTGGGCATCAGGCCGGCCCGGCTGAGCTGCTCCTCGGGGACGCGCTCGGTACGCGCGCGCTGCAGGCAGCCGTCCTCGTCCTGGGCGCCGCAGTCCGGGTGGTGCTCGATGTCCTTGGGCTTGAAGAAGTACGGCCGCTTCTTGTTGATGTCCTTGCGGTACGAGGCCGGAAACACCGGGATGTCGCAGCCGTGGCATTCGTAGCGGCCTGGATCGACGGCCTCCAGGTCCCACAGGTCCTCGGCATCGACTTCTTCGCCGGTGACGGTGTCCAGGGCCCGGTCCATAGCGCTGCTCCGTTGCGGTGCGGCGACGGCGCGCCGGTCGCCGACCAGCTTAGCGAGGCGGTGGCCGCCGCGACGTGACCTGCGCCGTCAGGCGATCGATCCGGGTTCGGCGGCCGCCCGCGCCCGCCCGCGGCGATCGCCGGCATGGCGCATCGGTTCGCAACTGCGGCTGCGACGCGGCGGGCTGGAGTCGCAGCCGCCATGCCGCGCGGGGCGGGCCGAATCGGTAGGCCGAATCGGCGAGTCGAATCGGCGGGTCGGCGCGATGTGCTGTAGCGGCGGATTGGGATATCTTCTGTGCGGGCGGTGGGCCGGTCAGACAGGGAGCGCGACGTAAGGAAACGTCGCAAGGCGATGCGCTACTTCGATGTCATCGAGGATTCGTTGGGACGATGGACCGTGAGGACGGACGCCGACGAACCGTCGGGGAGCCGTTACCCGCTGCGTGCCGATGCCATCGCGGCCGCCTGCGCCGCAGCCAAAGCCCATCATCAAGGGTCCGGCGCGAGCACCGCGGTGCGTCTGATCCATCCGCCCGACGACGACGAAATCCTGGTCCGCTATCTCTCGCCGGGCGAACTCGACGCCCTGTGCTGGTTCGGCGACGACGGCCGCGGCCGTCGCCGCGTCTGATCCGGCGGCTCCTCGCGGCCGGACCCGGCCGGCTCCGCCAGCCGGCGATCCAGCGCCAGGCGCGCTTCGTCGCGCCGGCAGCGCCGGGATCGTAGACCACGCCCATCGTCGCCTGGGGCGAACAGGGGTAGGCGCAAACCCGGTAACGGTCGGCCAGATCCTCGGCCTGCACGATCGCCCGGATCAGCGCCAGGCGCGCCTGGACCTGCGGCCTGGGCCCCATCAGCCCGACCAGGCCGTCGCCGGTCAGCGCCGCCCATAGGGCGCGGATGTCGTCGTCGGCGCGGAAAACCTGGGCCATGGCGTGCGGTGCGGGGAGGTCGTTGCGTGCGGACACACCATCCCGCGTCGCGCGTGTAGGGCGGGAGAAGGCGATTGCGATTGTGCAGTCCGCCGTGCTCATCGGCAGACTATGCGGCCCTTAGGCGAAGGAACGATATGGGAGCGCGCAAACGACGCTATGTCGGCAAACCGGTCGCGGGCGAAGGCTGGCGGGTCTGGGACACCGCGCTCAAGCGCTGGTGGGGCAGCCTGTTCGACGACTATCCGGCGGCGGTCCTGGACGAACTCAACGGCGAAGGTTCGCCGCCGCGCCTGACCGAACTGGGCCGCCGTTCGCGGCCGCCGAAGGCCAAGGCGACCAAGCGCTAGCCGACCTCGGAACGGGTCGAAGCGATCGCGCCAGTGACGGATGTCGGCAGCGGCGCGTGCGAGCGCACGACCGATGGCATAAGCCGGCGCGACGACGGTGTGGCAGCCTCGGCATGGCGGGTCCGCAGCGTCGTCGCATCCTGGCGTCGCGCCTGGCGCGCGTAGCGATGCATGCCGGGCCTGCGCCGTCCCCCGACGAACTCTGGAGCTATCGATGAAACTTGCACGCCTGCGTGGCCCGGTCGCGCTGTGGTCGGCGCTGGCGCTGTGCCCGTTGCCATTCGCCGCCGTCGCGGCCGGCGTCGACGCCGACGCCCTGGTCGGCACCTGGAAGGTCGAAACCATCGCCGACACCGATGCCTCGGGCAAGGTGACCCATCCGTACGGCGAACGCCCCGAGGGCTATATCGTCTACGACCCGACCGGCCGTCTGCACGTGCAGGTGATGCGCACGCCGGCGACGCCGCGGTTCGCATCCGGCGACGACGCCAAGGGCACCGACGCGGAGGTGCGCGCCGCCTACGACGGCTATGTCGCCTACTTCGGCCGCTACCGGGTCGACGCCGAGCGCAGCACGGTGGTGCACCAGGTCGTGGGCAGCCTGATGCCGAGCTATACCGGCACCGACCAGCCGCGCCCGTTCAAGCTCGACGGCGACGTGCTGACCATCGAGGGCGACAGCGAAGGCGTGCACTTCCTGCGCCGGTTCCGGCGGGTGAAGTGAGGCCCGGCGACGGGGCCGCGCGCGGTCAGTTCTCGTACGACAACAACCGCGGCGACGGCTGCGCGTCCAGGTCCACGTCCAGCCCTTCCAGAAACCGCGCGGTCATCATGTAGAAGCCGGTCAGCAGGATCAGTTCGGCGACGCCGCGTTCGCCAAGCAGGGCCAGGGCGCGCTTGAAGCTCGGGTCGGCGATGCGCGGATGAGCCACGCATTCGTCGACCAGACGCAGCACGATCGCATCCGGTGCGGCCAGGCGCTGCCAGTGGCCGCTCTCGATCGCCTCGATGTCGGCCTCGCTCCAGCCGGCGTTCAAGGCCGGCTGCAGATGCTGCATGCGCTGATAGGCGCAACCGCTGAGCTTGGCCACGCGCAGGATCGCCAGTTCGTAGTGCCGCACCGACAGGCTGGTGCGGCGCAGGGCGAAGCCCAGGTCGAGGAAGGCCTCGGCGCAGCCGCCGGTGGCGAGCAGGGCGCGGGTCAGGTTGGCGGGAAGGCGCGCGTATTGCGTGGCTTCGGCGTCGCTCATCGCCGAAGTCTCCTTGAGCGGCAGTCTGGCCATGCGTTGTTCCCCCCTGGAAGGTCCGCCCGGCCATCGTCGCGGCCGCGGACCGGCGCGTCTGCGACGGCCACCGCAGACGCGAGGGCCGGATGCGCGGTTTGCGAGCCGGGTCCGGATCCTCGCCGGACGCCGGCCGCGCCCGGGCGGCCTCGGCCGGCGGCTGCGTCTTAGCCGGCGAGACCCAGGCCGGCTAGGGTCCGCCGCATGGACACGACCCCGACCCCGCACGACCTGCCCACCGGCTTCCACTGGGAAGCCCCGTTTTCCGGCTCGATCTTCCCCTCGCACCTGGTCGCGGTGCCCGACGAGGATGCCGAAGCCTGGCTGGCCACCGTCACGCCGCCGCGCGAGGGCCATTGCGCGGTGGCGACGATCCGCCGCCACCTCGGCGTGCGCGAGCACGTCAGCCGCCCGTTCCGCACCGAGGCCGCCGCGGCCAACTGGGTGGCGCGCTGGCTCAGCGCGCAGGGCGAATCGGTGCGGGCGGAGCTGGCGGCCTGCGCCTGAGCGGCCCGACTCGGATCGGACCGATCGCTCGCGACCGGCCGCGCGGCCGGCGCATGCGCAACGCGTCGCAGCGTCGGCTCAGCTCTTGGCCCGCTGCAGCGCGAACGCCATCAGTTCGGTCAGCGCTTCGCCGCTGCGTTGGCCGGGGTCGATCACCGAAGCCCAGCCGTTCGCGCCATAAGCCGGATGCGGAAACAGGCGGTCGGCTTCGGTGAAGTCGAAGCGGTCGCGGTGCGCGGCGAACTCGCGCGGAGCGAAGCCGAACAACTGGCCGAAGCGGTCCTTGCCCAGATCGAGGTTGAGCCGGAAGCGGCCGCCGCGATCGAGTTGCGAGGCGTCGTCGAAACCGGGGTAGTCCTTGGTGACGATGGTGGCGAACGGCATCTTCTTCGTTTCGCCCTGGCCGTCGACGACGAAGCAGAAGGTATCGCCCCAGGCCAGCTGCGGGCTGCCGTCTTCGGCACAGGCGATCTGGATGCGCACCGCCGGGTCGGCGGCGAAGTACTGGCGGATCTGGTCTTGAGTCATGGCGGTCTTGGGTCGTGGCGACGAAGCCGCAACGCTGCGGCCGGCCGGATGAACGGCGCAAGCGCGAACGGGCGCAGGTCGACGCGACCGCGTCTTCGCGAGCGAATGGGTCGACCACCCTATGCGAACCCGTCGCGGCTTGCACACCGCATACGGCGTGGCGGCGGCACGGCTGCGCGCGTCGATCGTCCGCGTCGTCGCTCCCGTCGTTTCGCAAGGCAAAGCAGGCCGGCGCGCTGCGGTCGACGCCGGGCAGCCGGCGAGCATGGGCCGCCCGTCGCTGACTCGGGGCGATCGCCGGGAACGGCCGACGTCGCGTCGGGCGGGCGGTCAGCGGCGGCGAAGCGGGCCGGCTAGAGCCGCCAAACTTGGCATGATTTTTGTGACGCAGTTCACTGTACACCAACGTACAGAGGGGGCGCCCCATGCTTCGTAACACACTCCACTCGTTCAGCCCGTGGCTGCAGGACAACACCGCCATCGTTACGGACGTCCCGGCCGAGCCCCAAGCCGCGTCCAGCAAGCATCTGGTCATGCTGACTGCGCGCGCCGGCAGCTTCCGCTCCCTCGCCGACGTGGTCGACCGCGCCCGGCGCCTCGCCGACCGTTGTGCCGATATCCGCAACCTGAAAGTCGTCCATCAGGCGGCCAAGGTGGTGACGGTGTGCTTCGATACCGACAACCCGTCCTGGCCATACCGTTTGGGGCCGGAATTGCGCGCCATGGGCCTGGTGCTGGTGTATTCCGAGCTTATGGATTGGATCGCGTAACCGATCCGTGTCGCGGCAGCGTTCAGTTCTAGTGTCAGGAACTGACCTGCCGCGACAGCCCGGTCGCAGTTAGGTCAAGTGTGCTTTTTGCCGTTGTCCGCGGCGCGGTAAACCGCCGCCTCGCCCAATCCGATCCGCCCGATCCAATCCGCGCGGTTCGATCGCGGCGACTTCAGTCCTCGTCCGACGGCACCGTGTCGTCCGGCCAATCGACCATCGAACGGATCTCGCCGCGTTGCCACTGCGCCCAGCGCTGCGCATAGCGTGGCGCGATGCGGTCGTAGTTGTCCCAGCCGTCCTCGGTCATCGCCTCGCCGGCCTTGCGCCAATGATTGGTGTCGCCGAAGGTTTCGCCGGCGTCGAACAAGGCGCAGGCCTGGTCCGGTTTCATCAGCCGGTTCATGTAGGCATGGCAGAACGCGGCATGGTCCGCGCCGACGTCGCCTTCCCACAACAGACCGCCGAGGTCTTCGATCAGAAAGCCCAACGGGGTGGTCTGTCGCTGTCGCAGCGCGTCCAGCCGAGCGGAGTCGAGCCGGTCCGGCCGCAGCACGCCGTTCAAGGCGGCCCAGGCGGCGAAGAATCCGTCCTCGACCGATTGCTCGGGCTTGCCGTCCGGATACACGGTGGCATAGGCGCCTTCTTCGGCGACGCGCAGCAGCAGGCACTTGGGCCGCCCGTTCGAACCGAGCATGGCCTTGGCCGCCAGGCCTTCGCGCGGCGCCGGCAAGACGTAGCGCACCTCCTGGATCGCGCCCTCGACGCGGCGGCGGAAGTTCGCGCCCAGTGCTGCCTCGTCCATCGTCCAGTCGAACCCGGCCGGCAGCGAGCCGCGGTAGTTGGGATACACGAACGCGTGCGAGACCCAGGTGACCCAGCGCCGGCCGTCCTTGCGCGGCGGGAAATAACCGCGGTTGTCGATCTGCGTCGCGGTGCCGACCTCGATCCCGAGCTTGCCGCTGCCGAGGTGGCCGCCGCCGTTCGGCGTCGCATGCTTGAACGGTTTGCCGCCCAGGGCCTGGGCCAGCGCCTGCGCGGCATCGGTCTCGATGCGCTGGCCGAGCGCGTCGAGCAGCAAGGGGGTGAGGTCGGTTGCGGTCATGGCGTGTCCCTGGCGTGGGCGGGCATCGTCTGCGCGAGCCGTCTTCCCGTGCGGCCGCCGATTGTGAGGCTTGCGGCGTCCTACGCCTACGGCAGGCGATGAAGCCGGCGATCGACACAGCGCAGGAGAGCATGGCGGGAAGCGGGGCGCGTTCGCGTGCGACGAGCGCGCAGCCGGAAGCGGCTGGTCGGAAAACTCAGACGGTTCTCGCGATCGCGGCCACGGTCTGTTCCTGGTGATGTTGTTCCTGGGCCGCGGCCTGCTGCCGGTCGGCGGCGGCCAGGCGCTGGAACGACGCTTCGACCGGAACCTGGGCCGCGAGCTCGGTGTCGACCTGCGCCCGCCGATGCGCCGGGTCGTGCGGCTCGCCCTGCACCGCGAACACGTCCGTACCCGCGCCCTGGCGGCGGCCGGCGACGACATGGTCGACCCGGCTCAGCCCGTGCTCGCGCGCGTTGGCGAGCAGGGCCGCGCTGGTGCGTTCGCCGGCCTGGTCGAACGGCCGGCCCTGTTCGGCGAAGATCCGCTCCACGCCGAGTCGGATCGCGCCGTGCATCGCGTGCTGCGGATGGTCGGGATGGCGCGGATCGAACGGCCGCGCTTCGCCGGCCGGCGGCGCGCCTTGGGCATCCTTGAACGGGCTGTCGGGAGATTTCTCGGGAGCGTGCCGCAGGATTTCCTCGGCGACGCCTCTCGGCCCCCTCAGCACCGCACCGCCGATCGACATGCCTTCGCGCAGGGTCCATACGTCGCTGCGGAACTTGTCGATCATGTCGTGGAAACGGTGGGCGTTGACCCGGGTTTCCGGGTCGCGCAGTACGGACACGTCGGGTTGCCGGTCGCCGTCGCTGTCGCGGAAATGGTGCAGGCTGTGGGACAGGGCGCCGGCCCCGGCGGCAAAGGGAAAGTTGCGCGGGTCGGCGTAGCGGCTGTCGTTGTTGCCGTAACCGGCTAGCGACAAGGTGTTTACGTCGTGGCGGCTGGCATAGACGCGCACCTCGCCGAAGTGGCGGCTGGCGGAACTGACGAAGTCCGCGGCCATCACATGGTTGACCACCTGACGGCCGCCCTCGGGAATGCGCAGGTTGAGATCCGCCGCGCCGAACGCGTTGAAGGTCTCCCCATACAGGCCGAGCTTGGCCGCGCTGATCTGGGTCAGGCAGCCGCCCAGCGAGTGCCCGGTCACGCTGACCGGAACCCCCAGCTCTTCGGCGCGCTGCATGGCCCGACGGGTGAAGGCGATGGCGTCGGCCGCCTGCTGGTTGGCGCGCCGGGCGACCATGCCGCCGTCCGCGCGGGTCACGTCGTCGAGCGGTTCGCCGAAGAACTCGGTGCCGCGGTGGGCTACCACTATTTCCTTGGTATCCGAGCGCTGAAACATGACGCCTTGATAGCCGGACAATTTGTTGTCGGCGATTTCTAGAATGTCGTACCTAACGCCGCCAATGCGCACATAGTGGTCTCCATTGGGCAAGGGGGCGGGCGGCTCGTAAGCGATATCACTAAGCTCCGCATAATGGAGGCTGCTGATAGTCACTGGACTGATTCCTGGGACTGCAATGTGATCTTGAAAAGCGTTCCTGCATCGGTTCCGTAGCGGCTGGCCGCATGTTGTTCTTCAATTGCCTCTTCCGTTTCATCGTACGCACCCGGAACTTTTCCGTAGAGACTTCCGCGGGCATATAGAACTACCGGCTGCTGACCTAAGAGCTGCTCTTGATCCAAAAAAGCGACGAATTCCCGCTCATTCGTAGCGTTTCTCGCTTTGAGACGGATGCTAACGCCCTCCACGACCCAGGTGCAGACGCCCTTGCCGAAGTAGTCTTTAGGACGCATCGCATCCAGGTAGATATCGAATTCGAATCTGTCTCCTGGCAACTTTCGAACCTGCGCAGAGGTCCCCGCCCGAGACGGTGTCGGGAAAGTGCCGGATATCGGTTCGGCCGACGGCATGCAGGTCTGTGTCGGACCAATCACATACTGCGCGCCCGCTGTAGCGACTTCGAACGGCCCCGGGGCTCCGTCTACCGTCGCCGTCACGACATACTTCTGCCGCGGCTCCGGATTGCGCTCGTACTTCGGATCCAGAACCGCATTCGAGCAAGCGCTCAGCGCAGCCAGGATGCAGACGGCAACAAGGAGGGGCGGGGTCGCTTTCATCTCAGACTCTTGCTCGGTGGCAGCGCGCTCGCGCGCCGGTGCGCGCGATTCGCGCGGGGGGGGGCTGGATTCGAGACGGCTACTTTAAGCTCCAGCATATCGACAGCGATCCGCCGCAGGTCCCGCCTTGGGTCGCACGAGCTTCGACATCGGCACCGGTCGTGACCGAGCGTGCTGTCACGATCGCGCGGCTGCGCTGGCGGCGGAATCCAGTATCCGCAGCGCGGTCGATGACGTCTGTAGGGAAAGTCTGATTCGCCTTGGACATATGTCCAGGCAGTGGTCACTAATGACCACTTTGATCGACAAGACGGTCCGACGCGGATGCCGGCCCCGAGTTGAGGCCAGCGATCGAGATGCGCGGAAATCTTGCGGGTGGGGGCGGAACGCCGCCGGTCGCGCTTCGCTTCGACGCGCGATCGCGACAACTCCTGCCGGTCAGCTGCTGCCGGCCTGCTATTGTCGGGCCCGGGCGACATCGGCCGAGCGCGGCGGTCAGGGCGACGACGCTGCGGACTCCAGCGAAGCGTCGTCTGTTTGCGGCGCCGCCGCCGAATCGCCGCTGCGGTTCGCCGAGGACCGGGAGCGGCTGTTGGACCGAGATCCGGTCAATCGCGTTCGCCGCTGGCGGCCTCGGCGTCGACCAGGGTGTATCCGTCCCATCGGATCTTGCTCGATCGCATGACCGGGCTGTCCGATTCCTGCACGGTGCGTTCGTCGTAGGCGACCCAGAACGCCGCCGGACTTCCCGGTTCGGCTTCCACCGACCGAACCTTGATCCGGTCACCGACGAACACCGCGTTGGTGCCCAGATATCCCTGTGGTGTACTGAGCGCCGCCGCCGCGTAGTAGAAAGTTCCGCTACCGCCGTTGTCCTGGGTCAGGAGAAAAACGGTGTCGTTGCGATGATCGCCGTTGAGATCGGTCTTCAGTTCGCGACCTGCGTAGCGCGTGATGCTGGTGGACGCCGATCCGGGAACGATGACCTCTTCGTTGAATCCGTCGACCAGCCTCACTGGCTTGCCTTCGATGGTGTAGGTCGCGTTCTTCGGGTCCGCCGCCAGCGTCGCGTGTTTGGTATTGGGCGGCAGCGCGGTGGTTGGCCGGGATGCGGCGGGCTGGCCGGGCCCGCAGGCGGTCAAGCTGGCCAAGAGCAGGAGCGGGGCTGCGGGAAGCGTGGGCGATTTCATGTTTCTGTCGGCGGTCCTGGCGAGGGGGATGGAAGAGGTCGGTGCGGGCGGCGGCGTTGGTTTGCGTATCCGTTCCCGGCCCGAACGGGCAACCCCGGCGAAGGGGTTGCCCGTGCAGTCGGCTACGGGCGAGGCCGCCGTGGCCGGGTCGTGCAATTACAGCGCTCGCAGCGCCGGCCGTTCGCGCGGGAAGGCGTTGCACCAATGCGTCGGGTCCGACGGCACCGCGCCCCAGGTGGCGTCGTAGACGGGGCTGCCGCAGGTCAAGAGGCTGCCGTTCGCGTTGGCTTCCGCCGCCAACTGGAGCAGGTAGGCCCGATCCGTGCGGTCGAGTTGGCGACAGCCGGTCGCGTTGCCGCGGGGAGTGACGCATTGCGCCTGCCCGGCCTGGCTAAGCGTCACCAGTGTATTGCGGTAGAGGTACCAGCCTTGGCGGGGCGCCACGGCGTCGACCACGGCTTGGGCGTTGAGGATGCCCGCGCCGACCGCTTGATCCTGTGGCGCCGCGAACGGCGTCGCGTTGGCGGTGATCAGCGCTTCCATCTGCGCCGGCGTCTGCGGAACGGCGGCGACGGATTGGGCCAGGGCGACGACGCCGGCGACGTGGGGGGCGGCCATCGATGTTCCGCTCATGGCGGAATAGGCCGCGGCGCCGGGTACCGTACGGCCGCTGTTGTAGGTCGAGATGACGTCGCCGCCGGGCGCAGCGATGTCGATGCCGGCGCCGAAGTTGCTGAACCACGAGGCGTTGCCGTCGCTGTCGGTGGAAGCCACGGCGATGACATTCGCGCAACTGGCCGGCTGGAAGTCGGCGACGTCCATGGAGTAGTTGCCGGCCGCCGCGACGACCGTGGTGCCGCGAGCGACCGCCGCGTCGATCGCGTCCTGGTAGACGCGCGAGCAGCCGCCGCCTCCGCCCAGGCTCATATTGATCACCTCGGCCGGGTTGGCGTTGGCCGGTATCCCCGCGACCGCGCCTCCGGACGCCCAGGCGATCGCGTCGGCGATGTCCGCGAGGGTGCCGCCGCATTTGGCCAGAACGCGGACCGGAACGATGCTTGCGTTGAACGCGGTGCCGGCCACGCCGACGGCGTTGTTGGTGCTTGCGGCGACGGTGCCGGCGACGTGGGTTCCATGCCAGCTCGAATTGCGGGCGCGCGCATCGTAGCCGGGTTGGTCGCATTCGAATTCGTCGTTCCAGTCGCCTTGGTCGGCGGGGTCGTCGTCGCGCCCGTCGCCGTCGCGCGCGTTGGCGGCATCGCTGACGAAGTCGTAGCCGGGCAGGACATTGGGGTTGAGGTCCGCATGGTCGGTGATGCCGGTGTCCAGTACAGCGACCACCACGCCTCGGCCGGTGGCGCGGTCCCATGCGCGTTCGGCGCGGATGCCGTTGGCCCCGGAGAATGCCCATTGGCGTGCGTAGTGCGTGTCGTTCGGAGTCAGCACCGGGTACATGCGGGTGTTGAGTTGCACGTACTCCACGTCGGGATCGGCGGCGATCTTGCGCATGAGCGCTTCCGCCTGGGCCGGATTGAGCTTGCGCGAGGCTCTGAACCAGTCGGCGCCGATCGCCAGCCGGCGGGCGTGGTTCAGCGCCAACGCCTGGGGCCCGATCGCGCCCTGGCCCGCTTGAGCCAGCATGCTCCTGGCCTCTGCGACATTGGCGCGCTCGGGGCTGCCCGTCCGGTATTTGACGATGAAGCCGTCGTAAGGCGTGCCGTTCTCCAGTCCGGAGGTGATCGCCTGTCCGGCGAGCGCCGAATAAGGCGCGGCCAGCAACGTGACGGCGATGAAGCTCGAAAGACGGGTACGGCCGTAGTTCCTGAAAGCAAGCATGACTTCCTCCGTTAGGGCTGTGTGTACCGCACCCTGACGGTGCCTCTCCGCAGCGACTGCGGGTATTGTCAGAATTCTTACCTCGCCGGGTCGGCACGCGGAGCAAACCGCACTTGCCGCTATGCCGCTTCAGTCGCTGGGTCCGGTTCGCGCGGAGGGCGTTCGATGCGTTCGCCCGGCCGCGACGCCGGCTGCGGCAGCAGGACGACGATGGCCGCTCGGTACCGGCGATCCGGGCACGTGCCGCCTTGCGATGGGGAACGACCGCGGTCGCGGCCGTAGCCTCGACGGGGATGGCGGCGATCCATGGCGGAGGGGGCATCGACTTCGTCTGCGGCGCCGTCGGCGCCGAGACGGAAGCGATCGCGTATCTGATCTGTTCGCGGACATGGTCGCGACAGATCGCCGGATGTGGCAACTAGGAATTGTCTTAGGTCCAAGCCGAGCGACGCGGTCGTCCTAGCGCGGGCTGCGAGTCTATTGATTCGATCAATTACACATTTAGGCAGAATTGATTGTACAAACCGTCGCGGCGACGCGATTCTGACTGCGGGAGAGCGGCATGCTCACTGGATGGACAGGGTATGCCCACGATGCAAAGCGCAACAACGCAACGATCGCTGCTGACGGCGGTGCTGGTCGCCGTTGCGATTCCGGTGTTCGCCGCGCCGCCGATGGCCGGTTCGCTGACCCGGGATAACGGCGCGCCGGTAGGCGACAATCAGAATTCGCAAACCGCCGGCGCCGATGGTCCGGTGCTGCTGCAAGACGTGCATCTGATCCAGAAGCTGCAGCGCTTCGATCGCGAACGGGTGCCCGAGCGCGTAGTGCACGCCCGGGGCGCCGGCGCTCATGGCCAGTTCGTCGCCACCGGCGAGTTGAGCCGGTACAGCCGCGCCAAGGTCTTCGCCAGCGCCGCGAAAACGCCGGTGTTCGTGCGCTTCTCGACCGTAATCCACGGCAATCATTCGCCGGAAACTCTGCGCGACCCGCGCGGCTTCGCGACCAAGTTCTATACCGGCGAGGGCAACTGGGACCTGGTCGGAAACAACCTGCCGGTGTTCTTCATCCGCGACGCGATGAAGTTTCCGGACATGGTGCACTCGCTGAAGCCTAGCCCGGACACCAACCTGCAGGATCCCAACCGGTTCTTCGACTTCTTCTCGCACGTTCCCGAGGCGACCCACATGCTGACCCGGGTCTACTCGGACTACGGCATTCCGGCGAACTACCGGCAGATGGACGGCAGCGGCGTGCATGCCTACAAGCTGGTCGACGAGAGCGGCAACTACGTCTACGCGAAGTTCCGCTGGGACAGCCGCCAGGGCGAAGCGAACCTGTCGGCGGCCGAAGCCTCCAAGGTGCAGGCCAGCGACTTCAACCACGCGTCGCGGGACCTGATCGCGGCGATCGAGCGTCGCGAATACCCGCAGTGGGACCTGTACGTCCAGATCCTCGCGCCCGACCAATTGGACGACTTCGATTTCGACCCGCTGGATCCGACCAAGGTCTGGCCCGGCGTGCCGGAGATCAAGGCCGGGACCATGACTCTGAACCGAAATCCGAACAACATCTTCCAGGAGACCGAGCAAAGCGCGTTCGCACCGGCGAACCTGGTGCCGGGCATCGAGCCTTCGGAAGACCGATTGTTGCAGGGCCGGGTGTTTTCGTACGCCGATACTCAGTTGTATCGGGTCGGCACCAATGCGATGCAGCTGCCGATCAATGCGCCGAAGAATCAGGTCGTCAGCAACAATCAGGACGGGAGCTCGAACTCGGGCGCCCGGACCGGCGCGGTCAACTACGAACCGTCCCGAGCGGCGCCGAAACCCGAACAGCCGGGCTATCGGTCCAGCGCCTTGCCGTTGCGCGGAAGCACCCAGCAGGCGCGGATCGCGAAGACGCTCAATTTCCGCCAGGCCGGCGAGTTCTACCAATCCCTGGACCAGGCCCAGCGCAACCATCTGATCGCCAACCTGGCGGGCGACCTGGGCCAGGTGCGCAACGACGAGGTCCGTTACACCATGCTCGCGCACTTCTACAAGGCCGATGCCGAGTACGGAAGCAAGATCAGCCAGGCCTTGAAGGCGGACCGCGCCAAGGTCGAGCGCATGGCCGCCGACATGAAGGACTGATTCGGCTCTGTTCCGCCCGGGGCGGCGCGAAAAGCCGCTCTCCCAATCGGTGCGCCGCTCCGGGCTCTTTCCATCCCCTCACACGAACGCGGACTTCGCGCACGGCGTTGCGCCCGCGTTCGCCGCCGAGATTCGCATGAAACTGAAAGCCACGCTGTTGACCCTGATCGCAACGATTCCCCTGGCGCCTTCGTTCGCCGATGCGAGCCAATCCGCCCAGCGTCAGGCCGTCCCCGCCGGACAGGAATCGGCGCGAGCCGGGTTGTTCGACGCCGCCCGCGCGGGAGACTTGGAGCGTCTGCGATCCGCCCTGGCCGAGGGAGCGAGTACCTCCGCTCGCGACGACCGCGGCAATACGCCGTTGATCCTGGCCGCGTACTACGGCAACGCGCAGGCGGTGGAGGCCCTGCTCGCTGCCGGCGCCGACCCCAATGTGGGCGACGGCGCCAGAGGCAATACCGCGTTGATGGGCGCGATATTCAAGGGCGACGAAGACATCGCGCGGCGGCTGATCGCGGAGCCGGGAACCGATGTGAACGCGAAGAATAAAGCCGGCCAGACCGCGGCGATGTTCGCGGCCTTGTTCGGCCGTGCGGCGATCATCGACGCTCTGGCGGCCCGCGGCGCCGATCTGCAAGCGGCGGACGCCAGCGGCAACAGTGCCGAAACCTTGGCCCGGCAACAAGGCAACGACGAACTCGCCGAGCGGATCTCCCGGCTCGCCCACGCGGGCGAACCGCGGTAGGTACCCGATGCGGGCGGGCGATCGGACCCGGGCCCGCCATCTCTTCCGGATCGTCGCCACACTGGTCACGGCGGCGGCCGGGTCGACTACGACTCACTTGTTAGGAGACAGGCAGCATGAAAGCAGCGGTTGTTCCGGTGATTGCATTGGTGGGCATCGCATGGGCGGCAGCGGTGCCAGCGTACGCGGCGGCCCCGCAGGCGGCCGCCTGCGCCAAGGTCGACGAGAGCCAGGTCGCGGCCTTGTTCGATCGATGGAACGGCTCGCTGCGTACCGGCGACCCCGACAAGGTCGTTGCGAACTACGCGCCCGACGGCGTGCTTCTGGCCACGGTTTCGAACCAGCCGCGCACGACCCCGGCGGCGATGCGCGATTACTTCGTAAAGTTCCTCAAGGACAAGCCGGTCGGGACGATCGACAGCCGCACCGTGAAGATCGGGTGCAACGTGGTCCAGGATATCGGTACCTATACCTTCCGCTTCGCCAGCGGCAAGCTCGTGCATGCCCGCTATACCTATGTGTACGAATGGGAAAACGGCAAGTGGCTGATCGCCCACCATCATTCTTCCGCGATGCCCGAACCCGTTCGCAGCGCCACGGCGGACAAGGGGGACAAGCGGAACGTTTACGACTCCGGGCGTTGACGCCGCCAACGGCCGAGCCGACGACAGGGGCGCCGACGGGCGCCCCTGTCGTCGGCAAGCCATCGTCGTCCTGGGCAGGCTGCGCCTACCCGAATCGGAGCCGGCCCAGTCGCGACGCTGCACTCGCGGCGTACGACGCTTCAACGGATCATCGGCGCAGAGCCCGTTGCAAGATCCTGCCGAATCGGCTCGGCCGCGGGCGCGCCTTGCGGGCGTTGCCGGTCGTCGGCCGCTTGCGTGGGGACGAACCGCTCGGCCTGTTGGGTGGCCACGGGACCGGCCACCATGAGCTGCGGATACTGGAACAATTTGGTCAGGGACAACGCGGCTTTGTCCTGGCGGACCGCGCATTCCTGCGCGGTCTCGCTCTCGCGCCGCTCGGCGGACACATCGGCCACCAGGCGAAACAGCCGGTACTCCCTGCTCTGCGTCGGATCCGCGTGGCGCTCCTGGGCGCCGGCCTGATGCAGACCGTAGAACGACTTGTAAAGTCCGAGCTGTACGTGCGCGGTCAGCGCCTGTTGCGCATCGGAGCCCGTGAACAGGCGATGCGGCGTGCGGTAGTGGTCGGTTTCGGTGCCGAACATGCGTTTCGCGCTGCCCGCGGCAGGATCGGAGCCGTGGTAAGTGGCCAGGCCATCGCGACCTTCCAGCCGATGCCGGGCTTCCGCCGCGGTCGGTCCGCCCGCGGGATAGACCGGGTCGCGCAGGGCGACCACAGTCAGCGGCTCCCGGGTCAGGTCCTTGAGCTTGAAGGTGAACGACTGCGCCGAGGCGGAAACGGGCGAGTCGGAGACTTCCGGCTTTTCGCGCAGATAGCGGGTGGCGGACAGCAGTTCGGCTTTCAGCTGGTCGTTGGTCCTGGGGTAGACGTTGAAGAACGCGAAGTCGTGGGTCGCCAGGTGCTGGGTGTTGGTTTCGGAGGTGTGGGTCACCTTCGCAGCGCGCCTGGCATCGCCGGTCAGCGACTGGGCGAAGCACTGGATGTCTTGCCGGTCCGAAGTCGGCAGGATCGCGCCGTTGATCCGGGTATTGCTGGCGTGGCTGGCCAAACCGTCCTCATAGCGCGCCTGAGTGCTCGCTATGGCCCTGGCGATGAGCGGGTTGTACTGACGCAACCGGTCGTCTGAGGCGAACTTCGCGCGATAAACGGAAATCTCGTCGCGGATCTCGGCCAGATTGTGCGAAGAAATGCGCTGGAGCCGTTCGACCGGGCTCAGGTCCGTGGCGTCGCGGGCGCGGTTCGCCGGATGGTCCTGCAGCATGCGGCTGGAAAGAAACGTCTCGGCGACGGCGGAAACATCGGGCCGCGGGGCGTAGGAGGAGTACAGAACGGACTCCACCTGGTCGCGACTGAGTTTGGCGTTGGCCGCCGCGCCGTCCGGGAACCGGGATGCGTTGAAGATGCCCTTGGCCAACTCCATGGCCGCGCCGGGCGGCGCCGACGAGCGTTCGGATCTGGATGCGACCATCTCGCACAGCCGATCCGACAAGCGGTTGCAAACATCGGCGTCGCGGCCATCGGCACCGGGGCGGCCGGACAGCGGCGGGTAGTTGCGTCCTGGCTTGAGTTCCTTGTCCTTGCCCGCCAATGCGGAAAACAGCGGCGGGTCGGCCTGCTTGAGGTACTTGCCGATCTCGCCGGCGAGCTTCTTGTCCTTGTCGGAGAAATACAGCCCGGACGATTCGTTCATGACGATCCGGAGCTTGCTGTCGATAGTCACGGCTGTTCGTTCCTGATTCGAGCGCGCCCCGCAGGTCGCGGCGGAGCTCTGCGCGAGCGGCTCCGCCCGAGTGCGGGCGTTGTGCTGGGGCATCGCGGCGGTTGGGCCGCGTCGCCAGGGAGGCGAAAGGGGAGAGGACCGGCGTCGCCCGGCCTCTCCCTCGGACTAGCGCCGTCAGTGCCTGCGCGGCGCCGGGGCCGCCGGCGCCCCCGCTTGAGGCTGGTCGAACATCTGGCGCAGGGAGGCGACGGACGACGGTTCCGCGGGAGTTTCCGTCTTCGCCCGTTCGGCCGGCGCCGCAATGGCACTGGCGGATTGGATCGCCGGCAGGCCGAGCGGCGACTGCAGCAACGCGTACTTCTGGGTGGGATCCCCTTGTTGGCCCTGTACGGCGAACAAGCCGCCGTTCTTGCCCGGCGCGACCGCGTCGATGCGGTCCAACGCTGGCGTCGCCGATCGCGCCGAGTCGACCAGCGCCGCAGCGTTATGGACCTTGTCCGCGGCCGCGATGCCTGCGGTCGCCGGATGCCGATCCAGGCTGGCCAGGGCCTGACGGTACATCGCGTTCGCGTGGTCCGCAGGATCGGCATAGGGATGCTGATGGCCGGCCGCGGTCGCAGCGGCGGGCGCTTTCGAACTGTGAGATGCGCTGCTGGACGGGAGCTGTGGCTTGGGCGCGGCGGCATCGGCAAGCGACAGGCTGGATTCGGTTCGACCCGGCATGGCTTTCCACGCGCCGTCCTGGCTGCGCGATTGGCCGATCCACTCCTTCGGGATGCCGGTAAGAAACGCCACTTCTCCTTCGCCGTTGGGATTGGAGACGGCCACGATCCTGGCATCGGCGATGGACGCGGTGTCGGTCAGCAGCACCGGCCGGCTCGAGCCGATTCCGGTGCGGGGGTCGGGTGCGGGATGCACGTCGCCGAGGGCGTGGATCTCCCTCGGCGTCGAAACGATCTGGTTCTTGCGCGACGAGTTGATGTCCCACGCGTACATCCGGTCGAGCGGGACGTCG
Source organism: Lysobacter sp. BMK333-48F3 (assembly GCF_019733395.1). NCBI lineage: Bacteria > Pseudomonadati > Pseudomonadota > Gammaproteobacteria > Lysobacterales > Lysobacteraceae > Lysobacter > Lysobacter sp. BMK333-48F3. The sequence goes on along the minus strand of NZ_JAIHOO010000001.1, from coordinate 1,471,346 downwards.
ATCCGATACAGATTCCCGGCCAGGTCGGCATAGCCGCCCGCACCGGCATCGGGAGAGGTGGACACGTGCATGGTCGTACCGCTCTTCTCCCGGCGTATCTCGGCGTACAGGGCCGGCAAGCCCACCAACGCCGGTTGTTTCTGCGCCGATCCGGATCCGTTGAAGTATTCGTAGATGGTGCTGCCGCGTACTTCGGGAAGATTCAGCGGTGCGTTGGGGTCGACCGCCGAGCGGACGATCAGTTGCCGGGCGACCTCGGCATCGAGCGGAACCCGCGCCTGGAATCCGGTCGAGGCGATTTGTTCCGGGCTTCGGTTGTCCGCTCGGAAGACGGTGAACGACATGGGGGAGGCTCCTGGCTGAGGTTGGTTGATAGAGGCGGGTCTGATGGGCCCGAAGGCGAACGTGCGGCAGGGCGCTGTCCGTCGCCGGCGCGTTCGCGAGGATCCAGTCCGGGCCTCGGCACCGTTGCGGCGACGCGCGTCGGCGACCGATGCATGGCGGTGTCGCGGTTGAGATCGACCGGCGCCGACAGCGCCGCTGAGACGCGCCGTGATATGGCCGTCGCGTCGCCGAACTCATCGATGCCGCGGCGCCGTCGTTCGAGGCCGATGCTGAAGTCGACTATTCAGCAAGGCGGCAGGGTGTGGACATAGGGAAAACTCCTACGTCAGTGTCTAAGAGTATTCCGTATACGATTTGCGCGCTCGGTGTGCACTAATGACTTTGGGCCGAAATCGGCCCACGAGTGCACCGCAGTGCGGGCAGCAGAACCGGTGATCTGTTCAGTTAAGACAACAGATGCATCGCAAGGCGGCAGGAGGCCGCCGTTCGCCGTCCTACGTAGATGAAGCGTTCCGCGTGCACAGCCATTGGATGCGCAACGGCACCACCGTTGCGAACGGTCTATAAGGAGATGTGTGCGATGTCGTTAGGTACGAAAGGAAAGGTTTCGGTCGGCGCCGCCGGTATTGCCCTGGTCGGCTTCGTGTTGATGGGAGTGTCCAGCGAACGTATCGAGCGGCACGGCATGGCGCCGGCGCAGGAAAGCCCGGGCGCAGGATGGCTGTCATGGGCGTTCGGTGGCGAAGGCTTGCAGCAGCAAGCGGCCCATCGACGGCTCGCGGCCACGGGGCCTACCGGTACGGACGGCCACGGCGGCGGGCAAAACAACTCCGGCCCCGGCGACCACGCCGGCCACGCCAATCCCGGCCAGGCGAACGGCGGCGCCCACGGCCGACGCTCGCCCGGCCGCTTGTCCCGCTCGGGCCCGGCGCCGGCGTCCGGTGACCTCCAGTTCGGCGGACAACACGTGCAGGCCGCGCCGCTCAGCCCGGCCATGACTCCGCCGTCCTGGGATCCGCAGGGCTATGGGGTCAGGATCGGCGAGGAGCAGGACGCGATCGACCGGATGAACGCGCAACGTCCGTCGAAGCAGTTGCTCGACAAGCTGCGCAAAGGGGCCGCGGGGCAGACGGCGCAGCCCGCGAACCACACCGGCTGCAATTTCGCCGGCGATCAGGGCAATGCGCTGATCGCCGAGCTGCAGCATGCCGACTACGCCTGCGTGAACACTTTGTTCACCGTCTCGCGCGACGACGCCCTGAGTGTCTTCAGCAACGCCAACATGCGAACGGTCGCCGACGAAATCGCCCGACTGGCGCCCGGTTACGCCGGAGACAACCGGCAGAACATCCTGCAGCTGATCCTGTTCCTGCGCGCCGGCTACTACGTGCAGTTCAAGTATCAGGACGACGGGTTCGCGTGGTTCAGCGCCGATGTCGTGCGCTCCGCCCGCGCCGCGCTGGATGCGCTGTTCGGCAACAACTCGTTGACCACGCTGGAAACCAACGCCAACGGCGAAGTGCTGTACGACGCGCTGGTTCTCATCGACTCGGCGCGCGAAAACGTCGGCTTCCTGGCCACGGCCAGGAGCGTGGTCGCCAACTACGACGACGCCTACGACAACGACAACCTGCGGATGATGCGTAACTCGATCACCGCCGCGTTCATCGTCCTGTTCAATCAGGGCGTCGAGCTGCAGGGGCTCAGCGTGGCCGACGGCCGCGCCAATGCGGAAACGCTGAACACCTTCATCAGCAACAACCTGCGCAAGCTGGGCGGCGACCAGGCGCATCTGGTGCTGGACGGCGGCCGCGAGCTTTCCCGCCTGCTGCGGTACACCGGCGACATCAAGCAGGCAGCATCCGACCGGATTCGGCAGCTTGCCGGTCTGACCTCCTTCGCCAATGCCACCGCTCCGCTGCGCGCCATCTTCGGCCAGTTCGTGGACGAATACGATCGCGCCAACTGCCAGGCGTACGGGCTATGCAATTACAAGCAGCAGCTGGAGGCGACCGTGCTGCCGACCCGGCACGAGTGCTCGGCCTCGATCGTCGTCCGCGCGCAGCGGATGAGCGCCGACGAACTGCGCCGCGCCTGCGACTCGGTGGTCGGCGAAGAAGCCTACTTCCACTCCAAGCTGGCGACCCGGGGCATTCCGGTTCAGAACGACAACAACCAGCGCCTGGAGATGGTGATCTTCGATACCTCGCGCGACTACGCGGCGTACTCGGGCGTGCTGTTCGGCAACGGCACCAACAACGGCGGCATCTACCTGGAAGGCGACCCGGCCGCGGCGGGCAACCAGGCCCGGTTCATCGCCTACGAGCAGGGCGGCGAGGTGTGGAACCTGAACCATGAATTCGCGCACTACCTGGACGGCCGCTACAACCTGTTCGGCGACTTCACCGCCGGCTACTCCAACACCACGGTCTGGTGGACCGAGGGGCTGGCCGAGTACATCTCCTGGTCGTATCTGAACCTGCCGAACGAGCGCGCCCGCAACTACGCCGCCGGCAGCCCGCCCGCATTGAGCACGTTGTTCCAGACCGACTACGGCGACCAATCGCGGGTGTACCAGGGCGGCTACCTGGCGGTCCGCTACATGTTCGAAAACCGCGCCAGCGACATCAATGCGATGCTGGCCAAATTCCGCATCGGCGACTACAGCGCGTACAAGCGGCGTATCGCCGCCATCGGCGCCGCCTACGACGCCGACTTCAGCGGATGGGCACGCTGCATCGCCGACGAGCAAAGCTGCCAACAGCGGTTGAGCGAGTGCACCATGGCGGACTCGCGCGAGATCGGCGTCAACTGCAGTCGCAGCAACCTGTCCATGAACAAGGGCGAGCACCTGTACATGTTCGTCAGGGTGCCGGCGGGAACCCGCAACCTGCGCATCATCTCCAGCGACGGCACCGGCGACGCCAACATGTACGTCAACACGCTGGGCAACTGGGCGACCCGGGACAGCTACAACTACAAGTCGGCGAACGGTGCGGGCAACAACGAATCCGTCGCCGTGTACAACGCTCCGGCCGACTATGTCTACGTCTCCCTGTACGCCCAGGAAGCGTTCAGCGGCGTGCGGTTGTCGGTCACGTACTGAGTTTCCATGGAAGGAAGGGGGCGGGCTTCGGCCCGCCCCCGCTTCCTGGCGCATCGGCCGGTGGCGACGAGGCGCCGGAATCGGAGCGCAGGTTCAATGCAAGGGTGCGGCGGTTGCCGGGCAGGGGGCCTGAAAGCGATCCTCCTGCGAGGGGCCGCTGCATGGACAGGGGGGGCGGCTGGGATGAGGCGCGGCGAACGCATCGTAATTGCCGAGAGGCTGCCGGTGATGCAACGGTTCCTGCATGACCTGGTCGAGAAAGAGTTCGGACCGAAGATCGACTCGCTGCGGATCGTATCGAGTTCCGAAGGGTTGTTGGACGTGCTGACGCGCGACTCACCGGATCTGGTGATCGTCGACCCGTGCATGCCGGCCGGAACCACGGGCATCGCGCTATTGCGGGAGGCCGTGCTGCGTTGCAGGGATGCGAAGATCGTCGTCCATACGGCCAACGAACACGGATTGTTCGCCCTGGCGGCGCTCGAACTGGGCATCAAGGCCTATGTGCTCAAGATCAGCAGCCCGGACCTGCTGTTGAGCGCCATCCGGCAGATTTCGGCCGGCAGTGCGCTGATAGACCCTTCGGTCGACCTCGATTCGGCGACCAGGCACGCCTGGTCCACGCTCACTCCCGCCGAACGCGATGTGATGTTGCGCCTGGCCAAGGGCATGGTCGTCAACCGGATCGCGATCGATATCGGCAGAAGCTACAAGACCGTAGCGACGCACAAGTACAACGCCAAGCGCAAGCTCGGACTGAGAAGCAAGGAAGAGATCATTCCGTTCTTCGTCGCCAACGGGCTCGACTACCTGCTCGACGAGCATTGAGCGTCGCATGCGCCGCGCCCGCTTCGTGCATGCCGCGCACGAGCGCATCGCCGAATCCATCGCGATGCCCGATGGCCCCCTTCCCCCGATCTGAAACGACCGCAATCCCGGCCGCGACGCGGGCCGCTGCCGACCCAGTGCGCGCCGCGCCGACGGGGGGCGCGGCGTCCTTCGCGGCCGTCCAGGCAGCGGAATCTAAGAAAGTTCTTAGGCGACGGTGCGAGTGATCGCCCTAAGACATTTCCGCATATCAAAGCAAGTTCCCATGGCCAACAATGCTCAACATTGCAATAGACGTCACGTTTTGTTTGTGCGTTAAGGCCAATCGGTGAGGCCTGCAGGGGCATGACCCGGGCGTCGAGACGCCTGGGGGTGACTTGGGGTTGATTCGCGGGGCGGTCGGCGTTTGCCGGGATCTGGAACCAATCAGGCGGATGTTTCTCGCGAAACGTCCGCTCGGGGGCGCTTTGTCTGTCGTCCCCGCAACGAGTGCGGACTTATGGATTTCAACGACCTGTGTCGATGCCTGTTCTTGGCGATGGCCGCAGGGCTGGGGATGGCAGCGTCGATGCCGTTCCCCCGCTGCTCGAGCCGGTCGGGAAGTCAGGAAGGGCTCTTGAGCGCCGGATCGCTGCTGAGCAGCCGCGCGTTGCTGGTTCTGATCAGCGCGCTGCTTGCGGCCGCAGGGCTGTCGACGTCCGTTCGGACCGCGCCTTTCTAAGACGCGGCGCGGCTTGCGCGGGAATCGATGTGTTTCAGGGCGGGGCGTCGATCGTCGATCGACATCGCCTCGTACGGATGTCCGGCTTGTGAGCGTGCTGTGCCGGCAGCGGGATCTTTATATAGGCGACGAGAAATGAATATTTCCCGGCTGGTAGGTGGTGGAGCCGTCAATTCGACAGGGGGCATGCTGCATGCGGCCCTCGGAATCCTGTTGCGGCGCGGCGCACAGGCGCCCGCGCGCGGCTGGCGGCGCGGGCTCGCATGGAGCTTCCTGTTGCTGGCGCAGTTCGCGGCCGGGCAGGCGCTGGCGCAGGCGGAAAACTTCTGTGCGGTGAGCGGCGGCGAGCGCCCGATCTACTCGCTCAGCGGCGGCGGCGGCACCGTTACCATCCGAAAGTTCCTCCCGGGAGGCGCCGAGTCGATCCTGTACTCGTTTGCGGATCCCGGCACGCTTGCCGCCGGGTCCAACGGGTTGATGATCGATCCGACGGCCAACGGCGGCAACGGACGCTTGTTGTACCTCAACCGGGATACCGATAACGGAATCATTCAGCTCCGGCGGATTGAACCGGACGGCACGGCAGCCGACGCGGGTCTGCCGTTCACCGTCGCCAACGGCGACATCGCCGCTGGCGATGTGGACGTCGTGCGCGGAGCCTGGTCGCCCTCCGGGGTCGGATACATTTCGTCCGGGTCTTCTCCCCTGCGCCTGTATCCGATCACTCCCAATGGCGCGACCGACTATACGATCGGTGCGGTCATTACCCTTACTCCGGATTTTCCGCCCGAGGGCGGCGGCACGGGCGACCTGATCTTCTCCAGCGCCAATTCGGGCATGGTGGCGATCGGCAAGGACTTCTATTCCTTCACCATCTCCGGTACCGGCGGCACCTTGACCCGCCTCACCCGTCCGGTCTTGGCCGACGGTTCGCCCAACGATCAGCCCTGGAATGCGCTGGCGGCGACCAGCGACTCCGTCTACGTCTCCAACAGCACCGGCCACTATTTCTATAACCGCGACACGGGTCGTTACAGCCCGGCGATCGGCGGCGCGCCCATCAACGACTCGGCCTCCTGCGCCGTGCCGAGCGATTTCCCGTTGACGCCGAACATCACCGGCCTGGTCAAGACGCTGGCCCTGGTCAACGACGTGGCCTACGTTCCGGGCCAGCCGATCAAGGCGGGCGACAAGCTGACCTACCGGCTGACCTTCCGCAACGAAGGCGGCGACGCGGGTACGGTCTATGCCAACAACGTCGACGAGACCCTGCCGCCGAACACGGTGGCCGATCCGGTCCCGCCCGATGTCGCGGACAGCTATCTGCCGAACCGACAGCACTTCAATTGTTCGACCGCACCTTGCCGAAACTGGCGCGCGTTGACGGTGCCGGCGAACGGTACCGCGTCCATGGATTTCATCGTCCGGGTCGTCAATCCGCTGCCGGCCGGCACCAATCAGATCGTCAATAACGTGGCGGCCAGCATCGGCCGGCTGCCGAACGGCACCGGCGGCTCCCCGATCGACTGCAACGCGCCCGGCAACGACTGCACCGAGGTGACCCCGATCATCAACGTCGTCAAGACGCTGATCGCCGGTGGCCCGACCGCGGCGGCGGGCGAGACCCTGGTCTATCAGATCCAACTGACCAACGGCGGCACCACTCCGGCCACCATTCCGGTTGGCGGCGTCAGCGAGACCGTGCCGACCGCGACCACCGCGGCGGCGGGCGACAGCTTCAACTGCGCCGCGAACGCGCCGGCGGGCTCGACCTGCACCAACACGGCCGCGGTTACGGTTCCGGCGGGCGGGGCCCCCGTGAACCTGACCTTCCGCGTGATCGTGGACAATCCGCTGCCCGCGAGCACCGCCAACATCGTCAACACGGTCGCACTGCCGCAGTTCGTCGATTGCGCATCGCCGGGCAACGACTGCTCGGAAACCACGCCGACGTCGCGGGCGACGCTGACCCTGGTCAAGACGGTCACCAACGACAACGGCGGCACCGCCACGATCAACGACTTCCCCTTGACCGCGACCGGCCCGAGCACGATCACCGGCGTCAGCGGCATGGCGACGGTGACCAACGCCTCGGTCAGCGCGGGCGTCTATAACCTCAGCGAAACCAATGTGGCCGGCTACACCGCCGGCACCTACAGCTGCGTCGTCAACGGCGGTGCGGCGGTGTCCGGGAATTCAGTGACCCTGGCCCTCGGCGACGCCGCCACCTGCACCATCAACAACAACGACCAGGCGGCGACGCTGACCCTGGTCAAGACCGTGACCAACGACAACGGCGGCACGGCCACGATCAACGACTTCCCGTTGACCGCGACCGGCCCGACCACGATCACCGGCGTCAGCGGCACCGCGACGGTGACCAATGCTTCGGTCAGCGCCGGCGTCTACACCCTGAGCGAAGTCAACGTGAACGGTTACACCGCCGGCGCCTTCAGCTGCGTCGTCAACGGTGGCGCGCCGGTGTCCGGCAACTCGGTGACTCTGCCCGCCGGCGCTTCGGCGACCTGCAGCATCGTCAACGACGACACCCCGGCGACCCAGATCATCGCCAAGGCGGTGACGGCCAATGCCGACCAGGACGGTTCGGGCACGGTGAGCCTGGGCGACACGCTGACCTACACGGTCACCGTGACCAACACCAGCACTACCGCAAACCTGCTCAACGTGGTGGTGAGCGACAACAAGATCACCCCGACCGGCGGCACGACGCCTTGCGCGAGCGTCACGCCGGGCAACACCTGCACCCTGATCGGCACCTACACGGTGACCGCGGCCGACGTCAGCGCGGGCAACGTGGTCAATACCGCCAGCTCGACCAGTTCGGTTTGCCCGGCGGGCAGCACCGACCCGACCTGCACCACGACGGTCACCACGCCGGTGATCCCGTTGAGCCAGAGTCTGGTCAAGGCGCTGACCAACAACGCCGACCAGGACGGTTCGGGCACGGTGTCGCTGGGCGACACGCTGACCTACACGGTCACGATGACCAACACCAGCGCCAGCGGAAACCTGATCGACGTGGTGGTGAGCGACAACAAGATCACCCCGAACACCACGACCTGCGCCTCGGTGGCGCCGAACGCGACCTGCGTGCTGACCGGCACCTACGTGGTGACGGCGGCGGACGTGACCGCGGGCAACATCGTCAACACCGCCACGGTGACCAGCCCGATCTGTCCGGCAGGCAGCACCGACCCGGCCTGCATCACCACGGTGACCACCCCGGTGGCATCGCTGAGCCAGAGCCTGGCCAAGGCGCTGACCGGCAACGCCGACGAAGACGGTTCGGGCACCGTGAGCTTGGGCGACACGCTGACCTACACGATCACGCTGACCAACACCAGCGTCGGCGGCAACCTGACCAACGTGGTGGTGAGCGACAACAAGATCACTCCGAGCAGCATCGCCTGCGCCACGGTGGCGCCGGGCGCGACCTGCGTGCTGACCGGCACCTATGTGGTGACGGCGGCGGACGTGAGCGCGGGTTCGATCGTCAACATCGCGAGCGCGACCAGTCCGGTCTGCCCGGCGGGCAGCACCGATCCGACTTGCACCGCCACCGTAACCACCCCGGTGATTCCGGCCGCGGTGCGCTACGCGAAGTCGGTCAACACCGCCGGCCCGGTGGTGGTGGGCGACACGATCGTCTACACCCTGACGGCGACGATCAGCGGCGGCAGGACCTTGGGCGCGACCACCCTGACCGATACCCTGGGCACCGGCCTGGACTTCGTCGCGGTGACCGGCTCGGCCGGCTATACCTGCAACGCGGCCAACCCACTGGTGTGCACGCTGCCGGCCGGCACGGTGCCGGGCAGCTACACGGTGACCTACACCGCGCGGGTCAATGCGCAGGCGGCGGAGAAGGTCGACAACGCTGTCGTCGGCACCGGCACGGACAACCCGACCTGCCAGGGCAGCTGCATCACCAGCACGCCGGTGGTGGTGTTGCAGAGCCTGCGGGTGATCAAGCAGGCTTCGCCGCGCGACGTGAAGATCGGCGACCTGGTCCGCTACACGGTCACGGTGGAGAACACCGGCACCGTCGACGCGATCGACGCGACCCTGGTCGATACGCCGCCGGCCGGCTTCAGCTTCGTCGACGGCTCGCTGAGCGTGGCCGATCGCGACGGCGCGGGCCGCCTGGTCGGCACCTATCCGATCCAGGTCGACCAGGTCGACATCGCCGCCGGCGAGCGGGCGACGTTCACCTACCTGCTGCGGGTCGGCGCCGGCGTGCGGCCGGGCATCCACGCCAACCATGCGTTGATGCGCGACAACGGCAAGGTGGTCTCGAACGTCGCCACCGCCGAGGTCCAGCTGATCGCCGATCCGCTGCTCGACGAGTCGCTGATCGTGGGCACGGTGTTCGACGATCGCGACGGCGACGGCTGGCAGGACAGCGCGGCGATGGACGACGTGCGGATCCAGGGCGGCTTCGCGGCCGAGGCCTACGTGGCGAATTCGACCACGGTCGATCGCGGCGCCGGTCCCAAGCCCGAGCCGGATGCGAGCTCGCCGATGCTGCATGGCATCGCCCTGGGCAGCATCGCCGGTCGGCAGTCCGACGCCGATCCGGTCTCGGCCCACAGCGTGGTGATCCGTCAGCGCCTGAACGCGTTGAGCTTCAACGACGAGTTCAAGCTGACCACCAAGCAGGGCGTGACCGTGCGGATGGATGCGGCCGGAACCACCCGGATCGAGCGCAGCGGCGATGCGGCCAAGAACCTCACCGGCGCGGCGCCGACGGTCGAACGTCGGGTCAGCCAGGGCGAGGGCGGTTACGTGGTCGACTACGTCGTCAGCAATGCCGGCGTGGACGAACGCGGCATCCCGGGCGTGCGCATCGCCTCGGTGGAAGGCTTGTTGATGGAAACCGACCAGTTCGGCCGTTACCACCTCGAGGGCGTCGATGTCGGCACCCTGGAGCGCGGTCGCAACTTCATCCTCAAGGTCGATCCCTCGACCCTGCCGCCGGGCAGCGTGTTCACCACCGACAACCCGCTGGTCCGTCGCGTCACTCCGGGCCTGCCGGTCCGCTTCGACTGGGGCGTCAAGCTGCCGGCCGGACTGATCGAAGGCGGCCAGGAGCAGGTCGAGATGGAACTGGGCGAAGTCTTCTTCACCCCGGGCAGCGCCGAAGTGCGGACGCAGTACCTGCCGGCGGTCGAGAAGATGGCCGAGCAGGTCAAGCGCCACCGCGGCGGCGAAGTGGTGATCGTCGCCAACGGCGATACGCAGTCGCTGGCCTTCGACCGCGCCAGCGCGGTCAAGGACGCGTTGGTCAAGCAACTGCCGGCCGACGTGGCGCAAGCGCTGAAGGTCAGCGTGCGCGGCAACGCCGACGATCCGGATTCGCTGATCGTCGGCCTGGGCGAGGGCGGCGCATTGCTCGGCACGGTGTTGTTCGACACCGACCAGTCGACCATCAAGCCGCAGTTCGAACCGCTGCTGGACAAGGTCGCCAAGGCCCTGGAAAGCATGCAGGGCGGCGTCATCGCCATCGTCGGCCACACCGACGTGCGTGCGTCCTACGAGTACAACACCGCGCTCGGCATGCGACGCGCCAAGGCGGTCTACGAGGCATTGGCTCAGCGGCTCAGCCCCGAGGTTCGCGCCAAGGTGCGGGTCGAGTCCAGTAACGATCCGACAGCTCCTGTCGGCGCGAAGCGGAACTGAGGGGGCTGGATCATGAAGACGAACATGAAGATGAAGCTGCTGGACTACACCCTGATCGGCCTGCTCGCGGGCGCAGCTCCGCTCGCAGCCGCACAGGACTCCGGACACACGCAAGCCAAGGCCGAGGCCGGCTACGTCGATGCCGGAAAGTGCACCGAAGACGGATGCAGCGGCGAGGACGGCCTGCTGTTCAAGCTGCGCACGCGCAGCTACAGCAAGCCGGTGACCGAAGGCACGGGCAAGCAGTCCTCGTCCGAGGCGCTGCAGCCCGACCGCCGGGTCTCGGTGGCGATGGAGCAGCCGGGCAAGGCGGTGGCGATCGGCAAGTGGTCGGTCAGCCTGCCCAACGGCGGGGTGATCTGGGCGACCGAAGATCCCACCCTCGGCCGGCCGGAGATGAACATCAGCGCGACCAGCCTGGTCTCGTTCGACGGCACCCGGATTCTTAAGCCGGTGCGCTTCTACGCCTACAACAACTACTCGTCGTTCATCCAGCGCGCCGAAGTGCTGATCTACCGCGCCACCGACACCGATCTGGTCGATCCGCTGGCCAAGGTCGAACTGCCGGTGGGCGCGGTCAGCGACGTCGAATGGGACGGCAGCCTGCCGGCCGGCTACGCCGCCCGCGCCGGCGACGAGCTGCTGTACCTGGTGCGCGCCTACGGCGCCGACGGCAGCGTCGACGAAACCTTCCCGCAGCGCATGCAACTGGTGCGTCCGGAAGAGGCCGAACGCGGCCTGCAGACCCTGCGCAACGCGATGGAGCGCAAGGACGGCACCTCGCTGGGCATCGAAGAGGCGCAGCGCCGCAGCCTGACCGAATCGACTTTCGGCAGCAGCACCCTGCGCCAGCAGAACATCGGCATCTACGGTTCGCGCATCCGCATCCAGGGCCGCAATATCCCCGAGAACTACGCGGTCACCATCAACGGCCGCAGCTTCCCGGTCGACCTGGAACGCAAGCTGGTCGCCGAGTACCTGGAGCCGGTCGGCCGCCATCAGTACGACTTGGTGATGAAGGGCGAGGGCGGCGAGATCAAGCACACGCTCGACCTCGACGTCAGCGGCCGCTACATGTTCGCGGTCGCGATCGCCGACCTGACCGCCTCCAAGGGCAGCACCTCCGGCTCGATCGAGCCGCTGGCCGGCGACGAGCATTTCGACAAGGACCTGGTGGTCGACGGCCGCCTGGCCTTCTATCTGAAGGGCAAGATCAAGGGCAAGTACCTGGTCACCGCCCAGGCCGACACCCGCGAGCGCGAGGTCGAGCAGCTGTTCAACGGCTTCTGGAAGGCCGACCCGCAGAACATCTTCCGCCGCCTCGACCCGGATCTGTACTACCCGGTCTACGGCGACGATTCGACGACGTATCGCGACGTCGACACCATGGGCCGGCTGTACGTCCGGGTCGACTGGGACAAGAGCCAGGCGCTGTGGGGCAACTACGACACCGGCATCACCGGCACCGAGTACGGCCAGTACAGCCGTTCGCTGTACGGCGCCGCGCTGAACTGGCGCAGCCGCCGCAGCACCGCGCTCGGCGAGCCCGGCAGCGAACTGCGCCTGTTCGGCTCGGAAGCGCAGACCGCGCCCGGCCATAGCGAATTCCTCGGCACCGGCGGCAGCCTGTACTACCTCAAGCACACCGACGTGCTGCCGGGGTCGGACAAGGTCGTGCTGGAAGTGCGCGACGCCACCACCGGCCGGGTCGAGAACCGCATCGACCTGATCCGCGGCGCCGACTACGAGATCGACGAGATGCAGGGCCGCCTGCTGCTGACCCGTCCGCTGGCCCAGGTGACCCGCGAGAACATCCCGACCCTGACCCGCGACGCGCCCCTAGACGGCTACAGCCAGGTGCTGCTGGTCGACTACGAATTCGTGCCCAACGGCTTCGACGCCGACTCGGTCACCGCGGGTTTCCGCGGCAAGCATTGGTTCGGCGATCACCTCGCCCTGGGCGGCACCTACATCGACGAGAACCGCGCCGGCGAGGATTACACCCTCAAGGGCGCCGACCTGACCCTGCAGGCCGGCCGCGGCACCTACCTCAAGCTCGAGCACAGCAAGACCGAAGCCACCAGCGCGCCGATCTTCTACTCCGACAACGGCGGCCTGAGCTTCAGCGAGATCAACTCCGGCCTGGGCGCCCGCGAGGGCAGCGCCAGCTCGGTCGAGGCGCGGGCCAACTTCAAGGAACTGGGCTGGACCCAGCTGGACTGGTCGGCCGGCGCCTGGTGGCGCCAGGTCGATGCCGGCTACTCGATTTCGCGCTACGACATCGGCCAGAAGGTCGAGGAACGCGGTTTCGAGGTGCTGGGTCAGTTCAGCCCGACCTTCAACATCTACGGCCGCTACAGCCGCGCGACCCGCGGCGAGGATGCCCTGACCCAGGCCCAGCTGACCGGCGAATGGCGCATCACCGACGCCACCACCTGGGCGGCGGAAATCCGCCGGGTCGAGGAAGACCGCAACGGCCTGGACGCCGCCGGCGTGCTCGGCGCGCTGCAGTACAAGCACCGCTTCGGCAGCAGCTTCGACCTGTACGGCACCGCCCAGGTGACCCTGGACGACGACGGCGGCCGCTACCGCGACAACGACGCCTTCACCCTCGGCGGCAAGTACGTGTTCGGCAATCTGTCCAGCGTCGGCGCCGAGCTGACCACCGGCGACCGCGGCGACGCGGCCCAGGTCAACGCCGAGTACCGGATCCAGCCCGACCACACGATCTACGGCAGCTACACCTATTCGACCGACCGCACCGACTACGACCCGCTGTTCAACAACCGCCTGAACTCGGGTTGGACCCTGGGCCAGCGCTGGCGCCTGTCGAACCAGGTCAACATGTTCAACGAAAGCCAGTTCCTCAAGGCGCCGAACGAGTCGGGCCTGGCGCATACCTTCGGCATGGACTTCTATCCCAGCCAGGGTTGGAACATCGGCTTCACCCTGCAGAGCGCGACCCTGGACAAGGCGATCGGCGAAGTCGACCGGCGCGCGGTCAGCGTCAGCGGCGGCCACACCTCCAACGACACCCAGTGGCAGAGCAAGCTGGAGTGGCGCGAGGACCGCGGCGCCGAACAGCGCGAGCAGTGGGTGACGACCAACCACATCACCCACAAGTTCAACGAGAGCTTCCGCGTCGCCGGCCGCTTCAACTACTCCAAGACCACCGACGATCTGAACGCGCAGGCCGGGGCCAAGTTCATCGAAGGCAACGTCGGCTTCGCCTGGCGGCCGTGGAACACGACCAAGTACGCCCTGCTCGGCAAGTACACGTATCTGTACGACGTGTCGGCGCTGCCGCAGGTCGGCGACAACGTCGCCTTCTACGACCAGAAGACCCAGGTGCTGTCGCTGGAAGGCATCTACAACCCGAACCATCACTGGGAGTTCGCCGGCAAGCTGGCGCGCCGCGAAGGCGAGGTGCGCTACGGCCGCCTGACCGGGCAGTGGGCCGACTCGGCGACTACCTTCGCCGCGGTGCAGACCCGCTACGAGTTCGCCGAAACCTGGCACGCGCTGGCCGAGTACCGCTGGCTCGACGTCAAGGACGGCGGCACCCGCCGCGGCTTCCTGGTCGGCGTCGACCGCGACATCGGCCGCAACTTCCGCGTCGGCGTCGGCTACAACTTCACCGAGTTCAGCGACGACCTGACCAACTTCGACTACGACCACAAGGGTTGGTTCTTGAACCTGCTGGGGACGTACTAGTCGGAACCGGCTATGGGCGGCCTCTGGACTCTGCGGATAGGCTTTGCACCGATGCTGAACGGGAGAGCGGCGTCAAGCTTGTCTATGGAGTGGCAATGAAAGTTGTAAAGGGAAACATCGGGCTGTCCGTTCTCGCCAAGGCCGTGGCCGTGTCCCTCGTGGGCGCGGCGCCGGCCACGAGTTTCGCCGCCGACGCGCTGGCGGAGGACGGTCTGAATGGTTGGCGGGCAGAGGCGGTGAGCAAGGATTCGAGCCTCTGCATCGATGTGGACGGACAAGGCCAGGCGATCCAGAGCTACTGCACCGGCGCCGCTTCGCAGCGGTTCCAATTGGCGGGAAATGCCGACGGTACCTATAGCCTTCGCCAGGAAAGCGACATCAATCAGTGTCTTGGCGTCGGCGCGGGACGGATGGACAACTACGCGCCGATCACCAAGGCGAGCTGCGGCGCTGCGCCGGCCCCGGCGCAGAAATGGAAGGTCGAGCGGCCGAGTTCGGGCAGCTATGTGTTGAAAGCGGCGCACAGCAACAAGTGCCTGGTGGTGACCGGCGCCTCCAAGGATTCGGGCGCCGCTCTGGTGCAGCACGACTGCGCCGGCGGCACCAACGAGCAGTTCGGCTTCGCCAAGTTCGTCGCCGGCGCCAACGACGCGGGCTACTCCGGCGCATGGTCGGCCCCGATCGACCTACACATGGTCGCGTCGTCGGTCGCGGTGCTGCCCAATGGCGGACTGATGTACTGGTCCGGCAGCGGTACGCACTCTTTCCACGGCGATACCGGAACCTATTACGGCTACTTCGATCCGAAGACCAACGCGGCGAGTCACCATCCGTTGCACATCGACTTCGGCCTCGAGGCGTTCTGCCCGGCCTTGGTGTTGGGCGCCGATGGCCGGGTCATGATCATCGGCGGCGGCGGAAAAGCCGAAAATCGCGATCGGGTGTTCAGCTACAACTATCAGACCAGCAACTGGAGGCGGGAGTCGTTCCTGACGATTCCGCGTTGGTACAACTCCGGTGTGGTGCTGGGCGGCGGCGAGATCTACACCATCGGAGGCGACGGCGACGGCAATCCTATCCACAGCGGCATGGAGCAAAAGGGCGAGTACTGGCTGCCCGATCAGGACACCAACACGCCGTGGCGGCTGTTGACCGGCACCGGCGAGCCCGATCCCAGTCCCGACGGCAGCGGCGACTACGGCCAGGCCCGCGCGCAGTACTACCGCCGCTTGGCCTTGGCGCCAGACGGCAGGATCCTGGAGTTCGGCCTCAGCCCGACGATGCGTTGGCACACGATCGACGGCATGGGCGCCACCACGGTGGCATCGTATCGGCCGGGCGACTACGGCCAGGGTATCGACAGCAACGCCCAAGGCGCGCCGTCGGCCCAGTTCTCGCGCGACAAGATCCTGATGGCGGGCGGCGCCACGGCCTTCGGCAACGAAGATCCGAAGGAAGACACGCTGGCGCAACAAGTCCCGGCGCGGAAGAAGAGCTTCGTCATCGACCTGGACACCGGTACGGCGAAGCGGGTCGCCGACATGCGCTATCCGCGCTACCAGGCCAACGCCGTGACTATGCCCGACGGGCAGGTGTTCATGACCGGCGGGTCTCCCAAGTCTTTCTTGTTCAACAATACCGGCGCCATCGTCGCCCCGGAAATGTACGACCCTGCCACGAACACCTGGACCACGCTCGCGCCGGCGGCCAGGCCGCGGATCTATCACTCGGTGGCCATCCTGCTCCCGGACGGTCGCGTCTGGATCGGCGGTGGCGGGCAGTGCGGAACCTGCACGGTCAACGAGAGCACGGCCGAGATCTTCACGCCTCCGGCCCTGCTCAAGGGGTTGCCGCGCCCGGTCATCGCCGCCGCGCCGCAGTCGGTCGCCTTCGGCGAGCGCTTCACGGTTTCGGCAGCCGTCCAGAACAGCCAGATCGGGCGATTCACGATGGTGCGGATGTCGGCCACGACGCACTCCATCAATACCGATCAGCGCCTGCTCGAAATCGGCTTCACGGCGGGTGCGAACGGCACCTATGAACTGACCGCTCCCGGCAACGGAAACGTCGCCCCGCCGGGATACTACATGTTGTTCGCGATCAGCCAGGACGGCGTCTATTCCGTCTCGTCCATCGTCAAGGTCGCCAAGCCGGCCGGCTAGCGCCCAAGGCCTCGAGCGGCAGGACCCGGCGATTGGCCGGATCCCGGATCGAGGGCCGATGGCTTTCGTTGACCCTCCTCGTCCAACGGATGGACCCGCGGACGAGGAGGGGCTTTTCCAGTGTCTCGCCCGGCTTCAGCGGGCCCGTCGGCAAGTTGCCTGCGATGGCAGCGGCGCGAAAGGCCTGGTGCTCCGGTCGGGGCCCAACCCACCCATCAATTCCGAACGATGGCGATACGCAGGCGGTTCCAATCCGGCGTACCGGCCATCGGTCGGCACAAGGCAGTGTCGCAATGAATAGAGACATTACGGCTGATCAATGCGCGCAAATGATCAGCAGCCAGGACTGGTCGAACATCAGTCAGGCGCTTCCGTCGAACCTGGCCGCCAGGGCCAGGAACCATCCCAAGAAGTATCGCGGCTTCATCGAGGCGGTCCTGTGGGTCGCCTGCAACCGGGCGTTCTGGAGCGAACTGCCGAAGACCTACGGCCCCTGGCGCTCGATCTACCTGCGCTACACCCGATGGGTGAAGGCGGGGATATGGGGCGCGATCGACCGTTCGCTGGGCCCGGAAAACGCTTGCGGTTCGGCGCTGAAATCGCTGCTGGAGGAACATCTGTTCGCTCAGCAACGCCGACGGTTGCGAATGGAGCGCAAGAAGCCGCGCCGGGCCAGGGCGACGCGGGAGAAAGGCATGTTGCTCTAGCGGGGCCGGGTTTGCCGCGCTGTCGTCGCCATCGCGGCGTCATTCCAGGAGGTAAGTCAGTCCGTTGTTTTCGAGATAGCGGCCGATCTCGTCGTTCGAGCGTAACCCGAGCTTGCGCAATGCGTTGTATTTGTGGGTCGTGACGGTCTTGTAGCTGCGCGAGCTGTCCAGCGCGATCGCCTGCAGGTTCTCGCCGCGAGCCAGGGCGAGCACCACGGTTCGTTCGCCCGAGGTCAGCTGGTACCAGGGGTGGTTTTTGGCCGACACGACGTCGACGGCCGGGTCGACGAAGCTCCTGCCCAGCATCGCGGAAAAAATCGCCTCGATGACGGTTTGCGGACCGCTGGCTTTGGAGACGAAACCGATCGCGCCGATTTCCAGCGCGGACAAGGCCAGGCAGGGCCGGTCCGAGCCGGTATAGATCACCACTTGCAGCCCGGGCTGTCTGGCCAGGGCGGCCCGTACCAGGGCGATGCTTTTGAATCGTCCCGGCATGTGCAGGTCCAGGACCAGGTAGTCGGGGTGGTTGGCGTCGAGGTGTCGAAGCAGGCTGTCGCCGTCGGCGACGGAGTCTACGGCCACGTTGGACCCGCCCAGGGCCGTGCCGAGCATCTCTGTCAAGGCCACGACGATGATCGGGTGGTCGTCCGCGATCAGTACCTGGACGGGATTCCGGTTGCTGCCCACTGTGAGGTTCGAACGCGCGCCGAAGGTTGGACCGGTTGTTTGATCGTCGGTGCTCATCACGTACCTTTCACTCACCTTGGCTCACCTCGCGGTCTGTCGTCGTAGCGGTATGTCGGAGGCGTCGAAGCCGGAAAATCCCGGCCTGTCGAGACAGGAATTTTACCCGTTGAAGGGGCATATTGGCCTATCGCTAGCGCCAATTGGCTAGGGCCGGCGATGCGGAGCATCGACTGACGCACGGATGCGAACGCTATCGTGTTGTCCGGATCTCCGCCGAGGTCCGGCCGTCGTTCCAGATGGAGATATGTGGTCGTCATGGCGTCGCATCGCTCGAACTGCCTGAAGCTGCTGGTCGTCGACGACGACCCGTTAGCGGTCGAGGTTATGGCCATCGCCCTGCGCAGCATCGGCGAGGAAGCGATTTTGCTGGCCCACAAAGGCGATGACGCTCTCAAATTAGCCGTCGAGCATGAGGTCGACGTGCTCGTGTGCGACCTGAACATGCCCGGCATGGACGGCGTGCGGTTGCTCGGCAGGATCGCCGAACTTCCCGTTCGCCCCGCGATCGTGCTGGTCAGCGGCGAGGATCCGCGCGTGCTGGACTCGAGCCGGCAGTTCGCCGAGGCCCGGGGCCTGACGATCCTGGGCACGCTGCAAAAGCCGGTCGAACGCGACTCGTTGCTGGCGGCGTTGCGCCGGTATCCGTTCGCCGCCGGACAGCCCCGCCCCGCCCGCTTGCCGGCGCGGTTCGATCCCGGTCGGATCGCGCAGGGCTTTTCGCGGGGAGCGTTGCGTCTGGTGTTCCAGCCGAAAGTCGACCTTGCCGATCAGGCCCTGGTCGGGGCCGAAGCCCTGCTGCGCTGGATCGACCCGGAGTTGGGCGAGGTCGCGGCCTCCGAGTTGGTTTGCGCCGCCGAATCGGTGGGGCTCATAGACGAACTGACGCTTGCGGTCCTGGCTCAGGCGGTCGCCAGCCGCAAGGCGATGTTGGCGCGCAACGTGGATATCGGAATCTCCTTCAACCTGTCCATGCATAGCTTGAACAATCCCGCGATCGTGGATCAGATGGTGGACATCGTGACGGACGGCGGCGATCGGTTCGACCGGTACACCGTGGAGGTGATGGAAACGCATCTGATGAGCGAACCCGCCGAAGTCATGGAATCGCTGATCCGGTTCCGGTTGCGGGGCTTCAGGATCGCCATCGACGACTATGGCGTCGGCGCGGCGACGATGCAGTTCCTGATGCGCTTGCCGAGCAACGAACTCAAGATCGACCGGAGCTTCGTCGCCGCGGCGCCGAACAGCGCCCACGCTCATGTCCTGCTCAAGTCGGCCGTCGACCTGGGATTGCGGCTGGGGCAGGTGGTGGTGGCCGAAGGCGTGGAGACGGAGGCCGAGTCGGACATGGTCAAGTCGATGGGCTGCCAACTGGGCCAGGGGTACTTCTACGCCAGGCCGATGACCCTGGAAGAACTGCTGGCATGGCGGCGTTGATCCGGTGTCGAGCATGACCTGGCAGGCGACATCCACGGCGCAGGCCGCGCAAGCATCGGAACGGCGCGCAGTCGACAGCGGTGCGGCGCGTACGCAGGCTGCGCCGAGATCCCGCTCGGCCGAGGATCCGGTGGCGCCGCGAGGCGTCGCCCAATCGGGCCGTGGCGCTGAAAGCGGATTGGGCGAGCGATGGTTGGGGATCGTATGAAGTGCGTGGCGATGGCGGTTCTCTGCGTGGCGCTGGCGTTGCAAGCGCGGGTCGAGGCCGCGCCGACGCCTCCCGGCGTCCGGTCCGGGCCCGCCGCGGAGCCCGCTTTCGAGCAGATCCCGCGGGCCGACGAACTGAAGAGCACCTACATTCTCGAGATCCTGCCCGACCGGCACGGCTTCGTCTGGATCGCCGGCGACCGTGGGGTGCAGCGATACGACGGGCGGAACTTCGCCGACTTCGATCGCGACCCGTCGCGCCCAGGCACTCTGGAAAGCCGCTTCATCTACCTGCTGGCCGAGTCGGCCGACGCGCTATGGATCGGCAGCCCGAACGGCAGCCTGCAGCGGCTGGACTCGCGCACCGGCGCGCTGAGCAAGGTGCCGTTGCAGGTCGACGGCGTCAGCCCCCAGGGCAGCGTGAGGATCGTCGCCGATGCACTGGGGCAGGTGTGGCTGATGACCGACATCGGCTTGCTGCGGACCGATGGGCGCGGCAGCGTGGTGCGGGTCATGCCCAGAAGCTTCGATGCGATGGCGCTGAACCACGCGGGCAACGAACTGCTGGTCGCGCTGGCCGACGGCCGGGTCCTAGCGATCGATATCGGCAATCCCGACACCAAGCGCACTCTGCTGAGCGTGCCCGGCGAAGGCGCGATCACCGCGATGGCTTCCGACGCGGCCGGACTGTGGCTGATCAAGGGCCGCGCCCTGTGGCGCTACGAGTGGCAGTCCCGGGAGTTGCAGCGCATCCCTACCCAGACGCCGCTGATCCGCGCCTTCTCCGTCGTTCGCACGCCGGACGGCGCGCTGTGGCTGGGCAGCGCCTACGACGAAGGACTGCAGCGCTTCGATCCGAAGAGCGGACTGCTGCAGAGCTTTCGCCACGACAGGAACGATCCGCAGAGCCTGCCGCCGGGGAGCGTGACCGCGCTGGCGGTCGACCGGGCGAACAACCTGTGGGTCGGCCTGGGAACTTCGGGTTTACGGCGTCTGCGTCTGAACCAACTCGCGGTGTCGCGCTATCACACCGCCACGGGCGCGGGCATCTGCGCGGTGGCGACCGGCGGGCAGCGGCGGATCGCCGCGGCGATCTGCCGCGGAGGCATCGCCATGGTCGAACCCGGGTCGCCGTTGCTGCGACCGATCCAGAGCAAGGAGCTGCCGGCCTCCTCCAAGGCGATGACCAGCGACGGCGCGGGCGGATTCTGGATAACGAGCACCGGCCAGGGCCTGTTTCATTGGAAAGCGGACGGATCGGTCGATCGCTTTTCGTTGCGCGCCGCGGACGGGATCGAGAATCCGGCGATGACCGGCGTCCTGCTGGATGCGGAAGGGCGCGTCTGGGTATCGCATCATCGCGGCCTGTCCGTGCTCGAGCCGGGAGGACGTGAGCTGCGTAACGTCCAGGCGCAGGAAGCGGGGCGGCCGTACGTGTTCGACCTGGTGCAGGACGTTTCCGAGGGGCCGGGCCAGACGCTGTGGCTGGGAACGATGAAGGGCGTGCTGAGTTTCGACGAGAACACCCGCCAGATTCGACGGTTCCAGCACGACCCGCTGGACCGGCAGTCGCTGTCCGACAACTACATCCTGCAGACCTTTACCGACCGCGCGGGCAATCTGTGGGTCGGTACGCGGGCGGGTCTGAACCGCCTGATCCGCGACCCCTCCGGCCGGTTGCGGTTCCGTCGTTACGGTTTGGAGGACGGCCTGCCCGACATCACCATCGATGCTATCGTCGGCGATTCGGCCGGCCGGGTGTGGATCGCGACCAGCCGCGGCGTCGCCTACTGGGAGCGGCAGCGCGACCGTTTCCAGAGCTACCTGGCCGCGGATGGGATTCCGCGCGCCGACGTCAATATGAAATCCGCCGCTCTCGGCGCGGATGGGGCGCTCTACTTCGGTACCTTGGGCGGGCTTTGGGCGGTCGTTCCCAGCGACATCCGCCCGGCCGATGCCGCGCCGGTGGTCCTGAGCAGCTTTGAAGTCGGCAGCCGCAAGACCATCAATCTGCAGGGCGAGAAGCTGTCGACCGTGACCGCGCGCTACTCCGACGACCGCGTCGTGTTCCATATCGCGGTGCTGGGCGATGCGCGCCGCCTGTCCTATCGTCTGTCGGGGTTGGAGTCGGAATGGAGCGCTCTGCCGAACGACCGGGCGATCAACTACAGCCGATTATCGCCAGGCGAATACGAACTGCAGATCCGCCAACAGCGGGCCGACGGCTCGTGGGGGCCGGGCAAGCGGATCACGAGCATCGAGATCCTGCCGCCGCTGTGGCGCACCGGCTGGGCCTAT
Source organism: Lysobacter sp. BMK333-48F3 (assembly GCF_019733395.1). NCBI lineage: Bacteria > Pseudomonadati > Pseudomonadota > Gammaproteobacteria > Lysobacterales > Lysobacteraceae > Lysobacter > Lysobacter sp. BMK333-48F3. The sequence continues at coordinate 1,449,374 of NZ_JAIHOO010000001.1, read as the reverse complement.
GCGCTCTACGTCGTGGCGTTGATCGGCTTGCTGTTGCTGGCCGTGCGGCGCTACTCGTTGTGGCGCAACCAGGCATTGCGCGCGCAGTTGCAGGAAAGCAACGCAAGACTTTCGATCGCCCTGCACGCGGCCAGGTTCGGCATGTGGGCCTGGGATGTAGCCTCCGACAAGGCCGAACTGGACGCAAACTCGCGCAAGATCCTTGCCGTTTCCACCGGCACCGATGCGGTCGGCGACGTGTTCGAGCGCATGCATCCCGACGACGTCGACCCGATCCGGGCCCGGGTCGACGAAGCGCTGCGCAGCGGCGACGTCAAGGACTTCGAGTTCAGGCTGTTCTGCGAAGGCGAGGGTTGGCGCTGGATAGAGGGCCACCTGGCTCCCTATCCGACCCCGCGGCGTTCTTCCTATGTGATCGGCGTCCATCGCGACGCCACCCAGCGCAAGCATGAGCTGATCGAGATCGATCAGGCGCGGCGGACCGCCGAGCGCACCCTGGCCGAGCTGAAGCAGTCGCGGATGGACTTGGCCATGGCGTTGGAAAGCGGCCAGCTGGGCGTCTGGCGGGCCGATCGGCCGGCGGGCGCTGCACCTGGCGGCGTGTGGCGGACCGCGACGATCGAATGCGACGCCAACGTGCGGACCATATTCGGCTGGCCGGCGGGCGTCGACATCGGTGCTCGCTATCTCTATCGCAGTCTCCATCGCGAGGACCGTCGGCGGGTCATGGACCTGCTGCGGCGCGTGGCCGGCTCGGGCGGCGCATACACCGATCAGTACCGGATCGTTCACCCCGGCGGCGTACTGCGCTACGTCTCGGTACGCGCGATCTATGCCCGCAACGAGCATCCGAAGCCGGGTGGGTTCTTTACCGGCATCGTCCACGACGTCACCAACGAGGAGACCCTGAAGTCCGAGCTGAAGCAGGCGGCCGAGCAAGCGCAGCAGGCGACGCGCGCCAAAAGCGACTTCCTCGCCATGATGAGTCACGAGATACGCACTCCGATCAACGGCATCGTCGGCACGGTCGATCTGTTGTCGGAGGTCGTCACGGAAGAGAACCAGGCCCATCTGCTGCGCCTGTGCAGGGAATCGGCGTTCGTGCTGCAGACCGTCGTCGCCGACATCCTCGACTTCTCGAAGATCGAAGCGGGAAAACTGGAGCTGGAGAACGCGCCGATTTCGCCCAGGCGCCTGGTGGAGTCGGTGGCCGAGTCCTTCAGGGCGCAGGTGCGCGAGAAGGGGCTGGACCTGGATGTGCTGATCGCGCCGAACGTGCCGCGACGGGTGATGGGCGATCGGGTCCGTTTACGCCAGGTGCTCGGCAACCTGGTCGGCAACGCGGTCAAGTTCACCGAGAAGGGCGGCGTGACCATCCGCGTGCGCCTGAGCTGCGAGGACGCGTCCTACCGCAGGTCGCTGCGTTTCGATGTCGTCGACTCCGGCATCGGCATCGATGGCAAGCGCCTGGAAGTCTTGTTCAATCCGTTCCAGCAGGCCGATGTCAGCACCACTCGACGCTTCGGCGGAACCGGTCTGGGCCTGACCATCGTCAAGCGTCTGGTCGCACTGATGGGCGGGCAGGTCGAGTGCTTCAGTTCGGCCGGGGTGGGCAGCTGTTTCAGCGTCGCCGTGCCTGTCGAGCGCTGCCTGGAGGCGCCGAAAGCGCAGCCCGGCGCTTTCCAAGGCCTGCGCGCTTTCGTGCTGTGCAAGGACTCCGACCGGACCCAGCTGCTGCTGCGGTTGTGCGGCGAATTGGGGCTGAACGCCCGCTCGTTGGCGCTCGATGCCGACCTCGCCGAACGAATCTTTCCTTCGCCGGATGCGCCGCCGCGCGACAGCGTACTGATCGTCGACAAGGGCTGCGCGGACAGGCACGACGATGTCCGTCGCATGGTTCGCGGGCACCCGCACGGCGCCGCCATGCCGATCGTGTTCGTCCGCGGCGAGGCGATCAAGGCCGAGCCGACGCCGGATCCGCACGCGGTTCTGGTGGCCGGGAGCCCGCTGACCAGCCAGGCCCTGGCCGCAGGGCTGCAGTTGCTGCGCGATCCGCAGATCGCCGGCGCCGGAGGCGGTTCGGCGCCATCGCCGCGCCCGCGTTCGTTCGAGCGGAGCCGCCCGGACCGGACCGGAACAGCGGCGCAAATCCTGGTGGCCGAGGACAACCCGACCAACAGCGACGTCATCACTCGCCAACTGCTGCACCTGGGCTTCAGCTGCGATGTCGCCGCCGACGGCGAACAGGCATGGAGCATGCTGCGAAGCCACCCGGGGCAGTACAAGATCCTGTTGACCGATTGCCACATGCCGGTGCTGGACGGCTACCAACTGGCCGAGCGGATCCGCCGCGACGAAAACGCGCGGGGGGCGCCGCGGATCGGCATCGTTTTCGTCACTGCCGACGCCCTGCAAAGCTCGCAAGCCAAGTCCGGCCTGCTCGGCGACGGTTTCCTGGCCAAGCCGGTGCAGATGCGCGATCTGCGCGACTTGCTGAACAAGATGCTCGCGCCCGCAGTCGCGGCGGATGCCGCAGATCCGATCGCCGATTCGCCCGAACTCGCGTCGCTGGTGGCATCGGTGGGCGGGAGCCGGGCCAGTCTGCGGAGGGTGCTGAATGTCTTCATCGCCACCACCGTCGAGGACCTGGGCAAATGGGACGCCGCGTGTGGGCGCAACGATGCCCTGGAGCTCAGGGAGTTGGCGCACAAGCTCAAGTCCAGCTGTCGGCTGATCGGCGATCAGCCGGCCGGGCTGGCGCTTGAACGGGTGGAGCGCCACCAGGGCGAGGCGGACGAATGGCCGGAACTGACGGATCAGGCCCGCAACGGCTTGGTTTCCGCCATCGCGCGGGCCAGGCACTTGATGGCGACGCTGGTTTGAGCGCGGCCGGCGCGATCAGCCAGGACGGGGCCGGCGGACGCTCGCCGGAGCGTTCGCGATCGATCCCGAGGAATGGCCGCGCCCAGCGGGCCAGTACCCGCGCCTGTCGCGAATTGCATCACAGCTTGCAGATGTGATGACAGCGGCCACTACGCCGGCATGACGGCGCATGGCATCAACGCACTGTCCGGATTCGCCGGAGGATCGCGCGGGTCGCTCCCGACCATCCGCCGGCCGCCGCGACCAGAGCCGGGTCCGTCGCCTTGGGGGCGATCGTCGCCGGCCGCTCTCATCGTCATCGTCCAGGGGATTCATCAGTGGCTATCGACTTTCGTAACTCCTCGTTCCGGCGCAGGCGTCTCGCGCGCCTGCTGCCGGCTGTGCTGTTGAGCGGACTCGTCGCGGCGCCGGCGATGGCGGCGCAGCCGCGCATCGGCGGCGAAGGCCAGGCCCATGCGGGCCTGATGTGGCCGGGCGAACCGCCGGCCAATTACTGCCAGGCCGGGGTCATGCCCAGCGGCCCGGCGACGGCGCCGGAAGGCGCGATCGTGGTTCCGGCCGGCGACAACAGCGGCTTCGATTTCCGCCGCTCCGGCACCTTCTGGTTCGCGCCCGGCGTGCACACCCTGGGCACGCACAAGTACAGCCAGATCATCGCCCGCGACGGAAACGCCTACATCGGCGGGCCCGGCGCGATCATCGACGGCCAGAACCTCAACCACTACGCCTTCACCAGCACCGCGCAGAACGTGGTGGTGCGCTACCTGACCATCCGCAACTTCGGCCGCTACAGCGACGACCCCACCCTGGACTACGGCAACTTCGACCAGGGCGTGGTCAACCACGACGCCGGCGACCATTGGACGATCGAGTACAACACCATCGCCAACAATCGCGGCGCCGGCGTGTTCCTCGGCAGCCACAACAAGGTCCGCTACAACTGCCTGAAGGACAACGGCCAGTACGGCTTCAGCATGTTCAAGTGGCCGCTGCAGAGCGAGGGCCCGGCGACGCCCGAACAGCCGGTTCCGGGGCGCTCGGCGATCGTCGACATCGAACTGAGCTACAACGAGATCGTCGGCAACAACGTCGACGACTGGGAGGCCAGCACCAAGTGCGGCTGCACCGGCGGCGGCAAGTTCTGGGACGTGCGCGGGGCCAAGGTGGTCGGAAACTACGTCCACCACAACCGCGGCACCGGCCTGTGGGCCGACACCAACAACATCGACTTCCTGTTCGAGAACAACTACATCCGCGACAACGACGGCGTCGGCATCTGGTACGAGATCAGCTACAACGCCACCATCCGCGCCAACACCTTCATCAACAACGGCTGGGTGTCGGGCAACAGCGACCGCGGCGCGCCGGCGCCGGCGATCTATCTGTCCGAGTCCGGCGGCGACAGCCGCCTGCCCACCCAGGTCAGCGGGTCGGATCAGCTGCGCATCTACGACAACTACTTCGAGAACAATTTCTCCGGGGTGTCGATCTACGAAAGCTCCAACCGCTTCTGCAACTCCAACGGCAACACCAGCCAGGTCTACTGCACCCCGTTCGTGCATCCGGCGCTGATCGTGCGTCCGGACCCGAATAACCCGAGCAAGTACCCGGACCCGGTCAGCAACCTGCATCCGTGCTACACCCAGATCAACGGCGATCCGGTCCTGCAGCGCGACTGCCGCTGGCACGCCAAGAACATCCAGGTGACCGGCAACGAGTTCTACTTCGACCCGGTCGCGGTGCCCTGCGGCAGTTCCAGCTTCTGCGGCGCGCAGGCGCTGTACGCCACCGGCGAGAACAACCTGAGCTGGTCGCCTTACACCGTGCAGCAGGTGCAGAACGATGTGATGTTCAACAACAACAACCGCTTCGCCAACAACCACTACTACGGTCCTTGGCGTTTCGCCAAGCGCTACGGCGAGACGATGAGCTTCAACGCCTGGCGCGCCGCCCCCTACCTGCAGGATGCCGGCAGCACTACCGACGGCTCGGCGTTCAACCTGATCGACCCGGCGACCGCCACCCTGGAAGGCTCGATCGGCCTGTGGGCGCCGTGGTACGGCAGCAGTGTCGCCCGCGCCGATGTCGGCCATGGCGGCGCGCACAGCCTGCAGCTGACGATCGAGGACAATTACTGGGCTGCCGCGCTCGCCAACCATCCGGGCTACCTGTCCGACAGCAGCGCCAAGCGGTTGAGCTTCTGGGTCCGGCACGTCGCCGGCACGCCGCCTTTGCCCGCCAACGCGCGCCTGCGCCTGCGCTGGCTGAAAGAGGGCGGCACCCCGGCGACCGGCGATGAGGACACCTCGTACAGCGACGTATCGCTGGGCGCGGCCGGCGACGACTGGGCCCAGGTGACGGCCAACGTGCAGCCGCCGGCGCAGACCGCCAGCGTTTGGGTGCAGCTGCTCGGCTCGGGCGGTTCGGCCAACCACGGCGCGAGCTTCCAGCTCGACGACATCGTGTTGCAGGACGCGCCGCAGTAAACGCCGCACGCGGCGGGCCGCGCCCTCAGGGTTCGCGGCCCGCTGTTTGCGGCTGACGTCGCGCGGTAGGCTCGCCGGGGTTTGTGCTGCCAGCGTCATCACGGCGCGGACCGATCTGCAGCGGTCCGCGCTCGATCAACGGAATTCCGAACTCCTACCGTGCTCCGGGGTGTGGGCCCAGCGATTGGGAAGCCCGCCTCAATCGAGCTACTTGCTCGCTCCGTCCCGGAACACCCGGGTCGCGTTCGCCAGCACCGCCGGTTCGAACAGGCGGGCGTTGACGCCGCGGGACTGCCGGCGCGCATCCCTGGGCATCCAGTGGGTGAGGCAGCCGCAGCGTTTGCAGCGATGGAAATCCACGTGCCGGCCGTTCCAGGCGTAGCGGTCGGTCAGCGACTCGTCGGGGCTCGCCATCATCGACTCGGCCTCTACATACGCCCAGAGCACGCCATAGCGGCGGCAGAGCGAGCAGTTGCACTCGGTGACGGTCGGCGGAAACTGCTTCAGCACGATTCGGACCTGGCCGCAGTGGCAGGATCCGGATACGCCGGTTTGATCTGTCATGCATCCGGCCCAATCGGTGGTTCGAGCACGATCCTAACAAGCGCGGCCGAGGGCGGCCCGCGAACGGCAACCGGAACCGTTCCCCATCGCCGTCGCCCGTTGCCCGACCGCGCTCGCCGGGAAGCGCAGCGCACCGTGTCGCCAGGCCCGAACCGTAACGCGCATCACCCTGCGTCGGTTTCGTCCGGCCCGACCGCCAGCCCGGTGATCCGCCCGATCCGGCCGGGCAGGGGCCGTCGATGGCATCCTGGCGCCGGCCGCGCCGCTCACGCGGACCAAACAAAGACACCCGTTCAATGGGGCCACGCAGCCTAGGGACCGGCTTTCTGCCAAAACGGAGACCTGCGACAGCCGCGACCCGGGGCGCTGCGGCAATAATCCGCCGAACGGTTCGAGCGTACCCACGCCGTCCGACCGGCCGAAGGTCCATGGCGGCGGCAAGGCGCTCGCGGGCGCCACAAGTGCCTGGGAGGGGACTTGATGCAGGACGTTGCAGGCCAGAGCGTTGCGCGCCCCTCCGAGGGCGATTTGCGATACCGCGGCGTCGTGCACTCGGCGCTGGACGCGATCGTCGTGATCGACGAGTCGGGCCGGATCAGGGAGTTCAATCCCGCGGCCGAGCGGGTGTTCCGCTGGAAGCGCGAGCAGGTGCTGGGGCTGGAAGTCGCCGAAGTCATCGTTCCGCCCGAGTTCCGCGACGCGCATCGGCAGGGTTTCAAGCGCCACCTGCTGACCGGCGTGTCGACCATCCTGGACCGGCGGCTGGAACTCACCGCCGTCCGCGCCGGCGGCGACCGGTTCCCGGTCGAATTGACCGTGACCCGCAGCGACAGCGGGGCGGCGCCCTATTTCACCGCCTTCATCCGCGACCTGAGCGAACACAAGCGGCTGATGGCCGAAGTCGCCTACCACGCCCGCTACGACGTAGTGACCGGCCTGGAGCGGTACTCCATCCTGGAACCGCGGATGATCCGCGCGGTCGAGGAGGGCGGCGGCTTCGCCGCGGTGATCTTCGTCAATCTGGACCGCTTCCACGGCATCAACGGTTCGATCGGCCACCGCAACGGCGACGAGGTTCTGCGCGCCGTCGGCATGCGCCTGCAGTCGCTGGCCAATCAGCACATCGCCGTCTGTCATTTCGCCAGCGACGAGTTCGTGGTGGTCCAGCAGGGCGGCGATAGCGCCGCGGCGGTGGGCCTGGCCGAGCACATCCGCAACCTGCTGTCGATGCCGTTCGAAGTCGAGCGCTACCGGGTATTGCTGACCGCGACCATCGGCGTCAGCCATGCGCCCGCGCACGGCCGCACCGCGCTGGATCTGCTGCGCCATGCGCAGGCGGCCGCCGAGCGCGGCAAGAACCTCGGCCGCGACTGCGTCTGCTCGTTCCAGACCGAGGACATGCAGGACATCGAAGACCGGATCCTGATGGGCGGACTGCTGCGCCAGGCCGCGCAGTCCGGGGAATTCGCCCTGCACTACCAACCCAAGTTCTGCGCCTTCGACCGGCGCCTGACCGGTTTCGAATCGCTGCTGCGCTGGACCAGCCCCTCGTTCGGCAAGGTGCCACCGGACCGGTTCATCCCGGTCGCCGAAGGCCTGGGCCTGATGCCGGAAATCGGCGCCTGGGTGGTGCGCGAGGCCTGCCGGCAGATCCGCGAATGGCTCGATGCGGGGTACGCCGGGTTCACCGTCGCGGTCAACGTGTCGCCGCAACAGCTGCGCCGGCCAGGTCTGCATCGCGCGGTCGGCGATGCGTTGAAGGAATACCGGGTGCCGCCCGAGATGCTCGAAATCGAGCTGACCGAAAGCACCATGATGGAGAACCTGGGCCGGGTGCAGGCCGAACTGGGCGCGCTCAAGGCCCTGGGCGCGCAGCTGACTCTGGACGATTTCGGCACCGGCCATTCCAGCCTGACCTATCTGAAGCATTTCGACCTGGACAAACTCAAGATCGACCAGACCTTCGTCCAGGGCCTACCGAACAGTGCGCTGGACGCCTCCGTCACCCGCGCGATCCTCGCCGTGGCGCGCGACCTGGGCCTGCAGGTGGTCGCCGAAGGCGTGGAAACCACCGAACAGGCGGCGTTCCTGCGCGAGTTGGGCTGCGACGAGCTGCAGGGCTATCTGTTGGGCAAATCGGCGCCGGCGGTGGTGGCGGAAAGCTATTTTGCCCCGATCGATGCGGAGCTCGACCGGTAGCGTCGGTGACCGCAACGATTGCCTGGCGCCGCGGCTTGGCGCAGCGCCGGAGTCGGTATAACCAACTCGCAGCCGACATGGACGACCGTCTGGGACGCCCATGCGAATCGGTCTGCGGACGCGTCAATGGCTGGAGGCAACTGGACTTTCCGTGTGCATCACGCACTGCCATTGCTCGCCCATCTTGATCCAGGTGGAGCTGTCGTACACATCCATTTGCGTTGTCTCGCCGTCGGCCTCCACTTTCTGGGCGACACGATAGGTGGCGATCGCCACTTCGTCCGTCGGGAACAGCACGGCCATATCCGAAATGGTGTAGTCGACAAGCTTGAATCGATCGTCATTCGCCATCTTGATGTAGGCGGCATGGTCGAACTGGTTGACGCCATGCGTGCTGATCATGAGGGCCGGTTCGGTCAGAAGCTTGGTGGCCGTTTCCGGCTGCCGCTCTGCGATGGATTTCCAGAAGGCCTTTTCTAATCGCTCGATCTCTGCTTTTTGCGTTGAAGCGCTCATAATCGGTACCTCTCGGAGCGGTAGCGAACAGCCTTAACCCCGATGGCGTTTTGCGGTCGTGACAGGAGCGCGAAGCGCTTCATAACAACCGGTTCTGGGAGGCCGATAGCGCTTGGAAAGGGGCGCCAGGCGGCCGCCGAGCCGGCGTACGACGACATCCATTTTGACGAGATGCGTAGCCATGATCCCGAGTATCCCGGTCCCTACAGATAATCTCTGGAAATTCTCCGCACTGTTCGGCCTTGTGCTGATCGTCAGCTCGATCGCAGGGATTTTGCGTAGTGCGGACTCAGCAGTCGAATCGAGTCGCCAGGAACCCGCAGCTGCGGATCAGGACTCCCCGCTCCAATAGTCCACGCCGCCATCGATCCGGTCGATCGCCTCGAACGGCGCGGTGCCGCCCAGATTGGCTTCGGCCATGAACTTCCCGGAATCCGGGTACACGCAGATCTCCGGATCGTCGGTGGTTCCGATCGAAAGATACTTCAGGGCTTCAGACGAGGTATTGATGAGCTGATGCGGATACTCAGGCCCGGGCGGAATGCAGATGACGTCGCCGGCCTTCACCGGAAGCATTTCGCCGGCGACACGCAAGGTCCCCGTGCCCTCCAGGATGATGAACATCTCTTCTTGCGCGTAGTGCAGATGGTAGGGACAGGCCCGCATCCCGGCCGGGACCACGTCATAGGTCGCCGCCAGCTTGCGCGCGACGGTGCCATCGGTGATCCGCACGCGATCGCTCAGGTACTTCGAGCCTCGCTCGAAGCGTTCCAGCGGAACCTCTTGGACATTGCGGATCAGCCGTTCGGAAAGCGTCTTTTCCGGGTCGGACATGGCATGGTTCCTGTGAGAGGCAAGTGCCTGGGCGTGCGGGCCACGTCAGTCGTAGTGCCAGCAGCACCAGGTCCATCGAGGAGGAAGCGGCTCACGCACCCTGCAGATAATGCGCCTTCTGCGCCGGGTAGTAATCCGCGAACGCGGGCAGCGGCTTGCCGTCGAGCACCGCGACCAACATGTCGAGGTAGTACTCCCAACCCGGCCCCACCTCGCCGGCCTGCGCCGCGTCGCTGAGGCGCTGGACGAACCGAAGTTCGGTCGAATCGCCCGCCTGCACCAGGTTCAGCTCGATGCGCCAATCGCCGTAGTCGTCCTTCATCGCGATCGCCAGGCGGCGCGGCGCTTCGCATGCCTCGATCGCCACCTCGGCCCAGGGCTGACCCTGCTCGTGCGTCAACTGCAGCCGCACCGTCCTGCCCGGTCCGGCGTCGCCTTGCCAGCGGCCGAACCAGAGCGCGGTGCGCTCGGATCGCGTCACGCTCGCCCAGACCTCGTCGATGGAGGCGCGAAACCGGCGGGTGAGGATCAAATCGTTGCCGCGGAGATAGCCAGTGGGCTGGGGGCTCATGCTGCGCTCTGGGCTTGGGGGGCGATGCGGTCTGAGGGGTTTTGTCTCACCTTACTACAAGCCCCGTCCGCGCCAAGAACGCTGCGCAGTACGGCCGGGAGCCGGGCTGCACCAGGCACTGGACCGCCTTCCGGATGCTCGGTCGAAGCGACTTTCCGGCAGGCCCGACGGAAAGCCGCTCCAACCCCATTGCCCCGCTGGGCGACCGCAGGCGGCTGGGTGGGGAATCCATTCTGGGGTTTCGTCGGCCTTCGGCCGGAGAGTATGTTCGTACAGTGCCGAATCCGGCATCTACACGGAGGTTCACATGAAATTGCCAGCGCTCCCTTTCGCCCTTGCTACTCTGCTGTCCTTTGGTGCGCACGCAGAACCCGACGACCAGGAGCCGGTCCAGTTCGTTCGCGACTACGCAGCGGCGCGGGGTGTGACCATCGTGGAGGCCAGGCAGCAGCTCAGCATTTCGGATCAGGCGATCGAGGTAAAGCTGAAGGCGGAAGCGGAGTTTCCCGGCACGTTCGGCGGCCTGTACATCCAGAACACACCGAACTATCGCGTCATCGTCAAGTTCAGTCGAGATGCAGAGACGAGCCTGAGAGCCCTGACCAGCAACCCGGCTTTTGTGGCGGTTCAATCCCCGTACTCGATCCGCGAACTGGAAGCGAAAGGTCGTCAGATCGAGGCGATACTCGATGCCGAAGGCATCGAAAGTTCCACGAACGTCGATCCAAAAGAGACGGAGTTGAGGGTCTGGGTCGACGAAGCAAAGGTCGAAGCCGTCCGGGCGCTGCTGTTGGAGCGAGGAGTCGATCTTTCCTCGACCTCGGTCGTTGCCTTGGGAAAAATCGAGCTGACCGCTTCCGGTAGCTGAGAGAAAAGCGCTGGCTGGATCGAGACATCGATCCATGCGAATGCGCGCTTGCGCATCCAAGTGGCTAACCATGCGAGAGCGGGGATGCAGAACGAGTACATCTGGTTCGTCCTGACAGGAGTCATACTCGGTGGGCAGCTGCTCGCCTGGGGCGTCGAGGCGTTGTTCGCGCGATATTGCTATTTCACCGGGATCGATCATGGGAACTGGTGGTGGCTCGGCGTGGTCGGCTGGGCCACGATCTTCGCCTACTGGCTGTTGCTGGCGGGCGCGTTCGCCCTGGCCATCGGAGCGGCTGCCTGGGCCCTGGTTCCGCTGGGGGCCGGGGCCGGATTCGCGTTATTCGTCGTTCTGCGTTTCCGCCGCTACTGGCGACGGCGCGGTCTCTAGGCGTCGGGAGCGGTGCGTTTCGATGGTGCGAAGTACTGCCCGGCAAGACGCTAGCGTGTCGCAGTTGCGCCGCGCGGCTAGAAGATAACGAAATCATCTTGTAGATGAAGCTTGACTCCAGACGGGCTGTTCCTCGTACAGGTCGCAGGGTGCAGTCGGATATGAATCTGCGAGCGCAAGATTGATCGCGGGCACGGATTACCGATCGGTCGCGTTGCTATGCTCAGCCGCAGCTGAATAGACACATGCCGAACAAGGGCGCGTGGACCCGTTCGCCCCATAGGGCCCGACTCTGATCCTCCGCAACCGCAAGGTTGGAGGGTCGCTCCCGTCTCGCCGACAAATAATCTCCAACGCACTCTCGGTCTTCATCCGTTCAATCGAGACGGCCGATCGCCTCGCACATGAACCCGCACAGCTGTCGATCCTCGCCGCCCTCTCGGTTGCGAAGTGGGCGGAGTTTGGCTTCTTTGAATTCGGTTCGCTGCCGTTGGAGAAAGGGCAACCCGTCTCGCCGTCTGGCAAGTTCGAAGCGGGTGGGCTGGTCGCTATCGAAATGATTTTCTGCGGCGGAAGATTTTTATCCCGCGCCGCCGTCACCGCCCAAGGACGCAGTGCGCTGGCGTGCTATCGGCAACAGATCGCGGCGCGGCTCGAAACCGTACCCTCCAACTTGGGAGATCGATCATGATGGTTCTTCGACGCCTCGTCGCGACGGCCTGCCTTCTGGCGGCGACCGCCGCGTCCACCATGCCGCAGGCGAAGCCCGACACGGCCGGCTCTCAGCCGGCCACGGGTGCCGGCCAAGACGAAGCCACCCTCAATGTCGGCCGCGAGTTGTCGCGGCTCTTCCTGGACGGCAAGGCCAAGGAGTTGTGGGCGCGGTTCTCCCCGAGGATGCGTCAGGCGGTGCCGGACGCCGAAGCGTTGGCTACGTTCCGCGCGCAAATCGGCACGCAACTCGGCGAAGAGCAGGCGCCGATATCGGAGACGACCCGCGAGGCCGATGGCATTCGCGTGTACCTACGCACGGCGCGTTGGAGCAAGGCGCCGGTGACCATAGCGATGCAGTGGGAGATCGGCGCCGACGGTCAGGTCGAAGGCTTTTTCGTCCGCCCCGCGGAGCCGCCGAAGGAAGCCGCCTCGCGCCATCTCGACTACGACACGAAGGCGGCACTGCGCCTGCCGTTCGAGGGCGGGTGGCTCGTCGCCTGGGGTGGGCGTTCGATCGAGCAGAACTACCACGCCGCGAATCCGGGTCAGCGTTTCGCCTACGACTTCCTCAAGCGCGTCGACGGCCGCAGCCATCGCAGCGACGGCGACGAGCTCGCGGACTACTACTGCTGGAACCAGCCGATTCTCGCACCGGCGGCCGGGCGCGTAGTCGCCGCGGTGGACGGCCTGCCCGACCAGGCGATCGGCACCACCAATGCCGACGCGCCGGCAGGCAATCACGTCATGCTCGATCTCGGCAACGGCGAATACGCGATGCTCGCGCATTTTCGCCAGGGCAGCGTGCGGGTCAAAGCGGACGACCGGGTCGCCGCCGGCGACGTGCTCGGCCGCTGCGGCAACAGCGGCAACACCAGCGAACCGCACCTGCACTTCCACCTGCAGGACTCGCCGGTCTTCGGCCAGGGCGCCGGTCTGCCGGCGTTCTTCAACGACTACGCCGCGGACGGACGTCGCGTCGACCGCGGCGAACCGTTGCGTGGCCAGTCCGTCGCGGCGCGATGACGAAGAAGAGCGTATCTGCTTTCCCGGTTAGCCCGAATCCAGGGTCGAATCCAAGCGCGATCGCGCCCGGGCCGAGGAAGTCATGTTGCGCAACGGCAAAAACCGGGGCAGCGGAGAACGGGGCAGAGTGGATTTTCAGTAAATTCCTGGAAAATCAGATCTGCCCCATTGTTTGTCCGACTAAACCTGGCAAGTGATCATCCTGATTACTGGCGTGCCGTCCCCAGCAAAAATATCGAGGTAGCCTGATGGCGCGGATTCGCAGGAGGTTTCGCTAAAACTCGCCGTAGCCTGAAGTTCGCGCGACTTGGATGTGTAAACAGCTGCGTCTCCTCGTTTGATTAACTCGGCTACCAGATAAGTGGCTTCGTCCGACGACAACGCCATAGTCCTACATCCAAACCGGTCCTGTTTTTCGTCGGCTTGCGCAAGAATCGTCTTGGCGCGGTCACCCCAGACGCGACGAGCGTGATCGTTGTGCTGAAGCTGATCTTTACCCTCGGCGACGCGGCGAACGACTGCTTCCGGTAGCAGAACCGCGACATCATCGTTCGCCAATGACACGCAGGGAATTCCAACCTCCATCTTCAGGCGCACTACCTGGCGATCGTTCTTAGGATGAGCATGGACACAAGCGGTAGTGAGGCAGCACAGCAGCAGGCCATAGAGCCATAGGTGACGGGTTGGCATTCCTTATCTCTCCTTGAAGTGTCCCGAAAGAGCTGAAAACGGGGTCAGAGCGGTTCTGCAGCAAATTCCCAGCCTCAATTTCTACGCCTCGTCGCGACGACGAGAGCCCCCTTCTTTCGGGCGGGTTAACGATCGGTCGGCGAATTCTCCACGGGCAGGCCACTGGCGATTTTTCGCCGCCCTCCAGGCCTCTACTCCAAACCCCGTGGTCGGCCGACTATTGCTCATTCCTTGGGATTCAGGCACTTACGAACGCAGGCCTTCCACTACTCAAGTCCGAAGCGACATCAAGGCGCTTGATCCGACCCTGGGATCGCTTGGGAAACGCGGGGGCGCTCCTCAAACGGTCGGAAGCCTGAGCTGGCGGCGGCCAAGGCTCTGTCTCCCAACTGGGACCCAATCGCAGTCGGGCGCCAAGAGGCGTTCACGGCGGGCGAACTGAACGAGCTGCAGAATCTGCGGCGATGGTCCAATGCTGCGGCGAACTACCGTCGAGCGCCTTTCGCTTCCCGCCGCGAAGCGCTCGATAACCATCGTCCAGGCGGGAGGAGGTTAAAGCCGTGTCAAAGTTCATAGACGCCCATCCTATGAAGCCGTTCACAGCGGACGAATTGAGCAAGTTGCAGAACGCTCCCGCTGACGAGTTCGGAGTCACGCACCACGACATTCTGTTCAACGAGAAGGACGACAAGGTCTATTGTGTCCTGGACGCTCCCAACGCCGAAGCGGTCCATAAGCATCACGCCAAGGCCGGCATCACCTGCGATTGGGTCCACGAAGTGAATTCCACTCGCGGGTGACGAAGGCCCGTCGCTCGTCATAGTCGCGCTGGTCGTTTGGCTCTGCCCCGCAGCAGCGCCATGCGCGATGGCGCCTGACAGTTCCCTCGACTTCGGTGGAAGTCGAATCACTTAGCGCAACGTCGGCCACCGTGCAGTTCGGGGTTGCTGCTGGTTTCGTTGTTCGCCAGTTCGGCTTCGATATAGTTCAACGTTGTATCGGGGAGGTCGGCGAGGCAGGCGTCGGTGTACAGCATAGTTGGACTCCGTGGTTGGGAGTCCATGAACGCTCTAGTCGCCGTGGAAGCCAAGGGAATCGGCGCGATGTTCGCGCCCCTTCTGCTTTGCAGACAGCCGTCAGACAGCTTCTCCCTAGGGGCAACCCCAATGGCGCCGTACGGCGGCGACGGCTACCTTCGTTTCGTGGTGTCGTCCCTCGCACCGCGGCCCTCGTTCGATTTATTGTTCACTACAAGGACTGTACCCATGGCCGAATCCTCTTCTGGTGCTGGTGGCGTCGGTGGTTCCGACGCGGCCAGTAACGTCAACGCCGCCAGCCAGGCGCAGAAAGATGCAGAAGTGAGCGCTCTGGCCGAGACCGCGATAGCCGCTGCGCAGAGAGCTGCCGAGGCCGCTCTAGACGCAGAGCGCACCTGCAAAGATCCTGCAGCGGCTCAAGCGGCGGCCCAAGCGGCACAGCAGGCCGCGAAAGCCGCCGAAGAGGCCGCGCAAGCGGTGGACGATGCGCTTAGCGGCTTGATCACCAGCGAAACACAGTTGGCTGCGAAAGAGGAGTCCGCTATCGCCGCTTATAACGCGGCCCAATCGGCCCGATCCGCTCAAGAAGCTGCGCAGGAGGCTGCCGCCTCGCTTTGCGAAGGCGTGCCCATGTCGCAGGCGCCGAGTCCCACCCAGGGGCTGTCGCTGGCGACCATCAACCAACTCAGCTAGTCGACCTCCGGCGCCGCATCGACCGTGACCCGCGACGGGTCACGCTCCGAGACGACCAACCCGATGTAACGCGCGTAGTCGTAGCCTTCGGGCGCGGCCGGGCATGGCGCCCGGCCGCTTCATGGCGATTACGCTTCTTCGTCGCTCGGCTCGGTCGGCAGAACCGCATCGGCCTCGGTCTGGATGCGGTACACCCGCTCCTCCTTTCCTTCCTTAGCGGAGGCCAGCAGGTAGCCCTTCTTGCGGACGGTGCCGGCGAAGCCCGTCGGAGGCGGCGACGAGGACTGTCGCCGCCATAGCCCTCAAGAACCAAAGGTCGGTGTCACTCGGCGACGACATCGCACACCGCCTTGCGGACATCGACGTTGTCGAAGGCGATCATCTCGACCAGATCGCTGTGCAGCAGACGCAGGGCGTTGCCTGCGCGGCGTTGAAGCTCGCTATAGGCAAGCTCGCGCAAGTCCTCGAGCGCCGCGATGTCGCCGAAGGCGATGGGGCGCAATCGCTTAAGGTCGCGCAGTCCGTGCTTGAGACGTTCCAGATTGGGTTGTTCTTCAAGAGTCATGCTGAGCACCCGTGTGTAGTTGGGATGGAGCCAGCCCCGTCGACACGTCGGTCGTCGCGGAAGCGCGTCATGCTCGGCCGCGCGCCGGCGGCGCAGGCGAGGATGCGGGAGGACGAGACGTTCCGCCCGGTCGAGGCGACGTTCGTATCGAGCGGTCGAACCGCCTACTCCCAGTCGGAGTCGGTGGCCGAAACGAACGGCCTCGTTGGCCTCGCCATCGACCTGCAGGACGAACTGATGAGCCTGGGCCGTTTCGGAATCCAGAAACGGGGTCAGAAACGGGGTCAGAGCTCCTTTTCAGCAGATCAAGCGGAAAAGGCGTTCTGATGACGCACTCGGTTTGTCATCGGAAAACATGGGCAGTGGCGCTTCTGGGCGCCGGGGGCTTTCTCTTATCCGTAATGGTGCCGCGGTTCCGGCGCTATCGGCTACGGCGCGGTTGCCTTCGTCTCGGCCAAAACCGTCAGCAACGGCGACTCTCCACCCAAACACCCGGCGGAGCAGAACGCGATGCGATTGGGGGAGATGGCGCGCCTGGAGGGATTCGAACCCCCGACCAACGGCTTCGGAAGCCGCTACTCTATCCGGCTGAGCTACAGGCGCGTATAGGCTGCATCGCACGAACGCGTCGTGCGGCCGGGCATTCTAAACGCAAATCGGGGGCGAGGGCACGTGTTGTGTTGCGGGCCCGCGGCTTGGGGCGGACCGAGGGCGGGGGGATCGGATCCGGCGCCGTCGCGGCGCCAGGCCAGCGCCCGGTTCCACGCGCCGGGACCGGTCGGCGTTCCGGCACCGGGGCCGCGCCCGGTGGGCGCCCCACAGGTGCGGGCGGCTGGATCCGGCCGCGCCGCGCCGTCCGCCCTCGTTTGCCGGGCCGGCCGATTCGGCCCGCGGCGATCCGCCCAGGCAGCCAGTCTTGGCCCGCGCGCTACTCTATGCGCCATGGAACACGCCCAATCCCATCCCCCGGTGCCGGACTGGCGGCGCCGGCTGTCCCTGTATTGGAAGCTGACCCGCGGCGATCGACCGATCGGCTGGTTGCTGTTGCTGTGGCCGACCTGGTGGGGGCTGTGGATCGCCGCCGAGGGCGTGCCGCCGCTGTGGACTTGGTTCGTGTTCAGCGCCGGGGTCTGGCTGACCCGGGCCGCCGGCTGCGTGATCAACGACTACGCCGACCGCTGGCTGGACCCGCATGTGGAGCGGACCAAGCATCGGCCGCTGGCCACCGGCGAGGTGCGCGGGCGCGAGGCGTTGGCGGTGTTCGCGGTGCTGATGCTGGTCGCGTTCGGCCTGGTGCTGACCCTGAACCGGTTGACCGTGCTGATGAGCTTCGTCGGCGTGGTGCTGGCGGCCAGCTATCCCTATCTCAAGCGTTACACCCATCTGCCCCAGGTTTACCTGGGCATGGCCTTCGGCTGGGGCATCCCGATGGCGTTCGCGGCGGTGCGCGGCGAGGTGCCGGCGGTGGGCTGGCTGCTGTACGTGGCCAATATCCTGTGGTCGACCGCGTACGACACCTGGTATGCGATGGTCGACCGCGAGGACGACCTGAAGATGGGCTCGAAGTCGACCGCGATCCTGTTCGGCGAGCTGGACCTGGTCGCCAACGGGGTGCTGTACGCGCTGATGCTGACCGCACTGGTCCTGGTCGGACAGCGTTCGGGGCTGGGGCCTTGGTATTTCGGCGGGCTGGCGGTGGCGGCGGCGCTGATCGCCTACGAGTTCGTCATCGCCCGCAAGCGCGAGCGCGAGCCCTGCTTCCGCGCCTTCCTGCACAACCACTGGGTCGGGCTGACGATCTTCGCCGGGCTGGCGCTGGACTACGCCCTGCGCGCGCCGGCGGCCTGAGCGCGACGGCGAAACCGCAACCGCGGGCAACGACGGCGGCCGCGCGGCGCGCTGCAATGGCGGCTGGTTCGACAGCCGGAGTCGCTCATGCGTTGGTGCCCCGCGGTAGTGCTGTGCCTGGCCGGCGTCTGCGCCGGCGCCGTTCGCGCCGATGAAGCCGCGCCCGCGCGGATGCATCTGGCGCCGTCGGGCTGGGAGTCCTCGTACCACGAACTGCATTACTCGCCGGTGGTGCGGATCGGCGACCGGGTGATCGTGTCCGGCATCCCGGCGGTGGAGGGCGCGGACGACGAGGCCCAGGCGCGCTGGGTGTTCGCCGAACTGGAGCGGCACCTGCGCAGCGCCGGTGCCGGGCTGGAGGACGTGATCGAGCTGCAGAGCTTCCACGTCGCCGGCGACCACGCCGAGTTTCGGCGCCGGATCGCGCCGGTGCTGAAGGTGCATCGCGAGTTCTTCAAGCGGCACTACCCGGCCTGGACCGCGGTCGCGACCGGCGGCTTGTATTCCAAGGAGGCGAGCATGGAGTTGCGCGCGGAGGCGGTGATCGGCTCGGGGCGGCGGGCGCGGGCGGAGATTGCGCTGCCGGCTAAGTGAGGGGTGGGGACAGAAGCAAAGGCAAGGGCAAAGGCAAATCCCCCCTGGCCCCCCTTTTTCAAAGGGGGGACGCGATAGCGGGTTTCGACGGGGCGGTGGTTCGACGGGGCGGTGGTTCGACAGAGGGGTGGTTCGACAGGGCGCTGGGCTGCGCGTACCGCGATCCAGCCCGAAGCTTCCCCCCTTTGAAAAAGGGGGGCCATGGGGGATTTGCTCTTGCTCCGCCGTACCCTGCGACTAAAGTCCAGGTGGCCCGCCCACCCCTCGCTCGGACAATGCCCGGGCCCGTCGCAGGAATCCCGCCATGCCCGCTGCCGACACCGCCGTCCACGACGGTCTGCTCGCCCGCTTCGCCTTGCGCAGCGCCGCCTGGGCCGAGCGCTGGTTTCCCGATGCCTACGTGTTCGCCGCGCTCGGCGTGGCCATCGTCGCGGTCGCGGCGCTGGCCTTCGGCGCCACGCCGGCAGCAACCGCGACCGCGTTCGGCGACGGGTTCTGGAGCCTGATTCCTTTCACCATGCAGATGGCCTTCGTGGTCATCGGCGGCTACGTGGTCGCGACCGCGCCGGCGGTGGCGCGGGTCATCGACGCGCTGGCGCGGGTGCCGCGCAGCGGCCGCGGCGCGGTCTGCTACGTCGGCCTGGTGAGCATGCTGACCTCGCTGCTGAGCTGGGGCTTCTCGCTGGTGTTCGGCGGCCTGCTGGTGCGCGCGCTGGCGCGGCGCGACGACCTGGACATGGATTACCGCGCCGCCGGCGCGGCCGCCTACCTGGGCCTGGGCGCGGTGTGGGCGATGGGGCTCAGTTCCTCGGCGGCGCAGCTGCAGGCCAACCCGGCCAGCATGCCGCCCGGCTTGCTGGCGATCACCGGGGTGATTCCGTTCAGCGAAACCATCTTCCTGTGGCAGTCGATCGCGCTCACCGCCGCGTTGATCGTGGTGTCGCTGCTGGTCTGCTACGTCACCGCGCCGCGCGGCGGCTCGGTGCGGCGCGCGCGCGATTTCGACGGCGCCGACCGCCTGGCCGAGGACGAACGCAACGCCGCCACGCTGCCGCCGCGCAGCCGCCCGGGCGAATGGCTGGAGTACAGCCCGCTGGTGACGATCCTGTTGGCGGCGATGAGCCTGGGCTGGCTGGCTTACGAGTTCTCGGCCAAGCCCTGGGTCAGCGCGATCGCCAACCTCAACACCTACAACTTCCTGTTCCTGACCGCCGGCCTACTGCTGCACTGGCGGCCGCGCAGTTTCCTCAATGCGGTCGCGCGCGCGGTGCCGAGCACCACCGGCGTGCTGATCCAGTTTCCGCTGTACGGCGGCATCGCCAGCCTGCTGACCGCGGCCAAGGGCGCCGACGGGCAGACCCTGGCGCATCACCTGTCCAGCGTGTTCGTGCAGATCGCCACCGCCGACACCTTCACCCTGGTGATGGGCGCCTACTCGGCGGTGCTGGGCTTCTTCGTGCCCTCCGGCGGCGGCAAGTGGATCATCGAAGCGCCGTACGTGATGCAGGCGGCCAACGACCTGCAGGTGCACTTGGGCTGGGCGGTGCAGGTCTACAACGCGGCCGAAGCGCTGCCCAACCTGATCAATCCGTTCTGGATGCTGCCCCTGCTCGGCGTGCTGGGGCTGAAGGCGCGCGACATCGTCGGCTTCACCTTCATCCAGTTGCTGGTGCATATCCCGCTGGTGCTGGGCCTGCTGTGGCTGCTCGGCCTGACCCTGAGCTACCACCCGCCGGTCATGCCCTAAGGCGCGGAGTGCGACCGCCCTTGTGTAGGAGCGGCCGCGAGCCGCGACCGGGACGCGCAGCGGCGACAGCGCCGGCGTCGCTCATCGAAGCCGCACCCGATCGCGGGTGCGGCCGCGGCCTGGCCTGAAACATCGACCGAACGCCAAGGCGCGGCCGGCGCCGCACGGCCGAGCCGTGGCCGCGCCGAACTTGGAATCTCGTTCGGCCGCCCGTGTCTATAGGGCATTTCCTACCCCCGCTCGCGCCGATGCCCGACTGCGCCGGCCCGGCGTCCGCGCGATCCTGTGTCCGTGGAGAGCATCGCGAGGGAACGCCGCCGATGTCGCGCCGGAAACGGATATCCGGCCTTCTCCACCACCCGCGCGACGCGGCGGGCTCGGCGATGCGGATCCCCCGTCCGCACTCTCAGCCTCTGCGACGTCCGGGAGAGACAATAGCGGCACGGCAGGAAAGGACTCCGGCGTCGGATCGGGGTCGGGCCAGCAGGGCGCATCGCACCTCGTCGCGATGCCTGTGCGGCTCGGTCCCGGTCCGGCGGGAGCGGCGAAGGATCGCCGACCGGCAACCCCCGCCCGATTCGATCAGGCGCGCAGGACGCGCCGAGCAGGGAGCGGCCGCCACGGACAGGCGGACGATCGGAATCGGGGCCGCGCCAGGATGGCGCGCGTGGCGGAAAGGATTCCGCCATCGGGCTGCGGGTGGGCGCCGGGCCGCCGCTGGGCCGCGAATGGTGCGGCGCGCTGGGCGGCCGGATCGGTGGAGAGCGACGCCGCAGCGCTTCCAGGGCGCAGTTCGCAGAGCCGCGTCGTTCAAAGGCTAGGCGCGCCGCCCCACAGGATTTGCTCCGGTTACAAGTCGCGATCGCGAAGCCCCGCTCTCGCGCCGCCCGCGACCGGCGCCCTCTCGACCCACTCCTGTAGGAGCGACGAGAGTCGCGACCGCGATGCCCCGTTCTTGCGTCGTCTGCATCCGGCGCCTTCGGCCCGCTTCCGCCGAAGCGGGCACGACGCTGCATAGGCAGCGCGGCGACGCTTACAGCGCGAAGCTAAGGTAGCGGCCTTTGGAGGTCGGCGAGTTCGGGAACTCGATCCGCAGGGTCAGGCCGTCCAGCCGATCCTTGCGCGGCAACACATAGGCATGACGGAACGCGAACGGCCGGCCGGGCAGGGCGCTGATCGGCTTGAAGTCGGCGCCGTAGCCGGTGCCGCAGGTTTCGGGCAGCTTGTCGCCGCCCATGCGCGGCAGGTCGCCGGGGTTGGCGTCCCAGAGCCGGCCCTCGGCGTCGGCGATGCGGCCGCGGCAGCGGTCGAGGTCCTTGGCGACGGTGCCGGAGTCGGCGATCACTTCGAAGGTCGCCAGCAGCACGCCGGCGTCCTTGCGCAGCGGGCCGCGCAGGCGCGGATCGCGCGGCGCCAGGGCCTGGGCTTCGACCAGGCGCCAGCGTGCGCCTTCGAAGGCGACCCATTGCCCGCGTGCGGCAGCGATGGCCTGGTCGGGGTGGCGTTGCCGGTAGACCTGCAACTGTTCGCGGTAAGGCACGATCATCGCCCAGGCGCCGAGCACGGCGGTGCCGAGCAGCCACAAGGCGTTGCGTCGCCACCAGCCGGTCGGCGCGGGCGCGTGGCCGGCGTCGAACACCGGGCAATCGGTGGCCGATGCGGCGGATTCGTTCATGGCGGTGGGCGCCGAGGTCGTCGATGCGGAGGGCGGCGGTGCAGACGTCATGGGCGCAGGTCCAGTACCGGCTTGGCTTCGGCCAGCAATTTGCGCGCCTGCGCGGCGTCGATGCCCAGGTCGACGTCGACCAGGCTGTCGCCGCCGTGCGGCAGCAGGCTGCCCCAATAGAACTGCAGGTGCGCGCCCTGCAAGCGGTCGGGCGGCACTTCGAAGAACCAGGCGCCTTCGGCCGGCAGGCCCGGCGCCAGGGCGCGGTCGCGCAGGTTGAAGCCCTTGAGCTTGGGCCGGTCCGGGCTGGAGGCCACATAGACCAGGCCGTCGCGGGTGCGCAGCTGCGCGGTGACATAGCCGGGTTGCTGCAGGGCTTCGCTCTGGCCGACCACCGACAGCCACACGCCGGGCGTACGCAGCACATAGTCCTGCGGCTGGGCGTAGTCGCCCTTGAGCAGGTAGGCGCGGGCAACCTTGAGCCGTTTGACTTCGACCGCGAAGTTGCGGCCTTGCGCGCGCGTCGGGGCGACCGCGGGCGCGCGCTGCAGCAGTGGCGCGTCGCGCTGCTCGTAATCGGATTCGCCTTTGCGCAGCGCCACCACCGCGGCCAGCGCCAGCACGATCCACAGCGCGTCGCGCCAACGCCAGCGCAGCCGCCAGTACGGCGAGGCCGCCGCGCCCGTCGTCGCCGGCGCGCTCACGGCGCCACCGCCCGGTCGCGCAGGTCCTGCACCGCGACGCGGTACTTCGCCGCCGGCTTGCCCTGGACCCAGGCGCCCTCGTCGTTGAGATAGGCCTTGGCCTTGTAGTCGCGGGCGAACACGCCCCAGGTTTCCTGCGGCGAATAGACATAGCCGCGCGGCAGCGCCCAGACCAGGTCGACGCGCTGCTTCAGGCGCGGGTGCAGGTCGGCGGCGATGCTGTGGTCGTCGGCCATCATCAAGGTCTCGGCGGGGATCGGTTCGCGTTTCTTCGACAGCAGGATCAGGTCCTGCTGCGGATAACCGAAGCCGTTGATGCTGCGCTGGGTGCGGTTCTCGATTTCGACCTGCAGCACCAGGTAGAGCTTGTCCGGGTTGTAGGGGTCGACCCGGCCGCCGGGCTTGTAACGCGCGACCCAGGCGCGCAACGGCTTCACCGCCAGAGCGCCGCCCTGGAAACGGTGGC
Source organism: Lysobacter sp. BMK333-48F3 (assembly GCF_019733395.1). NCBI lineage: Bacteria > Pseudomonadati > Pseudomonadota > Gammaproteobacteria > Lysobacterales > Lysobacteraceae > Lysobacter > Lysobacter sp. BMK333-48F3. Next base: position 1,426,316 of record NZ_JAIHOO010000001.1, on the reverse strand, counting down.
CGGCCTTGTACTCGGGCAGCGGCTTGCTCTTGCTCTTGGCTTCGCCGAAGCCGCCGAGCGCGGCGGTCGCGGTCAGCGCGACCAGGACTACGGCCGCCGTGCCCTGCCACCAGGGATTGCGCGCCGCGCCGATCAGTTCGTCCTTGTTCGCCATAGCCCTGCCTGCTGCGAGTCGCGGCACCCTAGCACAGCGCGCCCGCGATCCCGGTCACCGATTTCGCATTCTTTCGATCAGGGGCGCGACGATGCCGCAATCGTTTCCAGCTGCGCACTGACATCTGTCAGATGAATGCGATGGCTCAGGCGCAGGGCCTCGAGCAGGTGGCGATCGTGGCTGGCGACGACGAAGGCGCCGGGCCAGGCGTCGAGCAATCCGATCAGGGCTTCGCGGCTGTCCAGGTCGAGGTGTTCGCCGGGTTCGTCGAGCAGCAGCAACGGCGCCGGCGGATCGCGATACGCGGCTGCGGCCAGCGCCGCGCGCATGCGTTCGCCGGCCGACAGCGTGGCCATCGCCTGGCGGGCGCGATCGCCGGGCAGGCCGAGCAGGGCCAGGCGCGTGGCCAGCGCGGCGCGTGCTGGCGCGTCGCCGCGGGCCGCGTCGCCAGCGATCCAGTCCAGGGCGCCCGCCTGCGCCGGCAGCAAGCGCAGATCCTGGTCCAGCCACAGCGCCGGAACCGTCGCCCGCGCGCGGCCGGCGGCGAGCGTGCCCAACCCGGCGATGGCGCGCAGCAAGCTGGTCTTGCCACTGCCGTTGCGGCCGCTCAGGCCGATCCGCACCGGGCCGTCCAGCGTTGCGCTCAGCGACCGCGCAGGTTGGGCACGGCAGGGATGCGCGGCGGCGAACTCGAGCGTGCGCCGCCCGGCCGGCTGTTGCGCGGCGCTGCCCAGGAACACCGGCGCGGCGGGGTTGTTGGCGCGCGCGTAGGCGTCGCTGACGGCGGCGTCGCGTTGCTGCAGGCGTTGGCTCAGCGCGGCGCGGCGGCGTCCTTGATGGCGCTCGGCCGCGTTCTGGCTGAAATCGAGCAGCAGCTTGGACTGGTTGGCCTGCGCGCCGGCGCGCTGGCCGCGTGCGGCGCGCCGGTCCAGGGCTTCGCGTTGGCGGACCTGATCGCGGCGTTCGCGGCGCAGCGCCAGCCGCGCCGCGTCCAGCGCATCCAGGCCTTCGCGGCGCCGGCGATCGCGCTGCCGCAGGTACTGCGCCAGGCCGCCGTCGTGCTCGGTCGCGCCTTCGCGGTCGAGTTCGACGATGCGCGGCGCCTGTTCCAGCCAGGCCGGATCGTGGCTGACCGCGAGCACCGCCGCCGCGCTGGCGGCGTAGCGCTGGAACCAATGCGCGGAAGACTCCGCGTCCAGGTGCCGGCTGGGCTCGTCGAGCAGGACGATGTCCGCGTCGGCGAGCCAGGCGCCGAGCAGGCGCAGTTGTTGGCGTTGGCCGCCGGACAAGCGGCCCGGATCGTGGCGCAGGGACAGGCCGGCCAGGCCGATTTCGTCCAGCGACCGGGCCAGGCGTTCGCGCAGGTCCCAGCGATCGGCCACCCGGACCAGATCGTCGGCATTGCCTTGGCCGGCGGCGAGCCGGTCCAGCGCGGCCAGCGCCGGGGCGACGCCGAGCAGGGCGGCGATGCTGCCGCACGACTCGGGTGCGGCGTCGGTGCGCAGATGGACGATTGCGCCGCGGCGCTCGATCCGGCCCTGGGCCGGCGCGGCATCGCCGGCGAGCGCGGCGAGCAGAGTCGATTTACCCGCGCCGTTGCGGCCGACCAGGGCGGTGTAGCCCTGGCGCAAGCTCAGGTCGAGGTTCTGGTAGAGGATACGGCCGTCGTCGAGGACGGCGGACAGGCCGAAGGCCTGCAATCGGACCGGGTCCGAGGCGGGATGGGCGGGCATGAGGGCTCCGGCGATGCGACGGGCAGGGCAACGGCGCGCGAGTCGCGGCGGTTGCGAAGACGGCGTATCGGTTCAGAGCTTCATGACACTCCACTCGGTGGTCTGGGCAGCATTGTAGCGGCCCGCACCGGCGCGCGCTGAACGCCGGCTGGCGCGCTCAGGCCGGCTGGTCGGGAATCAGCGCGCTTTCCAGCCGGGCGATGCAGTCCTTCAGCCACAGCTTGCGTTTCTTCAGCCGCTTGACCGTCAGCTCGTCGGCCTGCGGGTCCAGGCCCAGGTGCTCGATGGCCGAATCGAGGTCGCGATGTTCCTGGCGCAGCTCGGCCAGTTGGCGGGCGATCTCGGCGGCATCGTTGCTGGCGGTCATGCGCTCCAGCTTAACGCGCCGCCCGCGCGGGCGTCATCGGCCGCGGCGGCCGGTGCGAGGGCGTTCACCGGCCCTTGGCGTAGAATCGTCGGCCTCATGAACACCGTCCTGCCCCTGGCCGAACCCATCCGCCGCGCCCGTCCCGGCGCCGTCCCCGCCGCCGACGGCGAGCGCCTGGCCACCCGCCTGCGCCACCAGGTCGGCCGCGCCATCGCCGATTTCGGCATGATCGAAGACGGCGACAAGGTCATGGTCTGCCTGTCCGGCGGCAAGGACAGCTACACCCTGCTCGACATCCTGCTGCAGTTGCAGAAGAAGGCGCCGGTGAAGTTCGAGCTGGTCGCGGTCAACCTCGACCAGAAGCAGCCCGACTTTCCCGAGCACGTGCTGCCGCAGTACCTGGAATCGATCGGGGTGGCGTACAAGATCCTCGAGCAGGACACCTATTCGGTGGTGACCCGGGTGGTGCCGGAAGGCAAGACCATGTGCTCGCTGTGTTCGCGCCTGCGGCGCGGCGCGCTGTACACCTATGCCGAACAGCAGGGCTTCACCAAGATCGCGCTCGGCCACCACCGCGACGACCTGGTCGCGACCTTCTTCCTGAACCTGTTCTTCCACGCCAAGCTCAGCGGCATGCCGCCCAAGCTGCTGTCCGACGACGGCAAGCACGTGGTGATCCGACCGCTGGCCTACGTGCGCGAGGACGACATCGTCGACTACGCGGCGATCAGGCAGTTCCCGATCATCCCCTGCAACCTGTGCGGCTCGCAGGAGAACCTGCAGCGCAAGCAGGTGAAGCGGATGATGGACGCCTGGGAGCGCGAGACGCCCGGCCGGATCGAGACGATTTCGCGCGCGCTCGGCGACATCCGCCCATCGCAGCTCAGCGACCCCAAGCTGTTCGACTTCCTCGGCCTGGGCAAGGCCGGCGCGCCGATCGCCGCGGCGCCGGTGTGGCTGGACCAGGCCATCGCCGACGCCGACGACGCAGAGGCGGGATGAGGCCGTCTCCGTTTCCAGGCCGGCACCGGCTTGCGTCGGCGCCGCCGTACTTGCCCGACGTTATCGCCGCATGGCTCTGAAGTCTCTGGATTCCCGCCTTCGCGGGAATGACGAGCAAGAGCATCCGACTCCATTCCTTCTCAATCCGGTCCCTCGATGTTCTTTCGCAACCTGACGCTGTTCCGCTTTCCCACCAGTCACGACTTCAGCGAACTCGACAAGGGCCTGGAGGAATGCCGGCTCAAGCCGGTAGGCCCGCTCGAGTTGTCCTCGCGCGGCTTCATCTCGCCGTTCGGCCGCGACGCCGAGGACGCGGTGATGAGCAACCGCATCGCCGACGCGATCTGGATCACCTCCGGCGGCGAAGACCGGCTGCTGCCGGGCGCGGTGGTCAACGACATGCTGGCCAAGAAGCTGGCCGAGATCGAGCAGAAGGAAGGGCGCAAGCCCGGCGGCCGCACCCGCAAGCGGCTCAAGGACGAGCTGATCGTCGACCTGCTGCCGCGCGCCTTCATCAAGCCCAGCCGCACCGACGCGATGATCGACCTCGAGCACGGCCTGGTGATCGTCGACACCTCCAGCCGCAAGACCGGCGAGAACGTGATCAGCGAGATCCGCCGCGCCATGGGCAGCCTGCCGGCGTTGCCGCTGAACGCCGAGATCGCGCCGCGCTCGGTGCTGACCGGCTGGGTCGCCGGCGAAGAGATGCCGGACGGGCTCAGCCTGGGCGACGAATGCGAGCTGCGCGATCCGGTCGACCAGGGCGCGGTGGTCAAGTGCCAGCGCCAGGAACTGGAAAGCGACGAGATCGCCAAGCACCTGGAAACCGGCAAGCAGGTCACCCGCCTGGCCCTGACCCTGGACGATCACGTGTCCTTCGTGCTCGGCGAAGACCTGGTGGTGCGCAAGTTCAAGCTGCTCGACGGCGCTGTCGACCAGCTCGAGCATTCCGAGGGCGATGGCCTGCGCGCCGAACTCGACGCGCGTTTCGCGCTGATGAGCGGCGAGGTCAAGCGCCTGTTCAAGGTGCTGGAGCCGGCGCTGAAGCTGTCCAAGGTCGAGGGCTGAGGCCCGCGCGACCCACGCTGCGCCTGCCGACGGCGGGCGCCGCTTCGTCCCCGAGCGCTGCGCGTCCGCCCGTGCGCGACGCCGGCTGGCCGCTGTCCCGCTTGCGCGAGAGAGGGTGGGGCGAGGGCGCCGGTCGTCGCCGCGCAGCGCCAAGCCGCCGGCATCGCCCGCCGGTCGCCGGCAAGCGCTATCCTCGGCCGATGGCGGCCCCGTCCTCATGAGCAACTTGCTGCTGCGCCTGCTGACCGGCAAGCCGTCGGCCGCGCCGCGCGCGGTCTCGCGCGAGACCGTGGCGATCGAACTCGGCGACGGCCGCCGCATCGAGGTGCTGCGGGTGCGCGACCCGCGCGCGCGGCGGATCCGGCTCAGCGTCGACGAACGCGGCCCGCGCCTGACCCTGCCGCTGCGCGCCAGCGACATCGCCGGCCAACGCTTCGTGATCGAGCACGGCGACTGGCTGCTGGCGCAGATGGCCTTGGCCGACAGCGGCGCGCCGCCGTTGCAGCCGCATGCGCCGGCCAGCGTGCCGCTGCGCGGACGCGACTGGCCGGTGCGCTGGCGCCAGGCGCGCGCGCTGCGGGTGGAGCTGACCGAGGACGCGCTCGACATCGCCGTGCCCGATACGCTCAAGCCGGCCGCGCTGCAGCGGGCGATGCGCGAGTTCTACGAAGGCCAGGCCCGGGCCGACGTCGGCCGCTGGCTGCCCAAGTACCTGCCCGGCCTGCCGCGCGCGCCGTCGCGGTTGCGCTATCGGGTGATGTCCTCGCAATGGGGTTCGCTGGCGCCGGACGGCGCGCTGTCGCTGGACCTGTCGCTGGTGCTGGCGCCGGCGGCGGCGTTCGAATACGTGCTGGTGCACGAGCTCTGCCACCTGATCCACGCCGACCACTCGCGCGCGTTCTGGCGCGAAGTCGAAGCGCGCTGTCCGGACTGGCGCGACCAGCGCGACTACTTCCGCGCGTCCGGCCGCAGTCTCAAGGCCGGCTTGCGGCGCTTGATCGCTGCCGACTGAGCCTGCCGCGGCCTGCAGGCGTCGCTGCGCGGGGCGCGTGCGATCCCGCGCTGGGTTGAAGCATGGGCCGGAGCGCCGTGCCTGGGTGTTCGCCCCGTTCTGGCGGGCAACGGCAAATCCCCCGCGCCGCCGGCCGCTTCGGACTTCGTACCGGCGCCGGGCGCTCGCCCCCTTTTTCAAAGGGGGCAACACAACGCGCTCGCCCCGCCCCTGATTGCCGCCGCCGCTATTGTTGCCGGTGCCGGTGCCGGTGCCGGTGCCGAAGCTGGTGTTGGTGACGTCACCGCCACGATCGCCGCCGCCAGCACCCACGCCGCCGTTGCTGTTCCCCCCTTTGAAAAAGGGGGTAGGGGGGATTTGCTCTTCCGCGCGACCTCGAACTCCCGCGCGAAGACCCATCCGACAGGCCGCCTCAGCCCGCCAGAAACTCCCGGAACCGTTCTCCGATCGGCCCCGGCTGCTCCATGTGCAGATGATGCGTCCCCGCCAGCACGTGCATCTCCCCGCGCGCCAGCAGGCCGGCGCGTTCGCGGCGCAAGGCGTCGGGCATGTAGGCCTGGGCCGGGTCGGCCCAGACCATGCAGGTCGGGCATTCGATCGCGCCGATCAGCGCGCGCATCTGGCCTTCGCTCATGCGCAGCGCGGCGGTCAGGGTCAGGCGCGGATCGCTGCGCCAGACGAAGCCCTGGCGCTGCGCGCCCTGCGCCGGCGCGACCCCGCGCTCGACCAGCAGCCGGGCGACCCGTTCGCTGAGGTCGTTGGCGGCCATGCGTACCTTGATCGCGGTGGCGATGTCGTCGAACACCCGCAACTGCTTGCCGGCCAATGCGGCCTGGCCGGCGAAAGCCTCGCGCAGGCGGGTGGCGACGCGCTCCTCGGGTTCCGACAGCGAGCCCAGCGCCTCGACCAGCAGCAATTTTTCGATCCGCTGCGGCAGCGCCGCGGCGAGCATGCTGGAGGTCGCGCCGCCGAGCGAGTGGCCGAGCAGGTGGAAGCGATCCCAGCCCAGCGCATCGGCCACCGACAAGGCCGCGCGCGCCGCGGTCACCAGGGTGTACTCGGCCGCCGCCGGCAGATGCGCGCTGGCGCCGTGCCCGGGCAAGTCCGGCGCGACCAGGTCGTAGCCTTCGAACCACGGCGCCAGCGGCACGAAGCTGGAGGCGTTGTCGAGCCAGCCGTGCAGCGCCAGCAGCTTGGGCGCGCCGATCCGGCCGTTGCGCAGCCCGGCCAGGCGGCCGAAGGCGGTGTCGACGACGAATTCCTGCAATGCGGCCATCAGTTCCAGGCGTCCAGTTCGCGCCGGGCGATGCCGGCCAGCGCCGACGCGTGCGCCGGCGAATCGTTGAGGCAGGGGATGTAGCGCAGCTCGCCGCCGCGCGCGGCGAAGTCCGCGGCCAGCATGATCGCCACTTCCTCCAGGGTTTCCAGGCAGTCCACCGCGAAGCCCGGCGCGACCACGTCGACCTTGCGCACGCCGCGCGCTGCCAGCGCGTTCAAGCCGTCGCTGGTGGCCGGTTCGAGCCAGCGCTCGCGGCCGAAGCGCGATTGGTAGCACAGGGTCCAGGCGTCTTCGGCCAGGCCCAGCGCCTGGGCGATCGCGCGCGCGCTGGCCTCGCATTGGCGCGGGTAGGGATCGCCGGCATCGGCGAAGCGCTGCGGCAGGCCATGGAACGAGAACAGCAGGTGCTCGCCCTCGCCGTGGTGCTGGCGGTGGCGATGGATCGAATCGGCGACCGCGCCGACCCAGGCCGGGTCGGCGTGGTAGTCGTGCAGCAGGCGCGTGTCCAGGCCGGCGGCGGCCTGCAATACGTCGCCGACCGAGGCGGTGGTCGAGGTCGAGAACTGCGGATACAGCGGCAGCGCCAACACCCGCCGCACGCCCTGCTCGCGCAGCTGCGCCAGCAGTTGCTTCCACGAGGGTTGGCCATAGCGCATCGCATGCAGCACCCGCGCGTCGGGCAGTTCGCGCTGCACGGCCTCGGCCAGGCGGCGGGTGTAGACCGCCAGCGGCGAGCCTTCCGGCAGCCAGATGCTGGCGTACTTGTGCGCGACCTTGCCGCTGCGCAGCGGCAGGATGGCGAAATGCAGCAGCGGGCACCACAGCCAGCGGCTGAGGTCGACCACCCGGCGATCGTGCAGGAATTCGGAAAGATAGCGCCGCACCGCAGCGGTGTTGGGCGCGTCGGGGGTGCCGAGATTGACCAGCACCACCGCGGTGTCGGCGGCGGCAGTGCTGGCCTCGGCGTTGCTGGCGTGAGCGGGCATCGGCATAGGATGACATCCGCGGGCGCGGCCACGGAATCTTTGCCGGATCGAATGTTTCGATCGCAGCGATAGGCGCGGCCGCCGCGGCGGCGAATTCCGCGTACGCACTCCGATTCGCCCGGCAACGCTGCGTCGCAGCGACGGCGGCGATGGCGCGACCGCCGCCACAGTCCGGCGCCGCGCCGGCGACCATCCTGTACACCGCCAGCGCCCGCCGCGCGTTCGCCGTCTGTGCCGATCCGGTCCGGCCTTGCCGGTCCCGCCCTTTGCCCTGGAGCCCGCGTGAGCCGCTGCCGTCCGTCCGCCTTGTTCTTCCTCGCCTGGCTCCTCGCCGCCGCATCGCCGGCCGCGGCCCAGCAGCTGCCCGACCGCGACTACCGCCCGCCGATCGCGCGACCGGCCTATCCCGCCGGCACCGGTCCGAGCCTGTGCCTGGACGAGGGCCATCACAATTTCCACACCCTCGACGGCCGCTACTGGAGCTTCGGCGAGCTGCTGCGCCGCGACGGCTATGCGGTGCGGCCGCTGCGCGCGCGCCTGAGCGCGACGACGCTGGAGGCGTGCTCGATCCTGGTGATCGCCAACGCCCAGCCCGGCGACGCGGACTGGAACGACTATCCCTCGCCGACGCCCTCGGCGTTCGATGCCGAGGAAGTGCGCGCGACGCGGCGTTGGGTCGAAGGCGGCGGCCGCTTGTGGCTGATCGCCGACCACATGCCGCTGGCCGGCGCCGCCGCCGGGTTGGCGCGCGCGTTCGGGATCGAGTTCCTCGACGGCTTCGCGATGCCGGGCTTCGACGCCGATCCGCGACGGCGCGCGCAACTGTTCGCCCGGCCGACCGTGTTCCGGCGCGGCGACGGCAGCCTGGCCGCGCACGCGGTGACCCGCGGCGGCGCGCCCGGCGAGGCGGTCGAACAGGTGCGCAGCTTTACCGGCCAGGCCTTCCGCCTGCCGCCGCGCGCCGAGCCGGTGTTGACCCTGCCGCCGGGCTACGTGTCGCTGCAGCCGGCCAAGCCCTGGCGATTCGGCGCCGACACGCCGCGGATCGGCGTCGGCGGCTGGTCGCAGGGCGCGCTGCTGCGGGTCGGTCGCGGCCGGGCCGCGTTCTTCGGCGAAGCGGCGATGTTCAGCGCGCAACGGCAAGGCGCGCAGGGCGCGCCGATGGGCATGAACGCGCCCGATGCGGAACGCAATCATCAGCTCGCGCTCAATATCGCGCACTGGCTGTCGGGGCGGCTGGATGCGCCGCGCGCCGCCGGCGGCGCAGTTCCGTAGCGATTCATCGCCGCGCCGCTAGCCTCAGGCCGATGCCGGAAGCGGCGTCCTTGCTTACCATGGGCGCCGTGCGCGGTTCGCCTTCGCGGCGGCCGTTTCCGTTTTCTTTACTTCGTAGGTTTCCTACGCCACGCCGGAGTCCGCCATGTCCCGTCCGCTGCCCCGCGCCCTGAGTCTGAGCCTCGCCCTGAGCCTGGGGCTCGCCGCCACCGCCGCCGTCGCCGGCGAGACGGAGGACCAGCGCGCCCGCGATGCGGTGCGCGTGCTCGCCGACATCCAGCAGATTCCCGAGTCCTCGATCCCCGACAAGCTGTTCGACGAGGCACGCGCGATAGTCGTGGTGCCCGACACGCTGAAGATCGGCCTGGTGGTCGGCGGCCGTCGCGGCCATGGCCTGGTCTCGGTCAAGAACCCCGACGGCACCTGGTCCAACCCCAGCTTCGTCAAGCTCACCGGCGGCAGCTTCGGCTTCCAGGCCGGCGTGCAGTCCTCCGACATCGTGCTGGTGTTCCGCGGCGCGCGCGGCCTGGATTCGATCGTCAACGGCAAGGTCACCCTCGGCGCCGACGCCAGCGTCGCCGCCGGCCCGGTCGGGCGCACCGCCGCGGCGGCCACCGACGGCCAGCTCAAGGCCGAAATCTGGTCGTGGTCGCGCGCGCGCGGCCTGTTCGCCGGCATCGCCCTCGACGGCGCCGCGCTGTCGATCGACGACGCCGCCAACCAGGCCGCGTACGGCGAAGGCAGCACGCCGCGGATGATCTTCGAAGGCCGCGCGGCCGGGCAGCCCTCGACCGCGGTGGTGGACTTCCGCGATCGCCTGGAAGAGGCCAGCGCCACCGCGCGCGCCAACCGCAGCGCCGAAGACCAGCGTCCGGCGCTCGGCGCCACGGTCTATCCCGAAGCCGGCGCCGCGCCGCGCGCGCCGGCGCGCGAACGCCTGGCTCCGGCCCAGCCGGCGCAGCCCGCCGAGCCGGGCCAGCCGCAGCCGTTCGAAACCGTGCCGGCCAACCCGGCCAAGGTCGAACCGCTGCCCTGAACCGCGCCCGGGCGTGACTGACGACCTATTGCAACGAAAACCCTGCAATTCGGCGTTGCGCGCGCCCTGTCCTGTCGCCGAGGTTGCGGTATCCTCGGACTCCCGGGTCGTGCGCAGCGATCGCCCGGCCGCGGCCCGGTCACCGAGCCGCCGGTTCCAGGCCTAGCGCGCCCTCACCCCGGTTCATCTACAGGTTCCTACAGGACACCGCCATGGGCAGCATGAGTTGGATTCACTGGGTCGTCGTCCTGCTGATCGTCGTTCTCGTGTTCGGCACCAAACGCCTGGGCAACATCGGCAAAGACGTCGGCGAAGCCGTCAAGGGCTTCAAGAAAGGCATGCAGGACGAGGACAAGCCCTCGGCCCAGCTCGGCGACGAGAGCCGTCGCAACGACAGCAACGCCGCCTCGCGCAACGACGAGCACACCCCGCGCTGACGCCGCGGCGCAGACGCCTCCGCCCCCGCCCGGCTTTACCGCATGTTCGACATAGGCTTCTCTGAAGTCTTCGTAATCGCGATCGTGGCCCTGATCGTGCTCGGACCCGAGCGCCTGCCCAAGGCCGCGCGCTTCGCCGGCCTGTGGGTGCGGCGCGCGCGCGCGCAGTGGTATTCGGTCAAGTCCGAGCTCGAGAACGAGCTCGCCGACGAAGAGCTCAAGCGCAGCCTGCGCCAGGCCCAGTCCGACCTGCGCGACGCCCAGGCCCAGCTGCGCGACAGCGGCCAGGCGATGCGCAACGAGGTCGACGAACTCAACCGCCGGATCGCCGCGCCGGCCGGCGCGCAGGGCCCGGCGGAGGAAGTTCCGCCCGCCCAGGCCGGCGCAACCGCGGCGGAACCGGCGGCCGAACCGCCCGCCGAGGCGCCGCTGCCGATCGACGACGCGCAAGCGCCCGATCCGGTCGATCACGGCCACGCCGGCGCCGCCTTGCCCGACTACCGCCCCCGCAGCCCGAGCCCGACTTCCAACGATGAGCGACGCTGACCTTCCGCCGCACGGCGACGCCGGCGACGCGACGGCCGAACCGCGCCTGCTCGACCACCTGATCGAACTGCGCGCGCGTTTGCTGCGCGGCGTGGTCGGCCTGATCGTGGTGTTCCTGGGCCTGCTGCCGTTCGCCAACAAGCTCTACCACTACCTGGCCACGCCGCTGCTGGCCAAGCTGCCGGCCGGCAGCCAGCTGATCGCGGTCGAGGTCGCCTCGCCGTTCTCGGCGCCGATCAAGCTGGCCTTCTTCGCCGCGCTGATGATCACCATGCCGTGGCTGCTGTACCAGGCCTGGGCCTTCGTCGCGCCGGGGCTGTACAAGCGCGAGAAGCGCCTGGCCCTGCCGTTGCTGGCCTCGGCGCTGTCGCTGTTCTACATCGGCTGCGCGTTCGCGTTCTTCCTGGTGTTGCCGTCGGTGTTCGGCTTCCTGGTCAAGGTCACCCCGGCCGGGGTGGCGATGATGACCGACATCAACGCCTACCTGGACTTCGTCCTGATCCTGTTCCTGGCCTTCGGCATCAGCTTCGAAGTGCCGGTGGCGCTGGTGATCCTGTCCCTGCTCGGCTGGGTGACCCCGGCCCAGCTCAAGGAAGGCCGCGGCTACGCGGTGGTCGGCATCTTCATCATCGCCGCGGTGATCACCCCGCCCGACGTGGTCTCGCAGCTGATGCTGGCGATTCCGATGTGCGTGCTGTACGAGTTGGGCATCATCGCCTCCAAGTGGGTCGCTTCCGACCGCGACCGGACCGAGACCGGCGACGCCTCCGGCCCATGACCGCGCCGGCCGGATTCTGGCCGCGCTACGCGGCCTGGTCGCTGGATGCGGCCGTCGTCGCCGCCGCGGTCAGCGCGCTCGGCGCGCCGTGGTGGGTCGAGCGCCTGCAGGCGATGCGCGAGGGACAGGCGGCGATCGGCCGCCGCGCCGCCGAGGTGATGGCCGACTCGGCCCTGGCCGATCTGAACTTCGCCGGTTTCGCCCGGCGCCTGATGGCCGACCCGGCGCTGCACGCCGCGCTCGGCCAGGTCGGCGCGGCGCTCGGCGCCCTGGTGCTGGGCTGGCTGCTGGCCTATGTCGCGCTCGGCGCGTTGGTCGAGGTCGGCGGCGTCGCCAGCCCGTGGCAGACGACGCCGGGCAAGCGTGCGCTGGGCCTGCGCGTGGTCGCGGCCGATGGCGGCCGGCTCGGCGCCGGCCGCGCGGCGCTGCGTTATTTCGCCGGCAGCCTGTCCTGGCTGACGCTCAACGTCGGCCACCTGGTCGCCGTGGCCAAGCCCGAGCAACGCGCTCTGCACGACCGCCTGGCCGGCGCGCGCGTGGAGCGCAGCGACGAGCGCGGCATGCCGGTCTGGGCCTGGGCCTGGATCGGTCTGCAGTTGCTCGGCGCGTTGGCGGCCACGGCGTGGCTGAGCTGGAGCTTCCAGGCGGCGCTGCAGGCCGCGCTGGACCCCGGCATGCTGTGATTCGTGATTCGTGATTGACAAGAGCGGCGATGCCGCCCTTGTAGGAGCGGCGTGAGCCGCGACCGCGACTTCGCGATTACGACGCGACCGGCCGCAGCGCGTCGCGGCTCACGCCGCTGCTACAGAAGCGGCGCCATGGCAGCCTGTCGTCAGGCCTCGAACTGCCCCGGACGCGGCGTCGATACGGGCGCGGCGGCGGCATCGGCCTCGTGGCCGAACACGTCGCGCCAGGCGAAATAGCAGGTGCCGCACAGCACCACCAGCACGGTCGCGCCGTAGGCGATCAGCAGCACCATCGTCAGCAGCGAGCCCACCGCCGGATGCAGCAGCGAGCCGATCTGGTTCGCGATCACCGCCACCACCGCGACGATCAGGCCGGAGATCATCACCGCGGCCATGAACAGCATCGCCGCCAGCAGGTAGGCGCCGAGGTTCCACAGCGAGGCGCCGAGGCTGCGCTTGACCGCCTCCGACAGGCCCAGGCCGGAGAACATGATCAGCGGCACCGCGATCAGCAGCATCGCGTTGGTGAAGTAGTTCGACAGCAACTGCACCAGCATCATCAGACCCGGGTGCTCGGGCTCCGGCGGCTTCACCGCCTGGCCGCTGAGCGCGGCGCGCAGCATCTCCAGGTACTGCGACCAGTAGTCCTGGCCGGCCAGCCACACCACCAGCGCGCCGCTGACCAGGGTCAGGGCGATCTGGATCAGGCCCAGTCCGGCCAGGGCGCTGAGCTTGTGCTGGCGCAGCGGCGCGAACAGGTCGCGGGCGCGGGTCGGGCGCCCGGCCTCGGCTTCGCGGATCACGTGCATCAGCCCGGCCAGCAGCACCGGCAAGGCCAGCACCAACAGCACGAACATCGGGATCAACGCGGTGGCGACGCTGCTCATGTCCGGATTGGCGCCGCCGGCCAGGCTGCGCGCCGGCGTCGCCAGCAGCACCGCGAGCAGGTACAGCACGCCCATGAACAGCACCGCGGCGCCGAAGATCGCGCGCGGGTTGCGGCTGCCCAGATTGACCGCGCGGAGCAGCCATTGCACGCCGTGGCTCAGCGGCACCTTGCGTATCGGTTGGGTCATCGGTTCGATCCCGGGGCGGGGGCCCCTCGGTTGGCGGAGCGCGCCCCGGCCGGGGCGCGCGCAAAGACGCAGGACACGGCGGGCTCAGCGACCGTGCAGGTCGCGGGCGTGGCCGACGAAGCGGCGCAGCACGCGGCGCGCATGCGGGGTCGCGCTGACCGCGCCGGCGATCGACTTCGGGCAGTGGCCCTCGTTGCGCAGAGCGTCCTGGCGCGCACGCACGTAGCCGCGCATGTGGCCGGCGCTGAATTCGGGATGGAACTGCACGCCCCAGGCGCGTTCGCCCCAGCGGAAGGCATGGCAGGCGTCGTGCGCCGAGCGCGCCAGCACGGTCGCGCCTTCGGGCGCGCGCAGCACGGTCTGCAGGTGGGTGGCCTGGGCCGGGAACTGCGCCGGCAGGCCGCCGAACAAGGGATCCTCGCCGGCGCTGGGGTGCAGCTCCAGCGCGATCGTGCCCATCTCGCGCCCGCCCGGGTGGTTGCCGACCTCGCCGCCCAGCGCATGCGCCAGCAGTTGGTGGCCGTAGCAGATGCCGAACAGCGGCAGCCGCGCATGCGCGGCCTCGCGCAGCCATTGCGCGCTGCGTTCGCTCCACTCGGCGCGGTCGGTGACCATCGCGCCGGAACCGGTGACGATCGCGCCGGCGAAGCCTTCGCGGCTGGGCAGGGGTTCGCCGTGTTCGACATTGACCACCACCGCCTCGTCGCGGCTCAGGCCGGCGGCGACGCGGATCCAGTGCGGAAAGCCGCGGTGGCGGCGCATGGAGGCGACCGGCTGGCCGGTCTCGAGGATCAGGAAAGGCGGGTTCACGATCGGGCGGCGAGTGGGGGAGACGCTGCGAAATCCGGGCCGGACCGCCGATCCGGAAGCCCGACTGCAGCCCGCTATTGACAGGCGCGCGGGCCCGCCCGGCGGGCCTCGCCGTATACTAACCCGCTTTGCTGCACTGCGATGAGACCATGGACGCCAGCGACGCACCGACCCCGGTTCAGGGCCAGGGCCCGACCCCCCAAGGCCTGACTTTCCAGGCCATGATCCAGCGCCTGAACGCCTACTGGGCCGAGCAGGGCTGCGTGCTGATCCAGCCGCTGGACCTGGAAGTCGGCGCCGGCACCTTCCACCCGGCGACCTTCCTGCGCGCGCTGGGCCCGGAACCGTGGAACGCCGCCTACGTCCAGCCCAGCCGCCGTCCCACCGACGGCCGCTACGGCGAAAACCCCAACCGCCTGCAGCGCTACTACCAGTACCAGGTGGCGATGAAGCCCAGCCCCGACAACATCGTCGAGCTGTACTTCGACTCGCTCAAGGCGCTCGGCGTCGACCCGCGCGTGCACGACCTGCGCCTGGTCGAGGACAACTGGGAGTCGCCGACCCTGGGCGCCTGGGGCCTGGGCTGGGAAGTCTGGCTCAACGGCATGGAAGTCACCCAGTTCACCTACTTCCAGCAGGCCGGTGGCCTGGAGTGCAAGCCGGTGCTCGGCGAGATCACCTACGGTCTCGAGCGCCTGTGCATGTACCTGCAGAACGTCGACAACGTCTACGACCTGGTCTGGACCTACGGCCCGGACGGCACGGCGGTGACCTACGGCGACGTCTATCACCAGAACGAAGTCGAGCAGAGCGCCTACAACTTCGAGCACGCCGACGTGGCCGAGCTGTTCCATCGCTTCGACGCCTGCGAAAAGGAAGCCGCGAAGCTGATCGAACTCGGCCTGCCGCTGCCGGCCTACGACCAGGTGTGCAAGGCCAGCCACAGCTTCAACCTGCTCGATGCGCGCCGCGCGATCAGCGTGACCGAGCGCCAGCGCTACATCCTGCGCGTGCGCAAGATCGCCCAGGGCGTGGCCGAGGCCTATCACGCGCAGCGCGAGAAGCTCGGTTTCCCGGGCCTCAAGCAGCCCAAGGCCGCCGCCTGACTCCTCATGGCCCCTCTCCCGCCTGCGGGAGAGGGGTGGGGGTGAGGGCATCCCGCCCCGCACGAAACACCCAGAAAATTTCCGGCGCCGTCCGCAGGACGCGCGGCGACACCGCAAAGGCCACCGCATGAGCACGACCCAACCTCTTCTGATCGAACTCGGCACCGAGGAACTGCCCGTCAAGGCGCTGCCGGGCCTGGCCCAGGCCTTCTTCGACGGCGTCCTCGACGGCCTGCACAAGCGCGGCATCGGCTTCGACCGCGACGGCGCCAAGCCGCTGTACACCCCGCGCCGCCTGGCCGTGCAGCTGCGCGCGGTGCAGGCGCAGCAGCCGGAACAGAAGAGCGAAGTGCTCGGCCCCTACCTCAACATCGCCCTCGACGCCGACGGCCAGCCGACCAAGGCGCTGCAGGGCTTCGCCGCCAAGGCCGGGATCGACTGGACCGCGCTGGAGCGCACCAGCGACGCCAAGGGCGAGCGCTTCGTCCACCGCGCGGTCAAGCCCGGCGCCGACACCGCCAGCCTGCTGCCGGAGATCGTGCGCGAGGCGCTGGCGGCGATGCCGATTCCCAAGCCGATGCGCTGGGGCGATCACGACTACGGCTTCGCCCGTCCGGCGCACTGGTTGGTGCTGCTGTTCGGCAAGGAGGTGGTGCCGGCGCAGGTGCTGGGCATCGCCAGCGACCGGATGAGCCGCGGCCACCGTTTCATGCACGACAAGCCGGTGTGGTTCAGCGAGCCGGGCGACTACGTCGAATCGCTGCGCAGCGCGCAGGTGCTGGTCGATCCGGACGAGCGCCGCGAGCGCATCGTGCGCGAGGTCGAGCAGGCCGCGCGCGGCGCCGGCGGCGTGGCCCGCATCGACCCAGGCATCCTGGAAGAGGTCAACGGCCTGACCGAGTGGCCCGTGGCGATCGCCTGCGGGTTCGAGCGCGAGTTCCTGCGCGTGCCGCAGGAAGCGCTGATCGCGACCATGGAGGCCAACCAGAAGTTCTTCCCGGTGCTCGACGGCGAAGGCCATCTGACCGAGCGCTTCGTCGGCGTCGCCAACATCGCCAGCCGCGACGAGAACGAAGTGCGCAAGGGCTACGAGCGGGTGATCCGACCGCGCTTCGCCGACGCCAAGTTCTTCTACGACGAGGACCTCAAGCAGGGCCTGGCCGCGATGGGCGAGGGCCTGAAGACGGTCAAGTACCAGGACAAGCTGGGCAGCGTGGCCGACAAGGTCGAGCGGGTGACCGTGCTGGCGCAGTCGATCGCCCGCCAGGTCGGCGCCGACGCCGATGCGGCCAAGGCCGCGGCGTCGCTGTCCAAGAACGACCTGCAGTCGCGCATGGTCAACGAATTTCCGGAGCTGCAGGGCATCGCCGGCCGCTATTACGCCCGCGCCGCCGGCCAGAGCGCCGACGTCGCCGACGCGATCGACGAGGCCTACATGCCGCGTTTCGCCGGCGACGCGATCGCGCCGTCGAAGCTGGGCCGGGTGGTGGCCATCGCCGAGCGCCTGGACACCCTGGCCGGCGGCTTCGCCGCGGGCCTGAAGCCGACCGGCAACAAGGATCCCTTCAGCCTGCGCCGCAACGCGCTGGGCCTGGCGCGCACGATCATCGAATCGAACACCGACCTGGACCTGCCGGTGTACCTGGCCTCGGCGGTCGGCCTGATCGGCGAACGCGAATTGGCCACCAAGTCGAAGGAACAGGTCTTCGCCGGCCTGGACGAGCGATCGAACGAAATCTACGACTTCATCCTCGACCGCCTGCGCAGCTATTACGCCGACCGTTCGGTGCCGGTGCAGCAGTTCGAATCGGTCGCCAGCCTGCGTCCGGCTTCGCTGGCCGACTTCGATTCGCGCCTGAACGCCATCGCCGAATTCGCCAAGCTGCCCGAAGCCGAGGCCCTGGCCGCGGCCAACAAGCGCAGCCGCAACATCCTCAAGAAGGTCGAGGGCGAACTGCCCGAAGCCATCGATGCGGCGCTGTTCGCCGAGCCGGCCGAGCGCGAACTGGCCGAAGCGGTCGATGCCGCGGTGGCGGACACCGATCCGCTGCTGGCCCAGCGCGACTACGTCGCCGTGCTCGGCCGCCTGGCCCGGTTGCGGCCGCAGGTCGACGCCTTCTTCGACAAGGTCATGGTCAACGTCGACGACGCGGCGGTGCGCAACAACCGCCTGGCCCTGCTCAAGCGCCTGTCCGACCGCCTCGGCAGCGTCGCCGCGATCGAACACCTGTCGATCTGAACCCCGCCGCTCCCGGCTGGGAGCGGCTTACCACGGGTATTTCCTGCGGTCGCAAGCCGCGACCGCGCTGCGAGCGATCGCCGCGCGGCCCGCGGACGTTGCTGCGTTCGCAGCGACCGTCACAGCTGGCGCAGATGCGGCGTTTGCTTCGACAAAGCGCGTTGGCCTCACGTGCCCTTAACGCGGACGCACGCCGCAGGCTGCAAACTGCCCGGAAAAATCCTCAGGCAATACAAGCCGTTGCCGGTTAATCTGACGCATGCCCCCGACCTCCCGCCTGATCCTCGCCGCCGCCCTGTGTTTCGCATCCGTCGGCGCGGCGCAGGCGGCGAAGGTGGAAAAGGTCGAGATCCGCGGCCTCGACGAGGCCATGACCCAGAACGTGCGCGTCTCGCTGTCGCTGGTCGACGCGATCGGCAAGACCGTGTCCGGCCGCCGCCTGGGCTATCTGCTGCGTGAGGCCGAGGACGAGGCGCGCGAGGCGCTGGAGCCGTTCGGCTACTACTCGCCGACCATCACCGTCGAAGATTCGCGCGGCAATCGCCGGCGCAGCGAATCGCAGGCCGGCGACGCCGAGACCGAACGCGAAGCCGCAGCCGCCGATGCCGCGGCCGCGCCGGAACCGGCCGCGGAGCGGGCCCCGTCCAGCACGCCGGTGTCGGTGGTGATCACCGTCGACAAGGGCGAGCCGGTCAAGGTGCGCCGCTCCGACATCGCCATCCTCGGCGCCGGCAGCGACGACCGCTATCTGAACCAGGACCTGGCCGCGTTCCGCCCCGGCCCCGAGCAGGTCTTCAACCACGAGCTGTACGAGGCCAGCAAGACCAAGATCAGCCGCCGCCTGGCCGAGCGCGGCTACTTCGATGCGGATTTCTCTTCGCGCCGGGTGGAAGTCACCCGGGCCCAGAACGCCGCCGACATCGACCTGGTCTGGACCAGCGGCCAGCGCTACGACATGGGCCCGATCAGCTTCGAGCAGACGCCCAAGCGGATCATCCGCGACAGCCTGCTGCAGCGCCTGGTGTACTGGGAGCAGGGCAGCTACTACCACCAAGGCAAGCTCGACCGCTTCCGCGAATCGCTGGCGCGGCTGGATTACTTCTCCAGCATCGACATCGAACCGCAGCCGGAGAACGCGGTCGACGGCCAGGTGCCGGTCAAGGTCGTGCTGACCCCGGCCAAGCGCAGCATCTACACCGCCGGTTTGAGCTACGGCACCGATAGCGGCGCCGGCGTGCGCCTGGGCCTGGAACGGCGCTACCTCAACGACCGCGGCCACAAGGCCCTGGCCCAGGTGGACTACGCGCAACGGCGCAAGACCGCGACCCTGCAGTACCGCATCCCGGCCTTCGCCTGGGTCGACGGCTGGTACACCTTCAGCCTGCAGGGCTCGGACGAGCAGACCGACTACATCGACACCCGCCGGATCGAACTGGTCGCCAGCCGCAGCGGCAAGATCAACCAGCACTGGACCGCGACCGCTTCGCTGCACGGCCTGCGCGAGCGCTGGGCCTACGCCGACGAGGACGACGACGATCCGACCACGCCGGTCGACTACCGCACCGCGACCTTCCTGTATCCCTCGCTGCGCGCCGAGTACATCGACGCCGACGACCGTCTCTATCCGCGCAACGGCATCGGCGCCACCGGCATGATCCGCGGCGGCCTGGAAGGCGTCGGCTCCGACGCCAACTTCATCCAGGCCCACGTCACCGCGCGCTGGTACAAGGGCCTGGCCGAGCGCAGCCGGCTGATCGTGCGCGGCGAGCTCGGCCACACCTTCACCAATGCCCTGGTCGACCTGCCGCCGAGCCTGCGCTTCTACGCCGGCGGCGACCGCAGCGTGCGCGGCTACGAATGGCGCGAAGTCGGCCCGCGCATCCCCGCCGGGCCGGACCGCAAGGCCTTCGCGCTGGGCGCCAAGAACGTGGTCACCGGCAGCGTCGAGTACGAGCAGTACTTCAACGACAGCTGGGGCGGCGCGGTGTTCGTCGACAGCGGCAGCGCCTTCGACGACACGCCCGACATGCGCACCGGCGTCGGCATCGGCCTGCGCTGGCGCTCGCCGGTCGGCCCGCTGCGCATCGACATCGCGCGCGGCCTCGACGATCCGGATTCGAACTTCCAGATCTACCTCAACATCGGCGCCGAGTTCTGACCCGGACCCAAGGACGTATCCGCAACGACATGAGCGAGACGGCGAAAACTCCGGAGCAACTGCTGATCGAGCGGCGCCAGCGCCGGCGCGCGGCGGCCAAGCGCTGGGCCTGGCGCAGCAGCTTCGTCGCCGCCGCGCTGACCTTGCTGTTCGCGTTCGCGGTGTACTGGCTGATCGCCACCATCGCCGGCCGCGATTTGCTGTTGCGCCAGATCGTGGCCCGCCTGCCGACCGATTCCAGCTTTACCTGGCGCAGCGCCGAAGGCCCGATGTCGGGGCCGCTGACCCTGCGCGGGGTGCGTTTCAGTTACCACGGCACGGTGTTCACCGCCGAACGCATCTACGTCGATCCGGCCTTGCGTCCGCTGCTCGGCCGCAAGCTGCGCCTGGACGCGCTGCAGGTCGAGCGGGCGACCTTGGACCTGGCCAAGAGCGAGGAACCGTTCGAACTGCCGCGCTGGCCGGAGGTGCTGCCGCAGATCGAACCGCCGCTGGCGCTGCAGGCCGACGACGTGCAGGTCGATGGCTTCAAGCTCAGCCAGGAAGGCAAGCCGCTGGTCGACGTGCGCCGCCTGCGCGCCGGGCTGGACGCGCAGTCCGGTCGCCTGCGGGTGGAGAAGCTCGACGCCGATACCGATCGCGGCCGCTTCACCCTGCACGGGCAGTACGAGCCGCATAAAGACTTCAAGACCGACCTGGTCGCCACCGCGGTGCTGCCGGCCGGCTTCGGTCGCACGCCGCCGCGCCTGGGCCTGGTCGCGCGCGGCGATCTGGCGCGCATGGACGTGGCCCTGGCCGGCGCCGCGCCGGGCCCGGTGCGCGCGACCCTGACCCTGCGCGGCAAGGACGATCCGCGCTGGCGGCTGCAGGCGCGCAGCGAGGCGCTCGACATCGGCCTGCTGACCTCGCCCGACGCCGCGCCCAGCGACGCGCCGATGGCGCTGCGCTTCGATGCCGAAGGCGTCGGCGGCGATGCCGAGTTGCACGGCGAGTTCCGCCAGGGCGATCTGGCGATCGAGGTGTTGCCGTCGAAGGTGTCGCTGAAGGACCAGGTGCTGGACGTGCAACCGCTGGCGCTGCGCCTGTTCGATGGCACCGCGACCTTGCGCGGCCGCGCCGACTTCCGCGACGCCGACAACGGCCTGTTCAAGTTCGCGGTCAACGCCCGCGGCCTGACCTGGGGCGGCCAGGCCGCGCCGACCACCCTGGCCACGGTCGGCAAGCCCGCCAAGGCGGTCGCCGCGCCGGCGACGCCGGCGGTGACCCTGGAAACCGCCGACCTGGGCTTCGCCGGCACGGTCAAGCAGTGGGCGGCGATCGGCACCGCCAAGCTGGTGCGCGACCAGCAGGCGGCGACGGTCGAGTTCGACGGCCGCGGCGACGACCAGCGCATGACCCTGAAGTCGCTCAAGGCGCGGATGCCGACCGGCCGCCTCGACGCCAGCGGCGACGTGGCCTGGGCGCCGTCGCTGCGCTGGGACGCCAAGGCCACTCTGTCCGGTTTCGATCCGGGCTACTTCGCGCCCGAGTTCAAGGGCGCGGTCGACGGCCAGCTGGCCAGCACCGGCAGCACCCGCGCCGACGGCGGCCTGGAGATCCAGGCCAGCGCCGAGCGCCTTGGCGGCCGTCTGCGCGACCGCCCGCTCGGCGGCCGCGGCCGCTTCGCCATGCACGGCGCGGCCAGCGGCAAGACCGGCGACGCCTACGAAGGCGAGGTCGCCCTGACCCTCGGCGGCAGCCGCATCGACGCCAAGGGCAAGTACGCCCAGGCCATCGACGTCGACGCCAAGCTGGCGCCGCTGCAGTTGAACGATCTGCTGCCGGGCGCCGCGGGCAGCCTCAGCGGCACGCTCAAGCTCAAGGGCGCGGCCGATGCGCCGGACATCGACGCCGACCTCAGCGGCAGCGGGCTCAGGTACGGCGATTACCGCGCCGCCAGCGTCAGCGCCAAGGGCCGGCTGCCCTGGCGCGGCCGCGGCGGCGAGCTGATCGTGCGCGCCAGCGATCTCGACGCCGGCCTGGCGCTGTCGTCGCTGAACATCGACGCGCGCGGCGCGATCGAAGCCCTGCAACTGCAGGCGCAGGCGCGCAGCGAGGTCGCCGCGCTCGATCTGGGCGGCCACGCCGACAAGCGCGGCGCGACCTGGCAGGGCGCGCTGGCGTCGTTGCAGCTGACGCCGAGCAAGGGCGCCTCGTGGCGTCTGCAGCAGCCCGCGCAGTTCCGCTGGGACGGCCGCAACGGCGCGCTCAGCAACGCCTGCCTGGCCTCGAGCAGCGGCGGCTCGCTGTGCGCGAACGCGGACTGGCCGCGGCGCGGCCTCGACCTCAAGGGTCAGGGGCTGCCGCTGCTGCTGGCCCAGGCCTATCTGCCCGAACGCAGCGACAAGCGGCCGTGGCTGCTGCGCGGCGAGATCGCCATCGACGGCAGCCTGCGACCGCTCGGCAACGGCTGGCGCGGCCAGTTCGACGTCACTTCCGCCGGCGGCGGGCTCAAGTTCAGCGAGCGCTCGCGGCGCGAGTTGCTGCGCTAC
This sequence comes from Lysobacter sp. BMK333-48F3, assembly GCF_019733395.1. Taxonomy (NCBI): domain Bacteria; kingdom Pseudomonadati; phylum Pseudomonadota; class Gammaproteobacteria; order Lysobacterales; family Lysobacteraceae; genus Lysobacter; species Lysobacter sp. BMK333-48F3. The sequence continues at coordinate 1,404,037 of NZ_JAIHOO010000001.1, read as the reverse complement.
AACCAACTCGCGCTGAAGGCCGAGTTCGATCCGCAGCGGCTGCGCGCCGAACTCAAGGCCGGCTTCAACGACGACGGCCGGATCGAGGCCAACCTGGCCACCGGCTGGGACGCCTACGCGCCGCTGTCGGGCGCGATCGCGGTCGACACCGACGAGCTCACCTGGATCGAGCTGTTCTCGCCCGACATCGTCGAGCCCAAGGGCAAGCTGGAAGGCCGGATCAGCCTGGCCGGCACCCGCTCGCAACCTTTGCTCGGCGGCCAGGCGCGGCTGTCGCAGTTCAGCACCGAAGTGCCGTCGCTGGCGATCGTGCTGCAGGACGGCGACGTGCGTCTGGACGCGCAGCCGGACGGCAGCGCGCGCATCGCCGGCAGCGTGCGTTCCGGCGAGGGCACGCTCAACGTCGACGGCACCCTGGGCTGGCAGGGCGAGGACACGCCGCTGGTGCTCAATCTGCGCGGCACCAACGTGCTCGCCTCCGACACCCGCGACCTGCGCGCGGTGGCCAATCCCGAGCTGACCGTGCGCTACGCGGCCAAGCAGCCGCTCAGCGTCACCGGCAAGGTCACCATCCCGTCGGCGCGGATCGACCTGGAGCGCCTGGACCAGGGCGTGTCGGTGTCCGAGGACGTGGTCGTGCTCGATCCGGTCGATCCGGAAGACACCGGCAGCTCGCCGCTCGACCTCGACCTGACCCTGGCGGTCGGTGACGACGTCAAGCTCAACGGCTTCGGCCTGGAAGGCAAGCTCGGCGGGCAGATGCGGGTGCGTTCGCGCCCCGGCCGCGAGATGACCGCCAGCGGCGCGCTCAACGTCGAAGGCCGCTACACCGCCTACGGCCAGAAGCTGCAGATCAGCCGTGGCAACCTGATCTGGAACAACGGCCCGGTGTCCGACCCGATCCTCGACATCCGCGCCGAGCGCGAAGTCGGCGCGGTCACCGCCGGCGTCGACATCAGCGGCCGGGTCAGCTCGCCGCAGGTCAACGTCTGGTCCGACCCGGCCAGTTCGCAGTCCGAAGCCCTGGCCTACCTCGCCCTCGGCCGCCCGCTGTCTTCGGTCACCGGCGACGAGAGCAAGCAGCTCAACGCCGCCAGCGCCGCGCTGTCGGCCGGCGGCGGCCTGCTGGCCTCGCAGCTCGGCGCCAAGATTGGCCTCGACGACGCCGGAGTGATGGAAAGCCGCGCCCTCGGCGGTTCGGTGCTCGGCGTCGGCAAATACCTGTCGCCGCGCCTGTACGTCGGCTACGGCGTGTCGTTGCTCGGCACCGGCCAGGTGCTGACCCTGAAGTACCTGCTGCGCAAGGGCTTCGACATCGAGATCGAGTCGAGCACCTTGGAGAACCGGGCTTCGATCAATTGGCGCAAAGAAAAGTAGCCCATCGCGCGCGATCGCGATCGGTCAAGGAAGAGATTGCATGTTGATAGAACTGGCCATCGGCGACGCTTACGGCGCAGGTTTCGAATACGCCGCCAATCGCATCGTGCGCGAGCAAAACAGCGGTGTCGCGTACATCCGGCATCCGCGCCATGCGATCGAACCGGGTTGTTACACCGACGATACCCAGATGAGCCTTGCGATCGCCGAGGCCCTGGTCGAAGGCGATCCGTGGACGCCGCAGGCCTTGGCCGCGCGATTCGTCGACGCATTCAAGCGAGATCCGCGCGAAGGCTACGCCAGCGGCTTTCATGCCTTTCTATGCGAGGTGCGCGACGGCGCCGACTTCCTGGCGCGGATCCGGCCGGACAGCGCCAAGAGCGGAGCCGCGATGCGCGCGCCGCCGATCGGCGTACTGCGCTCGCTTGAGGAGGTGGTCGAACGAGCCGCCGTGCAGGCTCGGGTGACCCACGACACCCCGGGCGGGATCGGTTCCGCGGTGGCCGCCGCTTTGAGCGTGCATTACTTCGTTCACGCTTTGGGAGCGAAGCAAGACCTTGGGCGATTCCTGTCCGAGCACGTGCCCGGCCCGTGGCAAGAACCGCGTAAAGGCAAGGTGGGCGCCGAAGGCATGGACAGCGTGCATGCGGCGGTGGCGGCGTTGATTGCCCAGGACACGATGAGCGGGTTGCTGCGCGCCTGCATCGCCTATACCGGCGACGTCGATACGGTGGCCACCATCGCCTTGGCGGCGGGCTCGTGTTGCGCGCAGATCGAACAAGACCTGCCGATCTCTTTGTACGAGGGCCTAGAAAACCAGGCCTATGGGCACGACTATCTGCGCGCGTTGGATCGCCGCCTGATGGCGCTTCGCTAGCCTCGCCGATTCAACCCGAACAGGCCGCGCGAATCGACTGCACCGTTCGCCGCACCGCACTGCCGTCCGCCCGCGCATCCCCGATCGCACGGAGCAAACCGTCCAACTTCGCCAGCGCTTCGCTGCGTTGCGCGCCGCGGCAGCGCACCTGCGCCGCGTAGGCCTGCGCACGCCAGCCCAGTTCGCGCAGGGCTTCGTCGGTGGTCGGCAGTTCGGCCAGCGCATCCAGGTGGGTCAGGGCGGCGGCGTCGCCGGCGTCGGCCTGGGCATGGGCGAGTTCGATTTCGGCGCGGCGGGTGTGCGGGTCGCGTTCGCCGTAGTGGCGGCGGATCAGGTCGACCGCGCGCTGCAGGCGCGCGCGGCCGGCTTCGCCTTCGCCCAGGGCCAGTTCGACTTCGCCGAGCAGGCGGTCGCTGTCGCCGACCTGGCCGTGGGTTTCGCCGAACAGCACCACGCGCAGGTTGCGCACTTGCTGCAGCAGCGCGCGCGCTTCGACCGGGCGGCCGCTGTCGTACAGCACCTGGGCGTGGTCGAACAGGATCGTCGCCAGACGGCTGCGGTCGCCGTGCTTGCGGGCGATGCTGGCGGCGCGTTCGAGTTCGCTCAGCGCGCGTCCCTCGTCGCCGCGCTCCCAGGCCACCCGGGCGAGCTGGCGATGCACTTCGGCCAGATCCAGGTGATCCGGGCCCAGGCGCACGACCAGCAGGTTGCGGATCTGTTCCAGTTCCGCCTGGGCCAGCACATAGCGGCCCTGGGCGAGGTGCAGGGCGGCGAGTTGGCGGCGCACGTCCAGGGTCGAGGGGTGCTGGGCGCCGTTGACGTCCAGGGCGATCTCCAGCGCTTCGCGCGCGTCGCGTTCGGCGGCGTCCAACTGGCCCAGTTCGCTGCGCAGCATGGCCAGGTTGCGGCCGATCTCGACCTGCAGCGGGTGGCGGTCGCCGACCGCCTGCTGCAGCCGGCGGCGCGCCGTTTCGAAACCGGACAGGGCGTCGCGGCTGCGCTGCGCGTCGGCCTGCAGCCCGGCCAGGTCGATCAGGTTCTCGACTTCGGCGATTTCGTTGTTCTCCAGCTGCTCGCGGCGCAGCGCCAGCGAGCGCTCGAACAACTGGCGCGCGCCCTGGCGTTCGCCGTTGGCGCGGCGGCAGCGGCCCAGTTCGGAATAGAACTCGCTGACCTGCGACGGCAGCTGTGATTGCTCGCCGCGGGCCTGATCCAGGGCCGGCTGCATCAGCGCGGCGCAGTCGCGCGGCAGGCCGAGCAGGCGCAGCACCTTGCCGCGCTGGGTCAGCGACTCGATGCGCAGGCTTTCGGGAATATCGTCGGTGCTGCCGATGATCGCGGCCTGGCGGTCGAGCAGGGCGCGCGCTTCGTTGTAGTCGCCCAGGCCGGTGCGCATGCGCGCGACCACTCCGAACAGTTCGGCGCGCGCGCGCGGTTGGCGCGCCAGTTCGCGGGTGCCGCGCGCGACCGAGGCGTCGAGCAGGCCGCGCAGGTCCAGCGCCTCGCCTTCCGGAGTGCCGCGCGCGCTTTCGAACAGGCCGACCATGAAGTCCTGCATCGCTTGCGCGCGGCTGGCTTCGCCCAGCGCCTGGCGCGCCTGCCAGGCGACGATGCCGAGCGCGGCGGCCAGCACCACGGTGACCAGGGATGCGGTGGCCAGCGCCCAGCGGTGGCGGGCGACGTACTTGTTGAAGCGGTAGCGCAGGCTCTGCGCGCGCGCCAGCACCGGCCGGCCGGATTCGAAGCGCTGCAGGTCCAGCGACAGCGCCTCGACCGAGGGATAACGCTGCTCGGGACGCTTGGACAGGGTCTTGAGGACGATGTTGTCCAGATCGCCGGCGAGCTGGCGGCCGAGCCGGCGCAGCGCGCCGGGGTCGACGTCGGTGGTGTCGACGTGGCGCATCACCGCCTGCGAGGGGCGCAGCGGGTCGGCGGCGAGGATCGCCTCTTCCCATTCGGCCGCGGTCTGGCGCTTGAGCCGGTAAGGCTTGGCGTCGGTCAGCAGCTCGTACAGCACCACGCCCAACGAATACACGTCGGTCATGGTGGTGACCGGCTCGCCGCGCACCTGTTCGGGCGCGGCGTAATGCAGGGTGAAAGCGCGCGCGCCGGTGCGGGTCTGCTCCGGCAGCGGCACGTCGCTGCTGTCGATCAGCTTGGCGATGCCGAAGTCGAGCAGGCGCACGTCGCCGGCCGGCGTCACCAGGATGTTGGAGGGCTTGAGGTCGCGGTGGACGATCAGGTTGGCGTGGGCGTGGCTGACCGCGTCGCAGATCTGCTGGAACATGCGCAGGCGCTTGTCGAGCGGGGTGCGCTGGTTGCGGCAGTAATCGGTGATCGGTTCGCCTTCGACGTATTCCAGCGCCAGGTAGGGCAGGCCGTCGCGGGTCACGCCGGCGTCGAGCAGGCGGGCGATGTGCGGATGGGCGAGGCGGGCGAGGATCTGCCGCTCGCGGGTGAAGCGGCTGCGCAGGTTGGTGTCGGCCAGGCCCGGACGCAACAGCTTCAGCGCGACCCGGCGCTGGTACAGGCCGTCGGCGCGCGAGGCCAGCCAGACCTGGCCCATGCCGCCTTCGCCGAGCAGGCTTTCCAGGCGGTAGCTGCCGACCTCGGTGCCCGGGCGCATGGCGCCGGTGTGCTGGGTCGGCACCAGGGGTTCGGACAGGAAGTCCTGGTGATCGTCTTCGAGCGCGATCAGCTCGCTCAGTTCGGCGGCGAGGCCGGCGTCGTCGGCGCGCAATTCCGCCAGCCGTTCCGCGCGCGCGGCCGGCTCCAGCTCGAGCAGGGCGTCGAGCAACGGGGACAGGCGCTGCCAGCGTTCGGCATCCATGCGGCGGTCAGCCGGCGGTCCTGCGGCGGTCTACGGCGTAGAAGCTCATGGCGTTACCCATACTGGGCGAGCGCACCGCGCGGCACCAGGGCCGGGCGCCGGCATCCGTTCAGCGGTTGGGCTCGTCCTGCAGCGAGGCCAGCAGGAACAGGCGCGCCTTCTGCCAGTCGCGGCGGATGCTGCGCTCGGAACGCTGCAGCAGAGCGGCGATCTCCAGCTCGGACAGGCCGGCGAAGTAGCGCAGCTCGACCACCTGGGCCAGGCGCTGATCGACCGCGGCGAGCTTGGTCAGGGCGGTGTCCAGGCCCAGGGTGTCCTCGTCCAGGCGCAGGCCGCCTTCGACGTCGTCGGGCAGCTCGGTGACCCGGTGCAGGTCGCCGCCGCGCTTCTGCGCCAGGCGCTGGCGGGCGTAGTCGACCACCACGCTGCGCATCGCCGAGGCGGCGTAGGCGAAGAAGTGGGCGCGATCGTCGAACTGGGCCTCGCGCCGGCCGACCAGTTTCAGGTAGGCCTCGTGCACCAGCGCGGTGGCGTCCAGGGTCTGGCCGTGCTGGCCGGCGAGCTGGCGCCGGGCCATGGTGTGCAGTTCTTGATAAAGGGTCGCGAGCACGCGGTCGAGCGCACTGCGGTCGCCCTCGCGGGCCGCATCCAGCAGGATGGTGATGTCTGCGCTATCGGCCATATCGCCCCTCGACTGGGGCAAGACTATAGCGCGTTCAGTTTTACTTGGTAGCGACCGCCCGCACCCTGCGGGATCGACCCTCGATATGGCCGCTTTTGCCCCGTTCCCACGTCATGGGCGATTCTGCCAATCCCCAATCCCCAATCCCGGCTTCACCGCTGGCAATGCCCGCACCAGACCGTGGTGCGCTGGCCGATCGCGGCCTGCTTGAGCGGCCGTCCGCAGCGCGGACAGGGCTCGCCGCCGCGGCCGTAGGCGGCCAGTTCCTGTTCGAAATAGCCGGGCGCGCCGTCGGGGCTGATGAAATCGCGCAAGGTGGTGCCGCCGCGCTGGATGGCGTAGCTGAGGATGGTCTTGATCGCGCCGGCCAGCTCGCCGTAGCGCTCGCGCGAGACCTTGCCGGCGGCGCGCAGCGGCGACACTCCGGCGGCGAACAAGGCTTCGGCGGCGTAGATGTTGCCGACCCCGACCACCACCCGCTGGTCCATCAGGAAGGTCTTGACCGGGGCGCGGCGGCCGCGGCTGAGCTCGAACAGGTAGTCGCCGTCGAAGTCGTCCGACAGCGGTTCCGGGCCCAGGCCCTGCAGCAGTTCGTGGGTGTGGCCCGGCGCCTGCCACAGCAGGCAGCCGAACCGGCGCGGGTCGTTGAAGCGCAGCACGCGGTCGTCGTCGAGCAGCAGGTCGACGTGGTCGTGGTCGCGCACCGGCGTGTCCGCGGGCAATACCCGCAGGCTGCCGGACATGCCCAGGTGCAGCAGCGCGCTGCCGGCCTGGGTATCCAGCAGCAGGTACTTGGCGCGTCGGCGCACCGCGTCGATGCGTTGGCCGGGCAGGGTGGTTTCGATGTCGGCCGGAATCGGCCAGCGCAGGTTCGGCCGGCGCAGGATCGCGGTGACGACGTGGCGGCCCTCCAGGTGCGGGGCCAGGCCGCGCCGGGTGGTTTCGACTTCGGGCAATTCGGGCATGGCGCAAGCGTACTATCGGCGTGGGCCTTGCGTCGTTGCCGATGCGGCCGCGCTAGCGGAAGGAAGCGGCATGTCGAAAAAAACAGCGCCAGCCAACGCCACCGACGAGCCAGCTGCCGACGGATCAACCGACGCCGAAGCCGGGCGTCCGCCGGGCCGACGCCTGCGCGCCTTCGCCTCGCGCGAGCTCGAGGCGGCCATCGACGCCCTGGGCTGGCGCGGCAACCGCCTGCACCGCGGCGTGCATCTGGCCCGCAAGGGCCTGCGCCGGGTGCGCGCGACCCTGGCCCTGGGCGGCGCCGCGTTGGGGCCGGGCGCGGCCTGGATCGATCGCGGCCTGCGTGACGCCAACCGCGACCTGTCGGCCTTGCGCGATGCGCAGGCCCTGGTGGAAACCCTCGAACGCCTGCTGCGCGCGCCGGGCGACGACGCCCACCGCGCCCTGTTGCGGCGCGCCCAACGGCGCGCGGCCTCGGCGCGGGCGGCGGCCGCGCGCAGGGTCCGCGCCGAAGACCCGGACCTCGCCGCCCGCCGCAGCCTGCTGCGGGTGCTGCGCGCTGCGCTGCGCGCGCTGCCGTGGGAGACGCTGGCGCGCGAACAATGGCGCGAGTCGGTGGCGTTGAGCCTGCACCGGGTCGAGCGCGCCCGCCAACGCGCCCGCCGCGGCGGCGACGAGGACTGGCACGAATGGCGCCGGCGCGCGCGCCGGCTGTCGCAGCAGCAGCGCGCATTGCAGGCGTCGGGGTTGGGCGAGGACGCGCCCGCGTTCGACCGCCATCGGACCGAGCGCCTGGGCGAGGCGCAGGACCTGAACCTGTTGCTGGATCACTGCGGCAAGGGTTCGCCGTTCGCCAAGCCCGACCGGCTCGCGTTGCGCGCCTTCGCCCGCAGCGAACTGGCGCGCTCGCGCGGCGGCATCGACCCGGACAGCGCCGACTGAATACGGCGGCCGTCGCCGCGCGGATGGTTCGGCGCCGGCGAACACAAACCTGAACGCGGCAGCTGAGCGCGATAGCTGAGCGCGGCAGCTGAATCTGAGCGGTTTTGCCGCTGCGGCCGCGCTTGCGCGTTGGAATGAACGACCCCATCACAGTGCCGAGCCGTACCGGCGCGAACGGTCGGTCCCGGGTGGCATCATCCGGCGCAGGACCGGCCTGTTTCGGCCGGTTTCGTTTGTGGTTTTCCGGAGTCCGTATGCCCGCTTCCCTGATCGACTTCCTTGCCGGCGGCCTGGCCCAGGCCGGCATCTGGGAACTCGTCGCGTATTTCCTAGTGGTGACCCAGCTCACCATCATGTCGGTGACGCTGTACCTGCACCGTTCGATGGCGCACCGCTCGGTCGATTTCCATCCCGCGCTCGCCCACCTGTTCCGCTTCTGGACCTGGCTGACGACCTCGATGATCACCAAGGAGTGGGCGGCGATCCATCGCAAGCACCACGCCAAGTGCGAGACCGAGGAAGACCCGCACAGCCCGCAGTTCAAGGGCATCGACACGGTGATGTGGCGCGGCGTCGAGCTCTACCGCGAAGCGCGCGGCGAGCGCGAGGACATCGAGAAGTACGGCAAGGGCTGCCCGGACGACTGGATCGAACGCAAGCTCTACACCCCGCACGCCACGATGGGCCCGGTGCTGCTGCTGCTGATCAGCTTCGTCCTGTTCGGCTTCGCCGGCGTGGCGATCTGGGCGCTGCAGATGCTGTGGATCCCGTTCTGGGCCGCGGGCGTGGTCAACGGCCTCGGCCACTGGTGGGGCTATCGCAACTTCGAGACCACCGACACCGCGACCAACCTGACCCCGTGGGGTTTCTGGATCGGCGGCGAAGAACTGCACAACAACCACCACGCCTTCCCGAGTTCGGCCAAGTTCGCCCTGCGCAAGTGGGAGTTCGACATCGGCTGGACCGCGATCCGCGGCCTGCAGGCGCTGCGCCTGGCCAAGGTGCTGCGGGTGGCGCCGACCCTGGACGTGCGCCCGAACATCGCCATGCCCGACGGCGAGACCCTCAAGGCGCTGTTGGCGATCCGCTTCCAGGCCATGACCGACTACTACCGCAACGTCACCTTGCCGGCGCTGCGCGAAGAAGCCGGCCACGCCGGCGACCGCATGCGCGCGCTGCCGCGGCGCCTGCGCAAGGGCCTGGCCGACGGCGGCCGCTGGCTCGACGACGGCGCCCGCACGCGCCTGCAGAACTGGGTCGCCGAGCGCCCGCGCATGGCGACCCTGGCCGACTTCCGCCAGCGCCTGGCGCAGGTGCTCGACGATCGTTCGCACGACGCCCAGGCGACCCTGGCCAAGCTGCACGCCTGGTGCGTGGAGGCCGAGGCCAGCGGCATCCATGCGCTGCAGGCGTTCTCCGAGCGCATGAAGGGTTACGCGCTGGCGCCGGCTCGCAGCTGACCGCGCCCGCTCAGGCGCAACCGGCGGACGCCACCAACCCGCGCAGCGATGCGCGGGTTTTTTTTTGCCCTGCGTCAGTGCGGCGGCGCACGCGCGATGCGCAGCGCGAGTTCGGCATACCGCGACGGCGAGCCGGTTTCGCCGGCGCGGCGCGGTGTAGCGTCGCCGCGAATGGATTCGTCGCGACGGCAACGCCGTCCGCCGCACAGGGGAAGTGCCGCCCGTTCCGCTTCGGAGCGGTCCGCGCCGGCCTTTGCGCGTCCGGCGCAGCGCCAGCGTTTCGAATCCCAGCCGCCGTGCCGACGCTCCGTGCGCCGGCGCGACGCCGTCGTCGAACAGGGAAGGACGCCACTCGCCAACGCGCGGCACGCCACGGACCGGCGGCTGCGCGCCCACTGCGCACAGGAGAACGCACGCATGAAGGCTGTCGGTAGCTCGCGGTTGAAGAAGGTGTTGTTGGCGGCGCTGTTCGCCGCCTCGGTCGGTTTCGGCGCGGCCCAGGCCGATAGCCCCTATGCGGAAGGCTGCGCGGCGCGCGCGGGCTGCCTGTTCGGCGGCGACCGGCACGGCTGCTGCGTCGACGACGGCTGAGACCGGCGCGCGCCGTCGCCGCATTCGTTTCCCTAGGTTTCGATCCCACACGTACCGACCAAGGAGAGAGCATGAAATTGTTCAAGACCCGCCGCGCCAAGTCCGTCGCCCTGATGGCGTTGTTCGCCCTGTCGACCGGCTTCAGCTTCGCCCAGGCCGACAACCGCCTGGCCGAAGGCTGCAATCCGTGGCCGGGCTGCGACTACGGCGGCGGTTACATCTTCTGCTGCGTGCCGGAATAACGGCTCGATGGATCGTCCCGACGCGGCCGGCGAGGGGGCCGGCCGCGTCGGGGTTCGCCCGCCCGCGACCGGCCGGGGCTTGCCTGGGCGCCGTCCAGCCGGCAGGCTTCGCGCCATCTCCCCCGCTACGCGTAGGCGCATGTTCCGGCGACTGTTCGCAATCGCGCTCTGCCTTCCCGCCCTGGCCTCGGCCCAGGTCGCCTCGACCGGCGACTATCTGTCGCGCATGGACGGCGACGGCGACGGCAAGATCTCGCTGCTCGAGTATCAGGACTGGCTCAGTTACGCCTTCGACGCGATGGACGCCAACCGCGACGGCCAGCTCGACGCCGCCGAACAGCCGGCGCGCGCGCACGGCGGCGGCCAGCCGCTGAGCCGCGAACAGCACCGGCGCACCCTGGCCGAACGCTTCGCCAAGCAGGACCGCAACCGCGACGGCAGCCTGGACGCGCGCGAACTCGCCGCGCCGCCGCAGTAACCGCGCGCCGCGTTTCGTCCATCGATACTCCGCCGTGCATCGCAGTGCGCGGATTGCGTCATTGCCACGCGCGCGCTCGCGGTGCTATCTAGGCGCGATGACGAATTACCTATTGCCTTGCGGCGAACTCGAGACCCTGTTCGCCGGCCCCCAATCGGTCACTCCCGAACAACGCCGCGACCTGATCGACGAGATCGTCGCCGCCCTGCGCCGTCGCCATGGCGAACGCCTGCTCGCGGTCGCGCTGTACGGATCGACCGCGCGCGACGGCGACGGCCCGTACTCCGACATCGAACTGTGGGCGGTGCTCGACGACGAGGCCCACGGCGAGGACTACGACGAATCGCTGGAATGGGTGCACGGCCGCGGCAAGGCCGAGGTCAACCTGATGTCGCGCAGCGCGATCGAGGCCTATGCGCGCGAGGTCGACGAGTCCTGGCCGATCAGCCACGGCCAGTTCGTGCATGCGCGGGCGCTGTGGATCGCGCCCGACCATGGTGCCCTGGTCGAGAGCCTGCGTTCGCTCGCCGCCCACCCCGACGACGCCGCGGTCGACCAGGCCATGGCCGAACTGGTGGTCGGCGAGCTGTACGAGCTGATCGGCAAGCTGCGCAACCGCCATGGCCGCCCGCCGCTGGCCCTGCTCGCCGGCCGTTTCGCCGAGCACCTGGCCTGCCTGATCGGGCTGGCCGAGCGCCATGTCTACGTGTCCGCGGGCAGCCTGTTCGACGAGGCCATCGACCTGGGCGGGCCGGACGGCACCGCGGAACTGTTCGCCCAGGTGGTGCGCGGCGATTTCCGCGACGAGGCGGCCACGATCGCCGCGCTGGAGCGCGCCTGGGCCGGGCTGGAGCGTTGGACCGATGCGATCGGCCTGGAGCCGGCGTTGCTGCGCCGCTGCCAGGCCGGAGAGCGCTGAAGCGCCGGCGCGGTTAGAGTCTGCAACTGCGGCCGCGTGTTGCCGACCGCGAACGGAAACCGCGCCGATGCCCGCCTGGCTGCACCCCTGGTTCGCCGAAGCCCGTCTCAACGCCGTGCGTGGCGACGTCTGGTGGCACGGTCGCGCGGCGCGCGCCGCGGCGCTGGCGTTGGCGACGCCCTGGCTGTTGCGCCTGTCCGGCGAACAAGGCGCCGCCCTGGCGGCGGCGGTACCGCGGCTGATCGCACAACAGCCTCTGCCGTTCGCGCTGATCGCGCTGGCGCTGGGGCATGCCGCCGCGCGCGGCCGGCTGGTCGCGCTGGACGAGCATCTGCGCCTGGGCTGGTGGGCGGCGGCGCCGATCGACCCGCGCCGCGGCACCTGGACCCTGATCGTACTGGCCGCACTCGGTGCGGCCGCCGCGGCCTTGCTGGCCGCGCTGGCCCTGCGCGGCTGCGGCGGCGAGGCGGCGGTCCGGCGCAGCGCCAGCCTGATCGTCGCCGGCAGCGTCGCCGCCGGGGTCGTGCTGGGCCTGCTGTCGAGTTTGCGCCATCGCCGCCATCCGACGCGGCGCCTGCGCGAAGGCGCGCGCCAACCGCTGTTCGGTCTGGCCTGGCTCGACGACGCGCGCCTGCCGCATGTCAGCGACTGGCAGCGGCGCGAAGCTCTGCTGCGTTGGCGCCGCGGCGGCCGGGCCTGGATGATCGGCGCGGTGCTGCTGGCGATGCCGGGCGGCACCGGTCTGGCGACCGGCGCCGGCGTGCTGGCGATCGCGGTGGCCTTGGCCTGGTTCAGCCTGGTGGCGCAGGCCTGCGCGGTCGCGGCGCGCGCGGCCGATGAGTTGCTCGCGGCCACGCCGCGGCCGGCCGATGCGCTGGCGCGCGCCGCCTGGCGCTATCCGGCCTTCGCCTACGCCTGCGCGGCGGCCTGCGCCGGCGGCGGCGCGCTGCTGCTCTCGTTGAACTGGCGCGCGCTGCCTCTGTTGTGGGGCTTGCTGGCGCTGACGGCGCTGCCCTTGCTGCCGGCCTGGCGCCGGCGCGGCGCGCAGGCGGTCCCGTGAGCCGGCCGCCTTCCACGCTTGGCGATGCGTCGATGCGCGATCCGGCTGCGGCGACGGCGGACGAGGCGATGCTGCAACTGGACGGACTGCAGCATCGCTACGACGAACACGCGGTGCTGCACGGCATCGACCTGGTCCTGCGCCGCGGCGAATTCGCCGCCCTGATCGGGCCGAACGGTTCCGGCAAGACCACCCTGCTGCACTGCCTGGCCGGCCTGCAGCGGCCGAGCGCGGGGCGGGTGCGGATCGGCGGCCACGACCTGGTGCGCGCGCCGGTCGCGGCGCGCGGCCTGCTCGGTTTCGCGGTCGATCCGGCGCGGCTGCCGCCGCTGCTGAGCGGGCGCGAGTGCCTGCGCCTGTTCGCCGGCACGCGCGGCCTGGGCGAGGTGCCGGCGTCGACCCTGGCCCTGGCCGAGTTGCTCAACCTGGGGCCAATGCTGGACCGGCGGGTCGGCCAGTACTCGCTGGGCACCCGGCAGAAGTTGGCGATCGCGCTCGGCCTGCTCGGCGAGCCGCCGCTGCTGGTGCTGGACGAGCCGCTCAACGGCCTGGACCCGCTCAGCGCCTATGCGCTCAAGCGCCATCTGCAACAGCTCGCCCACGAGCGCGGCACCACGGTGTTGCTGGCCACCCATTCGATCGACGTCGCCGAGCGCTTCATCGATCGCGCCCTGTTGCTGGTCGACGGCCGCCTGCGCCGCGACTGGCCGGCGTCGGAGCTGGCCGCGATCCGCGCCGACCCGCAGCGTTCGCTGGAGCAGGCGATGGTCGAAGCGCTGTCGGCCGAGCGCGACGCCTGAAGCGCACCGGCTCATGTAGGAGCGGCGTGAGCCGCGACGCGGGGTGGCCGGTCGCGTCGTCGCTGCGAGATCGCGGTCGCGGCTTACGCCGCTCCTACAGGCGCATGAATCCCCGCGTGCCATGGGGGGAGCGGCGTCCCACAGGGATTTCCTTCGGTCACAAGCCGCGACCGTTAGGCGGCCGGTCGCGTCGCCACGCGCCGAAGGCGGCCGTGCTTCGCGCGCCGGGGTGTTACCATGCCGGCCGTTGCAGAAGAGTGGCGCCGGCCCTGCGGCCGCGCCCGCCGAAGGCGCAGGCTCCCATAATCGCTCAGGCTCGGCCTCCGGCCGGAACACTGCCACGACATCGCCGATCTGGAGAGAGGCCGCGCAGCGGCCCACCGAAGGGGCAAGCGGCCGCGCAGCGGCCCGCGCAAACTCTCAGGTAAAAGGACAGCGGGAGCGGCACCGCGGCTTCGGTCGCGAAGACAGCCCAGGCGTGCGCGCGACGCGAGTCCGCGCCGCCGTCGCGCGCGTCGCCCGCCGCACGCCGTCGCCACGCCCCCGCGCGACGACGATCCGCGCCGCGGCGGCCGCGGACTCCGGCGCTTCGCTTCCCGGCCGCGGTTCCCCTGTCCTATGCCGGAGAACCGCCCGTGTTGTTGTCCCTGATCTACCTCATCGCCATCAGCGCCGAAGCCATGACCGGCGCGCTCGCCGCGGGCAAGCGGCGCATGGACCTGTTCGGCGTGGTCATCATCGCCTGCGTGACCGCGCTCGGCGGCGGCTCGCTGCGCGACATCGTGCTCGGCCACTATCCGCTGGGCTGGGTGCGCCATCCCGAGTATCTGGCCTACACCGTCGGCGCGGCCCTGGCCGCGACCTTCCTGGCCAAGCGCCTGCAGCGCCTGCGCCGCGCCTTCCTGTGGCTGGACGCGCTGGGCCTGATCGCCTTCACCCTGATCGGCTGCGCGATCGCGCGCGAGGCCGGCCACGCGCCGGCGATCGTGGTGATCGCCGGCATGCTCACCGGCGCCTTCGGCGGGGTGTTGCGCGACGTGCTGTGCAACGAGATTCCGTTGGTGTTCCAGCGCGAGCTGTATGCGGTGATCGCGCTGCTGACCGGCGTGGCCTATCTGCTGCTGTTGCGGCTGGGCGTGGCCGAGAACGCGACCGTGCTGATCTGCCTCGGCGGCGGATTCGCCGCACGCCTGCTGGCGATCCGTTACGAATGGGAGATGCCGAAGTTTGTTCATCCCTAGCGCGGGAATCGGGAATGGGGAATAGGGAATCGTAAAAGCGGAAGGCAAGGGCCCTTGCTTTGACCATTCCCTATTCCCCATTCCCCATTCCCGCCGCAAAAGCGAAACGCCGGCCCCAAGGCCGGCGTTTCGCTTTGCGGCACCCGCGCAGCGGGCTCAGAGCGTGATATCGCGATCCTTGGTTTCCGGCAGGAACAGCGCGCCGATCACCACGGTCATCGCCGCGACCACGATCGGGTACCACAGGCCGCTGTAGATGTTGCCGGTGGCGGCGACGATGGCGAAGGCGGTGAACGGCAGGAAGCCGCCGAACCAGCCGTTGCCGATGTGGTAGGGCAGCGACATCGAGGTGTAGCGGATCCGGGTCGGGAACAGTTCGACCAGCCAGGCCGCGATCGGGCCGTAGACCATGGTCACCAGCAGCACCAGGAAGGTCAGCAGCACGATCACCATCGGCGTGTTGATCTGCGCCGGGTCGGCCGAAGCCGGGTAGCCGGCGGCCTTGAGCGCATCGCCGAGCTGCTTGCCGAACGCGTCGGACTGGGCCTTGAACTCGTCCTTGCTCAGCGACTCGCCTTCGAAGCTGCTCAGGGCGGTGCCGCCGATGCTGACCGTGGCCACGCTGCCGGCCGCGCCGGGCGCGTTCTGGTACGGAATGCCCTTCTTGGCCAGCGCCGACTTGATGATGTCGCAGGACTGCTTGAAGGTCGCCTTGCCGACCGGGTCGAACTGGAACGCGCAGCGGTCCGGATCGGCGGTGACGACGACCGGCGACGCGGTCACTGCGGCTTCCAGGGCCGGATTGACGTTATGGGTCAGCGCCTTGAACACCGGGAAGTAGGTAAACACCGCGATCAGGCAGCCGGCCAGCACGATCTTCTTGCGCCCGATCTTGTCCGACAGCCAGCCGAAGAAGATGAATCCGCCGGTGGCCAGGGCCAGGGCGACGGCGATGTAGATGTCGGCCTTGTTCGGATCCATGCCCAGCGTCTTGGTCAGGAAGAACAGCGAATAGAACTGTCCGCCGTACCACACCACCGCCTGGCCGGCGGTGGCGCCGAGCAGGGCCAGCAGGGCGATCTTGCCGTTCTTGGAGAAGAAGCTTTCGGTGATCGGCGCCTTGGAGGTCTTGCCCTCGGCCTTCATCTGCTGGAACAACGGCGATTCGGCCAACTGCATGCGGATCCACACCGACACGCCGAGCAGCAGCACCGAGAACAGGAACGGGATGCGCCAGCCCCAGGCTTCGAAGCTTTCCTTGCCCAGGTAGTTGCGGCAGCCCCAGATCACCAGCAGCGACAGGAACAGGCCCAGGGTCGCGGTGGTCTGGATGAAGCTGGTGTACAGGCCGCGCTTGCCGTTGGGCGCATGCTCGGCGACGTAGGTCGCCGCGCCGCCGTACTCGCCGCCCAGCGCCAGGCCCTGCAGCAGGCGCAGGGTGATCAGGATGATCGGCGCGGCGATGCCCAGGGTGGCGTAGCTGGGCAGGATGCCGACCACGAAGGTCGCCAGGCCCATGATCACGATGGTGACCAGGAAGGTGTATTTGCGTCCGATCATGTCGCCGAGGCGGCCGAACACCAGCGCGCCGAACGGCCGCACCGCGAAGCCGGCGGCGAAGGCCAGCAGGGCGAAGATGAACTGGCTGGTGTCGTTGAGGCCGCCGAAGAACTGCTTGCCGATGATCACGGCGAGCGAGCCGTACAGGTAGAAGTCGTACCACTCGAACACGGTGCCGAGGCTGGAGGCGAAGATGACCTTGCGGTGGTCCTTGGTCAACGGCGCCGCATGGGACGTAAGGCTGGCGGTGGTGCTGGACATGAGCTGTTCCCCCGAACAGTGGATTGGAGCGGGCTAGGGCCCGCCGGGGTCGTAACGGACGCGTCGTCGAACGGTCGCGGCCGGACCGGCCGCGACCGCGCGATCGTCAGAAGCTGTACTTGACGTGGGTCTGCAGACGGTTGATCTCGCCGCGGTCGCCGGTTTCGATCTCGCGCTGGCCCCAGATGTACTCGGCGCCCAGGTCGAGCTTGGGAATCGGCGTGTAGATCAGGTTGATGTGCGCGGACTGCGCCGACTTGGTGATGCCGCGCCCGGTCAGGGCGGTGTCGTTGTCGTACTCGGCGCGCGAGTAGAACAGGTTGCCGCGCAGCTTCGGGCTGAACACGTGGCGCCAGCCGACGAAGCCGGAGATCAGGTCGATGTTCTCCAGATCGCCGCTGGCGTCGAGCACCGCGTCGTTGCTCAGCGCCAGGCCGACGTAGCGGCCGATGCCGCTGCCGGCGGTGACCATGTAGCGCAGATCGTCGTTGGCGCCGACGTTCCACTTGCCCGACACGCTGACGCCGTAGCCGCTGTTGGTGTCGTTGGCGCGGCCGGTCTGGTACTTGAGCTGGCGCGCCAGGGCGCCGACGCTGAAATGGCCCCAGTCGCCCTTGGCGGTGTAGCGCGCTGTCACGTCCGGCACCGCGCCGTCGTCGCCGGCGATCTGGGCCATGTTGCCGCGGAACGGGGTGTAGACCGTCTCCGGATTCTCGATCGAGAACGACCAGGGCCCGCTGGTGTAGCGCAACTGCGCCTGGCGCACGAATACCGTGCCCTCGGTGGGGCCGAGGAAGTCGACCGTGTCCGGCAGCGCCGCGGTGTCCTGGAAGTTCGACCAGGCCTGGCCGGCCAGCCACTTGTTCCAGGTCACGTAGGCCTGGCGCAGGGTCAGCGCATAGGTATTGGTGGCGACTTCGCTGCCGGTGAAGGCGGTGCTGCCGCCGCCGTAGAGGTCGAATTCCAGATAGCCCTTGAGCTTGTCGCCGCTCTCCAGGTCGGTGTCGGCGGCGAACCAGAAGCGCGAGAAGTTGGCGCCCATGTCGGTGTCGCTGCCGCCTTCGCGGGTGGCCGCGCCGCCGACCGGAATCGCCTTGGGCACGTAGAACAGGCGTCCGACCGAGCCGTCGGCGATGTCGCCGTCGTTGGTCTGGGTGATCGAGGCATCGAGCTTGATGAAACCGCCGTAGCTGAAACGCGTGCCGGGATTGGCCGAGGGACTGATCGTGCTCGACTGGATGGGGTTCTTGGCCGGCGCTGCCGCGATCGCCGCCGGCGCCGCGGCCTGGGCAGCCTTGACCTCGGTGACCTGGGTCTGGACCTGCTGCTGCTGCGACACCAACTGCTGGACCATGCGCTCCAGTTCGGCGACGCGCGCTTCCAGTTCCTTCTCCTTCGCGGTCTGGGCGAAGGCCAGGCCCGGCAGCGCGAGCGCGACCAGCAGCGCCGCGGCCAACGGCCGCCGCCGCGCTGGCGCGCGCCGTAGTGTGATTTGGGCAGAACTCCCCATGTACATCGTGACTCCCTCCCGAGAAATGCCGCCCGTGCAGACGGTCGCGGCCAGCCTGCGCGCGGCTCCGGCGAGGCAACCATTCGCCTTTGGTCGTAACACGACGCAGTCAGCAAACCATTTACGACCAAGGTCTAAACCGTCGTCGCAGCGGCGCAGGTACTGAATGCGGCAAACTGGCGGCCCTCGCGCGCGCGCGCGGGGCCGTACCGCGAGCCGCGACGAGCGCCGCGGCCACCCGACCGGCCGGGCAAGACACGATCCGCGCCGGGTCGGCTATAACGCTCGTCTGCATCGCTACCGCCAGCCTTTCGGAGCCCCCCATGACCCACCCCGCCAGCGTCTACCCGATCGATGCCGACTTCGCCGCGAAGTCGCGCTACCGGCGCGAGGACTATCAGCGCCTGTACGCCGAGTCGGTGAACGACCCCGAGGGTTTCTGGGGACGTATCGCCCAGCGCCTGGAGTGGTTCAAGGCGCCGACCAAGATCAAGAACGTCAGCTACGACCTCGCCGATTTCCGCATCAAGTGGTACGAGGACGGCGAACTCAACGCCAGCGTCAATTGCCTGGACCGGCATCTGGCGCAGCGCGGCGACAAGACCGCCTTGCTGTTCGAGCACGACGACCCGAGCCTGCCGGCCGAGCGGATCAGCTACCGCGAACTGCACGCGCGGGTCTGCCGCCTGGCCAACGCCCTGCGCAAGCTCGGCGTCGGCAAGGGCGACCGCATTACCATCTATCTGCCGATGATTCCCGAAGCGGTAGTGGCGATGCTGGCCTGCGCCCGGGTCGGCGCGATCCACTCGGTGGTGTTCGGCGGCTTCGCCCCGAACTCGATCGCCGACCGCATCGCCGACTGCGCCAGCAAGCTGGTCATCACTTCCGACGAAGGCCTGCGCGGCGGCAAGAAGATTCCGCTCAAGGCCAACGTCGACGCGGCGCTGAAGCTGCCCGGCACCAACTCGGTCGAGACCGTGCTGGTGGTGCGCCACACCGGCGCCGCGGTCGACATGCAGATGCCGCGCGACCGCTGGTACGACGCGGTCGTGGAAGGCCAGCCCGACAGCTGCGAGCCGGAGCGCATGAACGCGGAAGATCCGCTGTTCATCCTCTACACCTCAGGCAGCACCGGCAAGCCCAAGGGCGTGCTGCACACCACCGGCGGCTACCTCACCTACGCCAGCTTCACCCACGAGGCGGTGTTCGATCTGCGCGAGGACGACGTCTACTGGTGCACCGCCGACGTCGGCTGGGTCACCGGCCACAGCTACATCGTCTACGGCCCGCTCGCCAACGGCGCCACCGCGCTGGTGTTCGAGGGCGTGCCGAACTATCCGGACGTGTCGCGGTTCTGGAACGTGATCGACAAGCACCAGGTGACGATCTTCTACACCGCGCCGACCGCGATCCGCGCGCTGATGCGCGACGGCGACGAGCCGGTGAAGAAGACTTCGCGCAGTTCGCTGCGCCTGCTCGGCACGGTCGGCGAGCCGATCAACCCCGAGGCCTGGCGTTGGTACTTTGATGTGGTGGGCGATGCGCGCTGCCCGATCGTCGACACCTGGTGGCAGACCGAGACCGGCGGCATCCTGATCACCCCGCTGGCCGGCGCGACCGACCTCAAGCCGGGCTCGGCGACCCAGCCGTTCTTCGGCGTGCAGCCGGCCCTGGTCGACGCCAACGGCGGCGTGCTCGAAGGCGAGGCCGAGGGCAACCTGGTGCTGACCGATTCCTGGCCGGGCCAGATGCGCACCGTGTACGGCGACCATGCGCGCTTCATCGAAACCTATTTCAAGACCTACCCGGGCAACTACTTCACCGGCGACGGCTGCCGCCGCGACGCCGACGGCTACTACTGGATCACCGGCCGGGTCGACGACGTCATCAACGTCAGCGGCCACCGCATCGGCACCGCGGAAGTCGAGAGCGCGCTGGTCTCGCACCCCAAGGTCGCCGAAGCGGCGGTGGTCGGTTTCCCGCATGACCTCAAGGGCCAGGGCATCTACGCCTACGTGACCCTGATCGCCGGCGAAGCCTCCAGCGAGGACCTGCGCAAGGAACTGGTGGCCTGGGTGCGCAAGGAAATCGGCCCGATCGCCACCCCGGACCATCTGCAGTGGGCGCCGGGCCTGCCGAAGACGCGCTCGGGCAAGATCATGCGCCGCATCCTGCGCAAGATCGCCGAGAACGCGCCGGACCAGCTGGGCGACACCAGCACGCTGGCCGATCCGTCGGTGGTCGAGAACCTGGTCAGCGAGCGGTTGGGGCGGTGAGGTAGGGCTCTCGCAAGAGCAACAGCAACAGCAACAGCAAATCCCCCCTGGCCCCCCTTTTTCAAGGGTCTTAGGAAGCAAACAGCCCCTCAGAGTGGGTTGGATCGTAGCAACTTGAGGGTCGCCCGGTAGAGGTCTTCGTGGCGGTGGTTGAAGCGGAACTCGCACTCCTTCAGGTGCAGGTAGAAGGTGGCCTTGGGCACCTCGTTGAATTTGGCCAGGCGCCGCTTGGCGAAGCTCCAGAAGCTCTCGATGCCGTTGATGTGGTTGTCGCCCTCGGCGAAATGATTGCCGCTGTGGCGAATGCGCCAGTGCTTGGCATAGCCCAGGTCGACCAGGCCGTCGTAGCTGGACAGACAGTCGGAGAGGATTTCGCTCTCCAGGCGAATATGCCCACGAATTAAGGCCTGAAGCGTGGCGGTTTTGCAGTTGGGGACGATCTGGGTGTAGACGTGCTGGCCGCGTTTGAGCATGCCGAAGACGATGGTTTTCTTGCCGGCGCCGCGGCCGCGTTTGCCGCGCACGCGCCACGGTCCGAAGAAGGATTCGTCGACTTCCACCTGGCCGGTGAACGGCGAATGCTGCTCGCATTCGGTGGCGATGGCACGACGCAAGGCAAGGAAGATCGAGTTGACCGATCGCACGCTCAACCCGGTCAGTTGCGCGGTGCTGGTCGCGGTCAGGTCCAGGGCCCAGCAGCGCACGAGGGCCCGAAATCGGGCCTCGCTGATTTTCGAACGGCTGTAGTACCTATTTTTCTTATTCATTTCAGGAAGATAGCTGCGTTATGAGGCAGCTTTGCTTCCTAAGACCCTTTTCAAAGGGGGGAATCGGTAGGTTGGGGCGTTAAGTGCTCGTAGTCTGCTGGGTCCGCTATCCGCTATCCGCTATCCGCTATCGGGCATCGGGCATCGGCTGTCGGCTGTCAGCCGCCGCAATGCGTGCTGCCGTCGCTGCTGCTGTTCCCCCCTTTGAAAAAGGGGGGCAGGGGGGATTTGCTCTTGGCTCTTGGCTCTCAACTTCCGGTTCCCGTCCTCTCCGCCAGCCGCTGTTGCATCACCCGATAAATCTCCTCCATCACCGCCGTCGTCTCCTTGAGAACCTGCAGATTGTCGAACCGGATCACTCGTAGCCCCAGCACCTCCAGATCCGCAGTGCGCCTCGCGTCGGCGGCCAAACCCGACGCGGTCGTGTGCTGCGAACCATCGACTTCGATCACCAGCCCCGCCGCAGGCGCGTAAAAATCCGCCACATACCCCAGCAAGGGCTTCTGTCGATACACCTGAACGCCCAGCAGCTGCTTGCGCCGCAGCAGATGCCACAGCCGCTGCTCGGCTGCACTGAGCCCCCCACGCAAGCGCCGGGCCGGGGTTGTGAGACGGGGTTCATACGGTTGCACACCTGCACTTCACCCGACTTCACCCATCGTCCAATAGCGGACGAGCCCCCGACAGGACGTAAGATTCCTCCCATGCACGTCGTCCGCAGCGCCGCACCCCAGCCCAGGCCCTCCCTCATGCCGACCCTGCTGATTGCCGACGACCATCCGCTGTTCCGCGAAGCCCTGCGCGGCGCGGTCGCACGAGTACTGCCCGACGCCGCCCTGCGCGAGGCCGATAACGTCGACGCGCTGTACGCCCTGGTCGAAGCCGAATCCGACGCCGACCTGTTGCTGCTCGACCTGAACATGCCCGGCGCGCAGGGCTTCAGCGCGCTGGTGCATTTGCGCGCGTTGCACCCGCAGCTGCCGATCGTGGTGGTGTCGGCGCGCGAAGAGCCGGCGACGATGCGCCGTGCGCTGGATCACGGCGCGGTCGGCTTCATCCCCAAATCGGTCGATGCCGCGACCCTGGGCGAAGCCTTGACCACCGTGCTCGACGGCGACCGCTGGGCGCCGGCCGCGGCGATCGCCGCGCCGGCCGCCAATGCCGAGGAGCACGATGCCGCGCACCGATTGCGCGACCTCACCCCGCAGCAGTTCCGGGTGCTGCAGATGCTCGGCGCCGGCCTGCTCAACAAGCAGATCGGCTACGAGCTGGGCGTGTCCGAGGCCACGGTCAAGGCGCATGTCACTGCGATCCTACGCAAGCTCGGCGCCAACAACCGCACCCAGGCGGTGCTGATCGCCGGCCGCCTGGCCCTGGATCCGGGCGCGATCGTGCCGCCGCCGGAAGAGGCGGACTAGGCAGGCGCGCCGCTTAGCCTCCGCGTGTCCGGCCGACGGTCGGCTGCGGCGACGCGGCGCTTTGCCCGATCGACGCGCATCCGCGGGCCGCGCCGGTCCGTACAATTTGCGCATCGCCGCGCGACGGCGGCCGGCCCTGCGGCTTGCTGCGGCGGCGCGAGGGGGACGAATGACGACGACATGCGCCCGGCTGCGCCACAGGAGCCGGCAGTTGCTGCAGATCGCGGCGATCTTCGCGGGTCTGGGTTTTTGTATCGGCCAGGCATCGGCGCAAGCGGCCGCTGCCGACGACTGCACGTTCGACCAGCAAGCGCAGACGCAGCGCATGCGCGAAGCCGCGGCGCGCATGCGCGGCGGCCGGCTCGATGCGGACGGGAACACGGCGACCTGGCGAGCGCGCAACGGCGACACGGTCAGCGTGGCCTACGGCGGCTGCGCCGATCTGGGCACCACGGTGAGCCTGCGTTACGCCATGGCGCGCCGCGCGCCCTCGACCAGCGAGGCGATCGGGCGATTGCTGGCGGCGATCGAAACCTATTGGTCGCCGGCCGAGGCCGCCTACGTCGGCAAGGCGATCCGCGCGGCGCAAGACCAACCTATGCAGGACCAGGCCGCGCACGGCGAGGCGGGCACGGTCGTCATCGTCGGGCCGCTGGAACCCGGGCCGGGCTTTTCGTTCGGCTTCGAACTGCGCCTGACGCCGGAGCAGGCCTCGGTGTCCTGGCAGGGCGGCTGAGCGCAGCCAAACGCAGCCGCGCCGGCTGACTGCGGCCCGCGGCAAGGCAAACGGAAGTGGACGCCGGCGCTTGAGGTCCCTGCGGTCGATTCGTCGCTATCCGTCGCAACGCGAAATGGCCAGGCATCCGCGGCTAATGGTGCGGATGCCGGGCAGCGATCTCAAGACCGAAAACGCCCGCCGCCATGCGGGGTTCAGCTCGCCGGTGAACGGTTCAGCTGCGGCCGGCGTTTATCGGGCAAGCGGCCAGACAAGCGAGCGGGCCGCGCTGGCCGGCCGGCGCGCTGCGCCATGCGCGCCGACCGAGGCTGTTTGCGCGCTGCCGACTGCGATGGACGCGTCGCGACCGCGATGCTTGCCGCGCGCCACGCACTTGTCCGGCAGCCGCAACGCGGCGAGGATGATTCCTCGCTCCTGCTCTCTTCTTTCGAGGCGCCCGTGCATCGCTGCTTGCTTGCCGCATCGATTCTTGCCCTGGGCCTGGCCACCGTCGGCGCGGGCGAGCGCCCGCGCGCGGCAAGCATCGAATCGCGCGACCAGCGTTTCGAAACCTTGTTCGACGGACGCAGCCTGCGCGGCTGGCACAACTACGGTCGTCGCGGCCAGCCGGTGCGCGGTTGGCGAGTGGCCGACCGCGCCCTGGTGCGCAGCGGCGAAGGCGGCGACCTGGTCAGCGACCGCGATTACGCCGACTTCGAGCTGCGCCTGGAGTGGAAGATCGCAGCCGGCGGCAACAGCGGCATCTTCTATCGCGCGGTCGAAAGCGCCCAGCCGATCTACCGCAGCGCGCCGGAGTACCAGGTGCTGGACGACCGCCGCCATCCCGACGCGGCCAACGGCCCCGACCGCCACGCCGGCGCCTTGTACGGTCTGTATCCGCCGAGCCGGGACGATGCGGCGAAGCCGGCCGGGCAATGGAACCGAAGCCGCATCGTCGTGCGCGGCGACGCGGTCGAGCACTGGCTGAACGACACCCGCGTCGCCGCGTTCCGGATCGGCTCGCCGGACTGGAACGCGCGCCTGGCGCGCAGCAAGTTCAAGGACTGGCCCGAATTCGCCGCCGCGCGCCGCGGCGCGATCGGCCTGCAGGACCACGGCGACGAAGTGGCGTACCGCAATATCCGGATCCGCGCTTTGCCCTGAGGCGCGGTCTGCTATGCCAGCGGCCGACGGCTTCAGTCGCGCCCGACGATACCGCCGACCCGGCGTTGCAGCTCGCGCAGCACGTCGACGACGGTGTCGTCCTGGCGGCAATGACGGCCGCTGATATCGGCCTGCACGTACAGCGCGTTGCGTTCCTCGCCGATGGACAGATAGGCGATGGGATCGCCGGGCACGTGCCAGAGGATCCACGGATCGGTCTGTCCCGGCAACAGCTCGCTCAATGCCGCCTCGGTTTCGGCGCGGCCGCGAACGCCTTCCAGAAAATACGATTTCATCCGTTCTGCACCGACGATTCACCTATCGGCATCGTCGCCGCCATCCCCACGCCCCAACCCCAGCTCGCGCATCGCCGCCGCATAGGCGCGGTCGATCTGGATGATGCGCAGTTGGGCCTGACGGCGCGCGTCGCGGCCGAGAGCGGCGAGGCGTTCGGGCGAGTATTCGTCGCGCTTGGCCCGATAGGCCGCATCGACGGTGCTGCGGTCCGCGTCGGCGTGGGTGCCGAGCACCTGGTGCCAGGGCGGGTCCGGATCGAACAGGGCCGGGCCGGGCGCGGGTTCGCCGCGGTCGCGCAGCAGCGGCCAGACCACCGACACCAGCCAGTAGCCCAGGACCAGGCCGCCGACGATGACGATGAATTCGGTGGAGGTCATCGCAAACGCTCCCAACGTTGCCGGGCGGCGAGCAGGGGCGCGCCGTCGCCATGGAAATCCATCGCCATCGCCAGTCGCTCGCCGACCTGGTCGGCCAGCGGCCGCCGCTGCGGCGGGGCGAGCAACCGCCGCGCCGCCTCGACGGCATCGCCGCGCAGGCCGCGCCTGGCGCACAGCCGGCGCACGACGTTGACCGCATGCGGCGGGCAGCACAGCAGTTCGAACGCCAGCGACAGCGCCTGGCGGCCGCTTAGCTCCAGCACGTCGCGATAGCGCCACAGGCGCAGCCCGATCAGCAAGGTGGTGGCGTAGATGCCCGCGGCCAAGGCCAGCATCGCCAGCGGGTGTGGAAACCGCCACAGCAGCAGCGGCAGCGCCAGGAACAGCAGGCACGACAACAGCAGGCAGTGGATGCGGAAGCCGCGCAGCGCGGCGACGAAATGGGCCAAGCCGGGCCAATGCTCGCCCGCCGCGGGCGCGTCGCCGCGCAGCCAACTGCTGCGGAACACGGCGGCGTCGGGGCGCAGCGGGTTGGGCAGGTACAGATAGCGCCCGCCGGTCTGCGCGGCCGAACCGACCGACGCGGCCCAGCCGCGGCCGCGCTGCACCACGACGATCTCGTCGTAGTGCAGCAGCATCGCCGAATCCTGCAGGTAGAACCCGATCACGCCGAGCACCAGCAGCAGCTCGACCGAGGGCAGGTTCATTCCTGCGACGAGTCCTTCTTGCGCCCGAACAGCTTGGCGATCGCGCCGCCGATCGCGACCAGGCCGACCAGGACCAGCTTCCAGGCCTTGACCAGGAACAGGCCGATCGCGGCGAAGACGCCCTTCTTGCTCGCCACCGCGGCGGCGCCGCCGGTGATCAGCGCGGCCAGGCCGAACTCGGCGACGTGGTCGCCGGGCTTGAACTCGCTGTACTTCTCGCCGTCGTTGAAGGCGTAGCCGGGAACCAGTTGCTTGAACTGGCCGACGGCCTGGTCGAGGCCGGCCGCGTCGGCGACCAGGATCGCTTCGGTGACGCCGTGGCGGCCGAGCAGGCGGGTGTTGTAGTTGACGATCTTGTCCGGCGAGTTGGAGGTCGAGGCCAGCACCGCCCATTCCAGGTTGTGGCTGGTCTTGTCGTATTGGGGTTTGACGCTCCAGCCTTCGATCTTCATCGTCTCCCAGCCGCGCTTGCGGCGCTCGACGTTGCCTTCCTCGGTGCCTTCGCGGATTGAGTCGAGGATGGCGTCGGCATCCAGCGACTCTTCGTCCTTGACGTAGCCGATGTCGTTGTAGTGGAAGAAAGAAAACCACTCCAGGTTCTTGGGCGCGAGGGTGTACTCGTCGGTGTCGGTCGGCGGGTTGTGCAGCAGCTCGTTGAGCTTGCGCGTGCCGGCGGCATCGAGGAAGGCGTAGCCGTCGGGCACCTGGATGGTCGCCTTGTCGGCGATCGCGCCGCGGGTCGGGCCGAGCTTCCAGGCCAGGTTGGCGACCGCATCGGCGCCGGAATCCTGGGCGGCGATGGGCAAGGCGGTGCCGGCCAGCGCGAACGCGGCCAGGACGCAAAGCAAGCGTCTGCGCATGATCAAGTTGTCCCCTTTTGAATCTTCCGTGATGGGACGCCGTCGGGCATGCCGCCGCGCCGGCCCGCGATCGCGTCCCTGGATGGCGCGGGTGCGGCCAGCTTAGGTGACCCGGGTCACGTCGGCAATGTGGGCGCGATCAGGCTTGCGGCGCCTGCCGCTGCGCCGCCAGGAACGCGCGCAGCGAGGCCGGCCTGATCGGCTTGGTCAGCACCCGGCAGCCGCGTTCGCGCGCGGCCAGCTTGAGCGCGTCGCTGCCGTCGCCGGTCAGCAGCGCCGCGGGCAGCGGCGCGCCGAGGCGTTCGCGCAGGGCATCGATCGCGGCCAGGCCGTCGAGTCGATCGTGCAGGTGGTAGTCGACCAGGGCCACGTCGGGCTTGTGCTCGAGCAGGGCCAGGGCGTCGTCGACGGTGGCGGCGAGCAGAGCGTTGGCGCCCCAGCGGTCGAGCAGGGCGCGCATGCCGTCGAGGATCTCGCGGTCGTTGTCGATGCACAGCACGCGCAGGCCGGCCAGCGAGTCGCCCAGCGCGGTGTGGGCGTTGCCGGCGGCGACCGCGGCGCGAGGCGTCTGGCCGCAGGGCACGGCGATCGAGAACACGCTGCCCTGGCCGATCTGCGAGCGCACCCGCAATGGGTGGTCGAGGGTGCGGGCGATGCGCTGGCAGATCGACAGGCCCAGGCCGAGCCCGCGTTCGCCGCCGCCGCCGGGCTGATCGAAGCGGCGGAACTCGTCGAAGATCTGCTCCAGGTGATGCTCGGGAATGCCGGGGCCGGTGTCCCAGACCTGCAGTTCGACATCGCCCGGCCGGGACGGATCGTCGCTGGGCCGCGCGCGCGCCGCCATCAGCACCCCGCCCTCGCGGGTGTAGCGCAAGGCGTTGGCGAGGAAGTTCTGCAGCGCGCGGCGCAGCAGGCGGCGGTCGCTGCGCACCGGCATCGAATCGCGGGCCACCCGCACGCGCAGTTCCAGGCCGCGGCCGGCGGCGCTGGGCGCGTACTGCGCGGCCAGCTCGCGCAGCAGTTCGCCGGCGTCGAAGTCGCTGAGTTCCGGACGCAGGGCGCCGGCATCCAGGCGCGAGATGTCGAGCAGGCCGTCGAGCAGGTCCTCGGCGGCGCGCAAGGAGGCGTCGACGCGTTCGGCCAGGCGCCGCTGCTCGCCGGGGTCGGCGCTCTCGCGCAGAGCGGTGGTGAACAGGCGCGCGGCGTTGAGCGGCTGCAGCACGTCGTGGCTGACCGCGGCCAGGAAGCGGGTCTTGGACTGCTGCGCCGACTCGGCCTCCTGGGTGCGTTGTTCGACGCGCTGCTCCAGGGTTTCGTTGGCCTCGCGCAGCGCCTGTTCGGCGCGCTTGTAGTCGGTGACGTCGCTGTAGCTGGTGACGTAGCCGCCGCCGACCAGCGGCCGGCCGACCATCTCGATCACCTGGCCGCTGGCGCGCACGCGCTCGAATACGTGCGGCGCGCCGGCGCGCAGGTGGGCGAGGCGGCGCCGCACTTGGTCGTCGATGTCGCCGGGGCCGAGCTCGCCGCGCTCGGCGTTCCAGCGGATCAGGTCGCTGACCGGCCGGCCGACGTAGAGCATGCCGTCTGGGTAGTCGAGCAGTTCCTGGTAGCGTCGGTTCCAGGCCACCAGGCGCATCTCCGGATCGACCACGCTGACCCCTTGGCTGATGTTTTCCAGGGTGGTCGACAGCACTTGGCGGTTGAAGCGCAGCTCCTGGTTGGCCTCGTCGAGCAGGGCGACCACTTCGCCCAGTTCCATGCCGGAACCGCGCAGCGCGCTGGTCAGGGTCAGGCGCGCCGATGCGGCGCCGATCGCCGCGGCCAGCAGGCGTTCGGTGAACTGGGCCAGGGCGCGGTCGGCCAGTTGTTCTGGCTGCCATTCGCGGCCCTGCTGCTGGGCGTAGTCCTCGAACGCGCGGCGGGCGTGGCGCTCGCCGACGATGCGCTCGGCCAGGGCCAACAGGTCGCCGCTGCGCACGCTGCCGGCCCAGCCGCCGGGGCCGAGCGCCGGGCGGCGCACGTAGGGGTCGAGGAACGACGCGGCCAGCAGTTGCTCCTGCAGCCGCGGCCGTTGCCGCGCGGAAACGAACAGGAAGGCGCCGATGTTGGCCAGCAGCGACCAGAACGTGCCGTGGGTCAGCCCGTCCCAGCCGACCAGGCCGAACAATTGCTCCGGACGCAGCCAGGCGATGCCGAGCGGACCGGTCGGCAGCCAGTCGCCGCCGATCCAGCCGCCGCGCGCCAGCGCCGGCAGCAGCAGGGTGTAGCTCCACACCGACGCGCCGGCGATCAGGCCGGCCAGCGCGCCGGCGCGGCTGGCGCCGCGCCAGTACAGGCCGCCGATCAGCGCCGGCGCGAACTGGGCGACCGCGGCGAAGGCGAGCAGGCCGTGCTGGGCCAGGCCGTTGGCGCCGAGCGAGCCGCGGTGATAGGCGTAGGCCATCAGGGCCAGGGCGACGATGGTCAGGCGGCGCACCCACAGCACCTGGCGGTCGAGGCCGGCGCTGTCGCGCAGCGCGCCGCTGCGCAGCAGCAGCGGCACGATCAGGTCGTTGCTGACCATCGTCGACAAGGCGACGCTGGAGACGATGACCATGCCGGTCGCGGCCGAGAAGCCGCCGATGTACACCGCCAGCGCCAAGGCCTGGCGGTCGAGCTGCAACGGCAGCGCCAGCACGTAGGTGTCGGGCGAGACGCCGCTGGCGGCCAGCAGCGATTCGCCGGTCAGGGTGATCGGCACCACCAGCAAGGTGATCAGCAGCAGATAGCCGCCGAACAGCCAGCGCGCCGGGCGCAGGTCGTTGGGGTCCTGGCACTCGACCACGGCGACGTGGAACTGGCGCGGCAGGCAGACGATCGCGGTGAAGGCGAGCAGGGTCTGGGTGACGAAGCCGGCCGGCAGGCCCGGCTGGATCACGATGTGGGCGGCATCGCCGATGCGCTGGGCCAGGCTGCCGTCGCCGGGCAGGTGGATCAGCGCGAACACGCCGATGGCGATGAAGGCCAGCAGCTTGACCAGCGATTCCAGCGCCACCGCCAGGACCATGCCGTGGTGGTGCTCGGTGGCGTCGATGCGGCGGGTGCCGAACAGGATCGCGAACACCGCCAGCATCATCGCCACGTAGAACGCCGGGTCGGCGAGCAGGCCGCGATCGGCCGGCACCCCGGCCAGCACCTCCACGCTCATCGCCACCGCCTTGAACTGCAGCGCCACGTACGGCACCGCCGCGGTCAGCGCGACCGCCGCGACCAGTGCGGCCAGCCCGGGCGCGCGCCCGTAGCGCGAGGACAGGAAGTCGGCGATCGAGACGATGCGGTGCTCGCCGGAGATCAGCACCAGGCGTTCGAGGATGCGCCAGCCGAAGGCCAGCATCAGCAGCGGGCCGAGATAGATCGGCAGGAAACCCAGGCCGGTGCGCGAGGCGGTGCCGACCGCGCCGTAGAACGTCCACGAAGAGCAGTAAACCGCCAGCGCCAGCGAGTAGACGGCCGTGCGCAGCCAGCGCGCGCGCGGCGTGCGTTCGCTCTGGTCGCCGTAGTAGGCGACCGCGAACAGCAGGCCGACGTAGCCGGCCGATACCAACAGCAGGATCCAGCCTGGGATCAAGGACGCGGCGCCGGGGTGGATGGACCGGCCGAGTTTACGGCTTCGCCGCTGCAAGCGGGTCGGGGCGGGAATGCGACTTTGGGCGCGACGGTTGGGGCGCGGCTTGGGGCCGCTATGAGGCCAGGTGGGTTCTGCCGCGGTCGTGGATGGTGTTTGCGAGTCCCCCAAGTCGTCATGCCCGCGCAGGCGGGCATCCAGAGACTTCAGCGCCATGCCTGGATGAAGCCCTGGATCCCCGCTTTCGCGGGGATGACGGCAGATGAGTTCCGCCGCGGTCGTGGAGGGTGTTGGCGAGTCCCCCAAAGTCGCCATGCCCGCGCAGGCGGGCATCCACAGACTTCAGCGCCATGCCTGGACGAAGCCCTGGATCCCCGCTTTCGCGGGGATGACGGCAGGTGAGTTCCGCCGCGGTCGTGGAGGGTGTTGGCGAGTTCCTTCAGGCCGTCATGCCCGCGCAGGCGGGCATCCACAGACTTCAGCGCCATGCCTCGGTGCGGCGCTGCGCTCCGCTATCGCTGCAGGTCCGCGCCGCACCGCCACCGGCTTGCGCATTGCTGTCCTGCCGCATCGTGGGATCGGCCGCGCCCGGCGTGCTGAACGCCGCTTACCCGCGCCACAGTCGGGTTGAGCCGGCTATCAAGGTTCCGCGATGCGTCCGCGCTCGCGCGCCGCGGAGCCTACCGCGGTCACGGTTTGCCGTGGCCGCATTTGCCAAGGTCGCCCGCGCACGGCCGACCCGGGCCGTGCGCCATCCGATCACCCACGGCGCAGCAACCGCCACGCTCGTCCGCCGACCGTCCCGGTGCGGCGCGACGGCGCGCGCCCGCACGCTTCCACGTTGCCTTCGCGCCACCACGCCACAGGAGGATTCGCGAATGAACCACGGACTGCCGAACCAGCCGGTTTCCCGCTTGCTCGCCCCCGCCCTGCTCGCCGCCGCCCTCGGGCTGGCGCTGCCGGCCGCGGCGCAGACCGCGCCCGCGCCGATCAAGATCGCCGACGTGCGCGCCGTCGATCTGCAACTGGGCGCGCAGCCCGGCCGCGTCGGCCGCGCCGGCGTCGACGCCGGCGCCAAGGCGGTGG
Organism: Lysobacter sp. BMK333-48F3; assembly: GCF_019733395.1. Taxonomy (NCBI): domain Bacteria; kingdom Pseudomonadati; phylum Pseudomonadota; class Gammaproteobacteria; order Lysobacterales; family Lysobacteraceae; genus Lysobacter; species Lysobacter sp. BMK333-48F3. Next base: position 1,372,973 of record NZ_JAIHOO010000001.1, on the reverse strand, counting down.
AGATCCGCACCCCCGATGCATCCTTCATCAAGGTGCATTTCGAACACTTCTCGCTGCCGGCCGGCGTCACCCTGGAAGTGGCCAGCCCGGACGGGCGCGAGGTGTACCGCTACAGCGCCGACCGCCGCGACGGCCACACCGTCGCCGCCGAGCTCGGCGAAGACGGCAAGACCCGCTTCTCGGCGATGTCGATCTCCGGCCCGGTCGCGGTGCTGCGCCTGGTCGGCGTCGCGCGCGAGCCGTGGCGCGCCGATCACGGGATCAAGGTTTCGCGCTATCTGGAAGGCTATCCGGAGGACATGCTGCCGGAGCTGCAGAACGAAGGCCTGCTCGGCACCGACGTCGGCGGCAAGTCGATCTGCGGCACCGACAACAAGCGGGCCGCGGCCTGCTACGTCACCAGCGATGCGTTCGCCTACGCCCGCTCCAAGCCGGTGGCGCGCGCGGTGATGAGCGGCGGCAGCCTGTGCACCGCCTGGCGGGTGGGCGCGCAGAACCGCATGTTCACCAACAACCACTGCATCAGCACCGCCGCCGGCGTGGCCGGCGCCGAGTTCTGGTTCAACTACCAGCGCAGCACCTGCACCGGCGCCCAGGCCACGGTGACCAAGGTCGCCGGCGACCAGATGCTGAAGACCAACACCACCCTGGACTACACGCTGTTCACGGTGAAGAACTTCGCCAACATCTCCAGCTTCGGCTACCTCGGCCTGGACCCGCGCGCGGCGGTGGCCAACGAAGGCATCTTCATCGCCGGCCACCCGGGCGGGCGGATGAAGGAGCTCAGCATCGCCGACACCCAGAACAGCGGCGGCAAGTGCCGGGTCGATGCGCCCAGCGTCACCGGCAACGCGCCCAACAGCGACGTGGGCTATTACTGCGACACCGAAGGCGGCAGCTCGGGCTCGCCGGTGATCGCGCGCTCCAGCGGCAAGGTGCTGGCGCTGCACCACTTCGGCGGCTGCTTCAATTCCGGCGCCAAGATCTCGCTGATCTGGCCGCAGGTGTCGACCTATTTCGGCGGCGTGATTCCGTAACCCGAAGCGCCCGAACCGGCGCGCGGCTGCGGTGCCGATGTCGGCGCCGCAGCCGCGCTTACCGCCGTCGGCGGCATCGGCGGCGAGCGACCAGGTGCGCATGCGCCGCTGCGGCTGCGGCCGGCGCTCGCCGATCGCGATACCGCCGCACGCATCGCGGCGCGGGTCCCGGTTCGCTCCGCTTCGCGACGGCGTCGCGCGTTCAGTCGATGCGCACACCCGCGTTGCGCGCTGCATTCAAGTTCCGGATATCGGCCGTTCGAATCCGATGCGGTTCACGTTTATGCGCGGAATCGGCCGCGTTCGACGCGCCTGTGCGGCGCCGTCGCTGTGCAAGCTCTTGCCCGGCGCCTGCGCGGCGATCGACGTCGCGCGGTGAGCGCCGGATCGTGATCAAGGAGACGAGATGTCCATCGCAAACCTTCCGACCTGCGCGCTCGGCCTGCTCGTGAGCGCCTGCCTGTCCACCGCATCGGCCCTCGCCGCCGAGCGCCCCGCGCCGCTGCGCGCCGGCGAAACCCGCGCCGTCGCTCTCAGCCTGGGGCCGCAGGCGGGCCTGTCGAAGTCGGCGTGGTCCAAGCCGGTGCAGATCCGCACTGCGGACGCGGCCTACATCAAGGTGCATTTCGAGCACTTCGCCCTGCCCGCCGGCGTGACTCTGGAAGTGTCCGACCCGCAACGCCGCGAGGTGTACCGTTATAGCCAAAGCGACCTCGGCCGGCACACCGTCGATGCGACGCTGGGCGAAGACGGCAAGACCCGTTTCGGCGCGATGTCGGTCGCCGGCAGCACGGCGGTGCTGCGCCTGGTCGGAACGCCGACCGAGCCGTGGGCGCCGCACCACGGCGTGCGCGTCAGCCGTTACGACGAGGGCTTTCCGCAGCCGCTGATGGGCGAGCTGGGCGAGGCCGGCCTGCTCGGCGGCGATGCTTCGTCGAAGTCGATCTGCGGGGTCAAGGACAGCCGTCCGGTGGCCTGCTACGCCGGCACCGACGCGACCGCGGTCGCGCGCTCCAAGCCGGTGGCGCTGATCCTGCTCAACGGCACCAAGTGGTGCACGGCCTGGCGCGTCGGCGCAGGCAATCGGGTCTTCACCAACAACCACTGCCTCGACAGCGCCGCCGACGTGGCCGCGTCCGAGTACTGGTTCAACTACCAGGCCACCACCTGCGCCGGCACCACCAGCGGCACGGTCACCAAGGTCGCCGGCGACCAGATGCTCAAGACCGACCAGACTCTGGACTACACCCTGCTCACGGTGAAGAACGCCGCCGCCATCTCCGGCTTCGGCTATCTCAGCCTGGACGTGCGCAAGCCGGTGGTCGGCGAAGAGATGTACATCAGCGGCCATCCGGCCACGCGCATGAAGGAGTTGTCGGTGGTCAGCGATCGCGACGGCGGCGGCCGTTGCAAGATCATCGATGCCGATGCGGACGGCTACGGCACCGATACCGATGCCGGCTACTACTGCGACACCGAGGGCGGCAATTCCGGCTCGCCGGTGCTGGCGCGCTCTTCGCACAAGGCCGTGGCGCTGCACCACTTCGGCGGCAACTGCAACCTGCAGGCGCCCAACCGCGGGGTGAAGATGCAGCTGATCTGGCCGCAGGTGAAGTCGTTCTTCGGCAACGTCGTGCCCTGATCCGGGCTCCGTCGCAAGGCCGCGGATCGCGCGGCCTCGTGGCGTCGGCGGATATCCGCATTCCTGCCGACATCCCCGCGAAGGCGGGGATCCAGGGCTCTATCCGGGGATGACGCTGAAGTCTCTGGATGCCCGCCTGCGCGGGCATGACGGCTTGGGAAATCGCCAAGGTCGGTCCACGACCGCGACCAGCCCACCTGGTGTCATCCCCGCGAAGGCGGGGATCCAGGGCCTTATCGAGGCATGACGCTGAAGTCTATGGATGCCCGCCTGCGCGGGCATGACGGCTTGGAAGGGCGTCGTCGAACCCGGCCATCGTCGTTGTCGCGAGTGCAGAGGCCCCGGGCGTTGTTCCGGCCTGGCTCTGAAGCCGCGATCATCGATCCCGAGTCCCGAGTCCCGAGTCCCGAGTCCCGAGTCCCGAATCCCCAAAAGAAAAAACCCGCCACGAGGGCGGGTTCTTTCTGAAGGCTCTGGATCCCCGCTTTCGCGGGGATGATGCAATGGCGAAGGCGTTCGCGCTAAGCGCGAACGCGCCATTGCATCACTTGATCTTGCCTTCCTTGTAGATCACGTGCTTGCGAACGACGGGGTCGTACTTCTTGACCTCCATCTTGTTCGGGGTGTTCTTCTTGTTCTTGTCGGTCGTGTAGAAGTGACCGGTGTTTGCCGTCGAGATCAGGCGGATCTTGTCGCGCTTGGAAGCCATGGTTCAGTCCTCCTCAGATCTTTTCGCCGCGAGCGCGGAGCTCGGCGAGGACGGCGTCGATGCCGTTCTTGTCGATGGTGCGCAGGGCATTGGCGGAAACGCGCAGCTTCACCCAACGGTTCTCACTGGCGACCCAGAAGCGGCGCTCGTGCAGGTTGGGGAGGAAACGGCGGCGGGTCTTGTTCATGGCATGCGAGACGTTGTTGCCGGTCGTCGTTCGCTTGCCCGTTACTTGGCATACGCGGGACATTGCGCACCTCAAAAGGTTGGTTGCTTCCCTTAGCCAGGGAGGCGGCGGCCCCGATGCCCCGGGGGCATCGCGCGATACGGGTGGAAACCTCGTCTGCACCATGGCGGCCGGAATCGCACTTCCGGGGCCGCCCGGGCATCCACAAGGAATGCGCCGGACACAGCGAGCCGCGCATTATGCAGGTAAATCCGCGCCGGAACAAGCACTTGGCGTCCGGCCGCCGGTGTGCGGCCATAGCGCGGGCCATCCGGCCCCGGAGGAGGGGGCAATGACCCGTCGCACAGCGTCCTGCGCCTGCGGCCAGCTCAGCCTGAGTTGCGAGGGCGAGCCGCTGCGGATCTCGATCTGCCACTGCCTGGCGTGCAAGCGCCGGACCGGCAGCGCGTTCAGCTATCAGGTGCGCTTCCCCGAGGCCGCGATCGCGGTCCGGGGCCGGTTCAGCCGCTACGCCCAGGCCGGCGACAGCGGCAACCTGGCCCGGTTCGGCTTTTGTCCGCAATGCGGCTCGACCGTGTTCTGGCGGCCGGACGCGCTGCCCGGGATCGTCCTGGTCGCGGCCGGCGCGTTCGCCGATCCGGCGTTTCCGCCGCCGCCGACGGTCTCGGTATACGGCGAGCGACGCCACCCCTGGGTGGCGCTGCCGCCGGCCTGCGAGGACCTGGACTGAGCGTCGGGCCTCAGTGGCCGGCCTTGTCCCGGTGCCAGCCGCGGTGCTTGATGTCCAGGTACAGGCTGTAGGCGGCGGTGAAGGCCGGGAACAGGTTCTGGATCACCCCGACCGAGTCCTGCTTCTGCGAGAACAGGAAGTAGCTCAGGGTCATCGCGCTGCCGACCAGGCTCATGTACCAGAACAGGCGCGGGATCACCGGCTTGCCCATGCGCTTGCTGGCGACGAACTGGACCAGCCAGCGGCCGCCGAACATCAGCGCGCCGACCAGGCCGATCAGCTTCCACGGCGACATGTGCAGGCCGGTCCAGGCCAGCCACTCGATCGGCGAATTCATGACATCCATGGCGGCGCCTTCAGCGTTCGACCACCGCGGTGACCTTGCCGCGGCGGATCAGCCAGGCCACCCCGCGCAGGTCGGCGATGCCGACCAGGGCGCGGTTGAGGTTGTTGTACTTGGACACGCCGGCGCCGCGCGCGCGGTGGTTGACCGGCACGCTCAGGGTCTTCCAGCCGGCGCGCTGCATCAGCGCCGGCAGGTAGCGGTGCATGTGGTCGAAGTAGGGCAGCTCGAGGAAGGCCGCGCGTTCGAACAGCTTGATCCCGCAGCCGGTGTCGGGGGTGTCGTCGCGCAGCATGCGGCGGCGGATCGCGTTGGCCCACTTCGAGGCCCAGCGCTTGCTGCCCGAGTCCTGGCGGTTGACCCGCCAGCCGGCGAACAGCTTGACCTCCGGCGCCGATTCGGCGCGCTTGGCCAGCAGCTTGGGGATGTCGGCCGGATCGTTCTGGCCGTCGCCGTCGAGGGTCGCGATCCAGGCGCCGCGCGCGGCCTTGACCCCGGTGCGCACCGCGGTGCTCTGCCCGCTCTGGGTCACGTGGTGCAGCACGCGCAGCTCGGGCACGCCGGCCTTCAGCGCCTGCAGCGCGGCCAGGGTGCCGTCGCGCGAGTGGTCGTCGATGTAGACGATCTCGAAGTCGCCGCCGTCGGAAGGCGAGCGGCCGCGCAGGGCGGTGGTGATCTCCTCGATCAACGGCGCGACGTTGTCCTGCTCGTTGAATACCGGAACGACGACGGACAGCTGGGGCGATTGGGTCATGGCTCGGAAACTCGCGTTGGGCGCTCGGGGCCGGGGCCGTCTACTGCAACGGGAACCGCGGCCGCCGCGGGCCTTTCTTATGGGCCGCCCGCTCCCGCGAGAGAGGGGCGAATCGTACCGGCGCGGTACGTTGCCGCGCCGTGAGGCGGTCCGGCCGGCGGATCCTTCCGCGAAGCAGGCCGGGCCGCGGGTTCAGGCATTCTCGCCGAAATAGGTCCGGCACCATTCGACCACAAGCGGCAGTCCGCGTTCGATCGACGTCGCCGGCTCGAAGCCGAACGCGGCCTGGGCGCGGGCGGTGTCGGCCATGGTCTCGACCATGTCGCCGGGCTGCATCGGCCGGTAGACCTTCTGCGCTGGCTTGCCGGCCGCGGCCTCGATCACGCCGATGAAATGCTCCAGCTCGACCGGGGTGTGGTTGCCGAGGTTGAACACCCGGTGCGGCGGGGTCTCGGTGGGCGGATGGTCGAGCGCGCCGAGCACGCCGGCGACGATGTCGTCGATGAAGGTGAAGTCGCGGCGCATCTTGCCGTGGTTGAACACCTCGATCGGCCGTCCGGCCAGGACCGCGCGCGAGAACAGCAGCGGCGCCATGTCCGGCCGGCCCCAGGGGCCGTAGACGGTGAAGAAGCGCAGGCCGGTGGCGCGCAGGCCGTACAGCTGGGCGTAGGTGTAGGCCATCAGCTCGTTGGCGGCCTTGGTCGCCGCGTACAGCGAGCGCGGCTTGTCGATGCGCTGGTCTTCCGAGAACGGCGGCACCGCCGAGTCGCCGTACACCGAGGAGGAACTGGCGTAGGCCAGGTGCTGCACGCCGCGGTGCCGGCATAGCTCGAGCAGGTTGACGAAGCCGACCAGGTTGCTGTCGACGTAGGCGTGCGGATTGCTCAGCGAATAGCGCACCCCGGCCTGGGCGGCGAGGTGGATCACCCGCTCCGGGCGGACCTCGTCGAACAGCGCGGCCAGGCCGTCGCGGTCGCCGAGGTCGATGCGGCGGATGTCGACCTGCGGGCACAGCGCGGCGACGCGGTCGCGCTTGAGTTGGGGGTCGTAGTAGTCGTTGTAGTTGTCCAGGCCGACGACGGCGCGGCCCTGGGCGCGCAGGGCGCGGCAGACGTTGGCGCCGATGAAGCCGGCTGCGCCGGTGACGAGGATGGTCATGGAAGCTGCGGCGGAATGGGGAGGGACGGGGCAGGCGGCGCGAGACGCGGTCGTGTCGCAGCACCCGCGGCAGCTTGGCCGCGGGCGCCTGAAGCCTAGTTCACTGCTGATTGCCGCATTGCGGCAGGCGGCGGTTTATTGCGCCGAGATCTGCTTCGCCAGGCCGAAGGCCTCGTCCAGCTGTTCCTGGCTGGCGGCGTCGATCCAGACGTAGACCTTGACCTTGCTCTTGGGCTTTTCGCCCGGCAGGGAGACCACGGTCTCGCGCGAGTAGGGACGCGCGTTGCCGACGGTCGCCTTCTTGTGCCAGGTCACCGCCTGGGTGCCGACCGTGCCCTTCTCGGCGCGCGCCTTCTTGGCCGGCTTGAAGCTGCGCTGGCCCAGGTACACGCCCAGGCCGGTGCCGGTGCCGAGGCTGGACGGCAGCTCGAGGTAGCAGATGGTGTAGTTGGCACCCTGGCGCTGGCCCCATTTCAGGCTTGCATCGTTGAGCTCGGGGCAGGTCCCGTTCGACTGCGCCCAGGCCAGGACCGGTGCCAGCATCAGTGCGGCGGCGGCCATCCATTTCATGTGCATCTCCTTCTCGGTGTCGGGTTCGGTCGCAGCGGCGACGCCCAAGGCCCGGCCGGAGGGAAATCCGGCTGGGCGGGCGGCGATTGCGGAGGCGCCAGTTTAGTGGATAACGGCGCCGGTTCCGGCGTCGGGGTCACAAGAAAAGCGCTCGGGCCGCGTCGTCGCGTCCCCGCCGCGGAGCCGGATTCAATCGGCGGCGGCTGCGCGGTCTTCGGGCGGGTGGCCAGGATAGAGGGCCAGGTCCAGGCCGATCCCGAGCCGAGCCGCCGCGGCAAGCAGGTCGGGCTCCAGTTCCAGGCCGCAATCGTCGTCGCAGAACAAGCCGATGAAGAACCCGGCGCGGCCGCCGTCCCCGCGCAAGGCCTGCAAGGCCTCGGCACGCAACGACAGCCGCTGCAGCGTCTCAGCCAGAAACGCTTCCAGGGGCTGCAGCCGCGAGTCCTGTGGCTGCGGCCCCGGCGCGAGGTCGGCGCTCCAGCGCGATTCGCGGTAGGTCCCGGATAGGGGCTGGCCGTTCGGAGTTGCGCGCGGATCGCCGGCGCGGCTGTGCCGGCAGGTCGCCGGATCGAGCTCGAGACGTTCGGTCCAGGGGCCCAGGTCGGCGTCGGGATGCCGCAGTCGCAGGCTGACCCGGTAGCGGTACGGGTTCAGGCCTCGACCTTGCCGCGCAGCTTTTCCAGCACGCCTTCCAGCGAGTCCAGGTCGGTGTAGTGGATCACCAGGCGGCCCTTGCCGCCGCGGCCGTGGAGCACGTTGACCTTGGCGTTGAGCGATTCCGACAGCTCGCGCTCCAGGGTCAGGATGTCGGCCTGCGGCTTGGCCTTGGCCGGCTTGGGCTTGCCGCCGATGGGGATCTTGCCGGCGGCGAGCTGCTGCACCCGGTGCTCGACGTCGCGCACCGACCAGCCGGCTTCGGCGGCCTGGCGGGCCAGGGCGATCGCCGCCTGCGGGGCCAGGGTCAGCAGGGCGCGGGCGTGGCCCATCTCCAGGGCGCGGGTCTCGACCAGCACCCGGATCTCGGACGGCAGCTCGAGCAGGCGCAGCAGGTTGGACACCGCCGCGCGCGAGCGGCCCACGGCCTCGGCGGCCTGGGCGTGGGTCAGGTCGAACTCGTCGATCAGGCGGGTCAGCGCCTGGGCTTCTTCCAGCGGGTTGAGGTCTTCGCGCTGGATGTTCTCGATCAGCGCCATCGCGACCACGGTGCGGTCGTCGACTTCGCGGATCACCACCGGGATCTCGCTCAGCCCGGCCAGGCGCGAGGCGCGCCAACGGCGTTCGCCGGCGATGATTTCGTAGGTGCGGCCGCCGCGCTCGCCGATCTCGCGCACGACGATGGGCTGGATCACGCCCTGGGCCTTGATCGACTCGGCCAGCTCGGCCAGCTTGTCTTCGTCCCAGTGCTTGCGCGGCTGGTACTTGCCGGCGCTCAGCGAATCCACCGGCAGGTGGCGCAGCAGGTCGCCGGGCTGGGCCTCGACCAGGGTCGGGGCTTCGGCGGCGGCCTTCGGGCCGAGCAGGGCTTCCAGGCCGCGGCCGAGGCCGCGCTTCTTGGTCGAACTCATGCCGCGGTCTCCGCGATGGCGGCGCGCGCGGCGGCCTTGGCGGCCTGCTCGCGTTCGCGCTGGCGGCGCAGCACTTCGCCGGCCAGGCCCATGTAGGCGATGCCGCCGCGGCTGGCCTTGTCGTAGCCGACGATGCTCTGGCCGTGGCTGGGCGCTTCGGCCAGGCGCACGTTGCGCGGCACGATGGTGCGGAACACCCGGTCGCCGAAGTGGTTGATCAGTTCGGCCGAGACCGCGTTGGCGAGGTTGTTGCGCACGTCGAACATGGTGCGCAACACGCCTTCGATTTCCAGTGAAGGGTTCAGCCGCGCCTTCAGCGCCTCGATCGTGTCGACCAGCGCGCTCAGGCCTTCCAGCGCGTAGTACTCGCACTGCATCGGCACGATGATCGAATCGGCCGCGGTCAGCGCGTTCAAGGTCAGCAGCGACAGCGCCGGCGGGCAGTCGACGATGATGAAGTCGTAGCGGTCGGCCAGCGGCGCCAGCGCGCGCTTGAGCCGCTGCTCGCGCTCGTCCTCGCTCATCAGGCGGATCTCGGCCGCGGTCAGGTCGATGTTGCCGGGCAGCAGGTCGAAGTCTTCCGGGGCGCGCACGATCGCGCTGCCGACTTCGGCTTCGCCGAGCAGGACGTCGCAGACCGAGTCCTCGAGCTGGCGCTTGTCGATGCCGCTGCCCATGGTCGCGTTGCCCTGCGGGTCCAGGTCGACCAGCAGCACGCGCTTGGGCGCGCGCGCCAGCGCGGCGGCCAGGTTGACCGCGGTGGTGGTCTTGCCGACCCCGCCTTTCTGATTGGCGACGGCGATGATGCGGGCCATGCGGCTCGTCCCCTGCTGATTCGGTGTGATGACGGGAGACGGCCGGCGTTAGGCGCCGGCCGGACTGGGCATTATGCCCCAGGGCGGGATTCGGGGTTCGCGGCCGCCGAGGCGGCTTCGGCGGCCTCGCCGCGGCGGCCGATCACCACCATATGGCGCTCGGCCTCCAGGCCGGGCACCCGCATCGGCTCGACCGCGCGGACTTCCCAGGCCGGCGGCAGGGCGGCGATTTCCTCGTCCGGGCGCACGCCCTTCATCGCCAGCAACACTCCGCCGGGCTTGAGCAGGTGCCCGCCCAGTTCGAGGATCAGCGGCAGGGTCGCCAGGGCGCGGGCGGTGATCGCGTCGTAGCAGCCGGGCTCGGCGAAGGCCTCGATCCGCGACTCGGCCACGCGCGCGTCCTTCAGCCCCAGCTGGCGCAAGGCTTCGCGCATGAACCGGGCTTTCTTGCCGTTGCTTTCGACCAGGGTCACGCGCAGGCCGGGCTTGACGATGGACAGCGGGATGCCGGGCAGGCCCGGGCCGGTGCCGAGGTCGGCCAGGGCGCCGCCGCGGCGCGCCAGCGGGTCGACGTAGGCGTGCATGGCCAGCGAATCGAGCAGGTGCTTGGCGACCATTTCCTGCGGGTCGCGGACCGCGGTCAGGTTGTAGGTGCGGTTCCAGCGAGCCAGCAGGGCCAGGTAGTCGAGCAGCGGCGCGGACAGGGCCGGATCCAGGCCGAGCGCGGACAGGCCGGCTTCGAGCTCGCTGCGTAGCCCGGGCGGCAGAGGGGTGGGGGTCGTCATCGGCGACAGTATCGCCGATGCCCGGCGGCGGACGGAAACCCGCGCCGGGGTTCAGGCCGGGCGCGGGCGCCAGGCCAGCGCGCCCAGGTAGCCCGGTGCGGGCTCGATCTCGCGCAGGGTCCAGTCCTGCGGCAGGCCCAGGGCCGGGTCGCATTCGACCAGGCGCAGTCCGTCGGCGCCGTCCTCGAAACGCAGCTTCTCCAGCCCGAACGACAGGCCGTGGCCGTGGGCCTTGAGCACCGCCTCCTTGGCGCACCACAGGCGCAGGAAGGCGCGGTCGAGGTCGGGATGGCCGCGCAGCCAGCCGGCTTCGGTTTCGCTGAAGAAGCGCGCCGCGACCTCCAGCGCGCGCGGCCGGCGATGCAGCCGCTCCAGGTCGACGCCGATCCGCGCCTGCCGCGCCAGCGCCACCAGCAGGCGCTCGCCGCTGTGGCTCCAGTTGCAGTCGTAGCCCTGATGGGGCGGGTTCAGGTGCGGCCGCTGGCGTTCGTCCCGGTTCAGCGACAGCCCCGGGTCGCCCAGTTGCCCGGCCAGCCAGGCCCGCGCCTCGGGCTCGGCCGGATGGCCGTGGCGATGCGCCAGCCAGGTCCAGCGCACCGCATGCGGACCGGCTTCGGCATGGACGTCGGCGGGGGTAGGAACGGACATGAACAACGTGCTTTGGCGTCGGCCGGGCCGGTCAGCGTAAGCTAAATGCGGGGAACGGACTCGGCCGGCCGGCGCGGCGCGCAAGGCGCGCCGTCAGCGCAGGATCAGGCGGGTCCGGGCAAGTTGCAGCATGAAGCGGCCTCGGCGGCCGCGGGAAGCCACATCAGGATGTCAGCGGTCGTCGATTCCAGTCTCGTTGCGTCCGGCCAGGACGGCGCGCCGCGCGAGTGCGCGCGCTTCGCCTTCGTCGCCGGCGATCCGGCCGCCGCGCTCGCCTTCGGCCGCGACGGCGCGATCGACCGCGCCCGCTTCCAGGCCGAAGTGCGCGCCCTGGCCGCGAGCTTGCCGGCGGCGTGCCACGCGGTGAACCTGTGCGAGGACCGTTACCGTTTCCTGGTCGCGCTGTGCGCGGTGGCGCTGCGCGGCCAGACCAATCTGCTGCCGTCCTCGCGCGCGCCGGCGGTGATCGACGACGTGCTCGGTCGCTATCCCGACAGTTATTGCATCGGCGACCTCGCCCTGGACCCGTTGCCGCCGCGCTACCTGCGCCTGCCGGATGAGTTGATGCGGGCCGAATCCGAGCGACCGCTCGACGCCGACGTCTCGGCCTTGCTGGCGATCGGTTTCACTTCCGGCAGCACCGGCCAGCCCAAGCCCAACCCCAAGAGCTGGGACGCGTTCCGCACCAGCACCGCGCAGAACCTCGCCGCGCTGCACGACCTGCTGCGCGCGGACGGCATCACCTGCCTGGTCGCGACCGTGCCGCCGCAGCACATGTACGGCATGGAAATGTCAGTGTTGCTGCCGCTGCTCGGGCCGGTCGCGGTGCACGCCGGCCGGCCGTTCTTTCCCGACGACGTCGCCCGCGCGCTGGCCGACGCGCCGACGCCGCCGTTGCTGGTGACCACGCCGGTGCATCTGCGCGCGCTGGTCGAATCCGGAGTCGAGTTGCCGGCGCTGGCCGGCATCGTCTCGGCCACCGCGCCGTTGTCGCTGGAACTGGCCGCCGCCGCCGAAGCGCGGTACCGCTGCGAAGTGCGCGAGGTGTTCGGCTCCACCGAGACCTGCGTGTTCGCGCGCCGCCGCACCGCGCGCGAAACCGCCTGGACGCCGTTGCCCGGCGTGCGCGTGTGCCCGCAGCCCGACGGCACCGCGGTGCATGCGCCGCATCTGCCCGAGCCGGTGGTGCTGGCCGATCTGATGGAAGTCGACGCCGACGGCCGCTTCGAATTGCGCGGCCGCAGCGCGGACCTGCTGGAGATCGCCGGCAAGCGCGCCTCGCTCGGCGATCTGACCCGCAAGCTGCTGGCGATCGACGGCGTGCGCGACGGCGTGGTGTTCCAGCTCGACACCGCCGACGCGTTCGGCGTGCGCCGCATCGCCGCGCTGGTGGTCGCGCCCGAACTGGACGAGGCGGCGATCCTGCACGCGCTGCGGCAGAGCATCGATCCGGTGTTCCTGCCGCGTCCGCTGCGCCGGGTCGCGGCGCTGCCGCGCAACGAGACCGGCAAGCTGCCGCGGCAGGCGTTGGTCGCGATGCTGCACGCGGCCGGTTAACCGCATCGCCGCTCGGCCGTTCGCGCAGCGCATGCGCGAGACCGGCTCCGGACCAGGGGTTCGATCGCGCGCCCGGCAATGACGGCTACGGCGCGGGCCCGGCCGACGCGGTTTCCGCGGCGGCGAATTCCTTTCGCCGCAATGGCCGCCAAGGCGCGGCCGCGGCTGGAAAACGCGGTTTTCACAATGACCTCGAAACCGGCTGCCAGGCGCCTGCCGCCGGCAGCGTCCGACGCCGTGCCGACGCTGCGCCACCGGCGGAAGTACGTCCGCATGTCGGCCGAAACCGACCGTTTGCCCGTCCTCGCGCACGCTTGTGCGCGGCTCTTTCACGACGCGAAAACGCGCTGTTTTTACGGGACATTGTGCTTCACGCGACACTGATATCGCTCTGACGCAGCCGTCACGGTGCGCGATTCAGACTGCGATCGTCCCCGATGAAAGGGACGACGGCGGCCCCGCCGCCGCCTCGCGCATCACCCGTGAATCGCTAGGAGAACGCACATGCTCGGTATCATCATTTGGCTGGTCGTAGGCGGTGTCATCGGCTGGATCGCCAGCATGATCATGAGGACCGACGGTCAGCAGGGAATTTTCCTCAACATCATCGTCGGCATCGTCGGCGCGTTCCTCGGCGGTTGGCTGGGCGGCGTGCTCGGCATCGGTTCGGGCACCATCAACAGCGGCGCTTTCAGCCTCAGCGGCCTGCTGCTGTCGCTGGTCGGCGCGGTGGTGCTGCTGGCCATCGTCAATCTGTTCCGCCGCGGTCGCGTACGCTGACGCGTTGCCGCAACGAAAAAAGCCCGGCTTCGGCCGGGCTTTTTTGTTGCGGCGGGAATGGGGAATCGGGAATGGGGAATGGTCAGAAGCGGTTGCGTGGCGGACCGAGAGGGCTGAGCATTTCCCGATTCCCGATTCCCGATTCCCGATTCCCGAGCCCCGAGCCCCGAGCCCCGACCTCAAGCCAAAGCCACCCACGCCGGCGCGTGATCGCTGGGGCGGTCCCAGGTGCGCGGTTCGCGGTCGATGCCGGAGGCGACGCAGCGGGCGCGCAGGGATTCGGAGACCAGGTTGAGGTCGATGCGCAGGCCGAGGTTGCGGCGGAAGCCGGCCTGGCGGTAGTCCCACCACGAGAACTGGCCTTCGTCCTGGTTGTGCAGGCGGTAGCCGTCGTGCAGGCCGAGCGCGAGCAGGCGGCGCAGCGCGTCGCGCTCGGCGGTCGAGGTCAGGATGTGGTCGTCGTTCCACACCGCCGGATCGTGGGTGTCGCGCGCTTCCGGGGCGATGTTGAAGTCGCCAAGCACGATGGTGTCCGGGTGGCGCGCCAGTTCCTGCTCCAGCCAGGCGTGCACGGCGTCGAGCCAGCGCAGCTTGTAGGCGTACTTCTCGGTGCCCACGTCCTGGCCGTTGACCACGTACAGGTTGACGATGCGCAGGCCGCCGACGGTGGCGGCGATGACCCGCTTCTGCTCGTCCTCGAAACCGGGAATGCCGACCTGCACGTCCTGCGCGGTTTCGCGCGAGAGGATCGCCACGCCGTTGTAGGTCTTCTGCCCGGCGAACACGCTGCGGTAGCCGGCTTCGGCCAGGACGGTGTCGGGGAAGCGGTTGTCTTCGAGCTTGGTTTCCTGCAGCGCGACGATGTCGGGCGCGAACCCGGCCAGCCACTGTTGCAGGTGCGGCAGGCGCACGTTGAGCGAGTTGACGTTCCAGCTGACGATTTTCATGCCGCGCAGTGTAGCGCTCAGCGCGCGCGGCTGTCGGCCCGGCCCGTCGTGGCTGCGACCGTCTTGCCGGCCGGGCACAGCGCGGCACGGATGCGCTCGGCCGCGGCGTTGCGCTCGGCGGTCCCGGTCGCGTCCGATTCGCTGTTGCGTTCGTCGTCGAGGAAGCGGTCGCAGGCGGTCCAGGCGCTGCCGGCGCCCACCGGGTCGGCGCCGGCGGCGCGCAGCGCCTCGATGGTCTCGGCCAGCGCCGCCGGCCGCGATGCCGCGTCGAGGCGTTTGGACAGGCCGTCGGCCTGCGCCGACAGCGCCCGCGCGCCCAGCACCGGATCTTCGCGCAGTTGCGTGGCGATCGCCGGCGCGGCGTCGAGCAGGCGCGCGAGTTGTTGCCTGGATTCCACCGCGCGCAGGGCGGCCGGCGATTGCCCGGGGCCGAAGCCGAAGCCGGCGTCGAGCCAGGCCTGCAGGCCCGGCCCCTGCCACTGGCGCAGTACGCGCTCGGCCGGGTCGCCGATCCGGCAGCCCTCCGGGTCGCCGTCGTCTTCGAACAGCAGCGGAGCCGCGGCCACCGGCGCCGGCAAGGTCGTGCGCCACAACTGCGCCCAGCGCGCGAAGTGCGCGCCGTCGGTTTCGTGCTCGGCCAGCGCGCGCAGCACCACCCGCAACGCGCTTTGCTTGGCTTCGCGCGTGGCCGGTCCGGCAACCACGGCCGCGGCGGCCACCAGCAGATCGGCGCCGTTCTGGCGCGGTCCGTAGGCCTGTTCGTCGAACCACAGCCAGCGCACGTAGCGGTAGCTGGGGCCGCCGCTGAGCGCGCACAGCGCCTGCGCCGGCGTCGGCTGTTCGGGCAGGGCCGCCAGGCCGGCGCGGATGCGCGCCGGATCGCCGCTGCGTACGGTCGCCGCGAATGCCTCCAGTCGCGCCTGCTTGGCCTGGAAGTCGCGTTCGCGCAGATCGACGATCGCCTGGCGGCCGAGCAGGGCCAGGGCCAGCGCAGCGATGCCGCCCAGGGCCAAGCCGAGCAGGGCCGGGCCCAGGCGGCGGCCGCGTCCGGCCCAGACCAGCAGCGGCAGCGGAGCGATCGCGATCGCGGCGATCGCGACCCAGCTGCCCTCGTAGGCCAGCCACCAGCTGACGTCGGAGCGGTGCAGGCGATAGGCCAGCCAGGCCACCCAGACCGCGACGATCGCCGGCCAGGCCGCGAAGGCGATCAGGCCGACGCGGCGCGCGGAAGGCGCGGCGTCCGGCGTGCGGGCGACGTCGGTCATGGACGAGTTCCTTCTCTATGGGCGATGCGATGCGCCGATCATCATCGCATCATCGCATCGCCGCATCGCCGCATCGCCGCATCGCCGCGGCGCCGCTACGAAGCGGTGCGGATCGCCGTGTCCGCTACTTCGCCAGCCAGCGGATCATCGCGTCGATCTTGCCGCGATACGGCGGCTTGAGCAGGTCGCTGGCGGCGAGCCGGCGCTGGCGGAACACCGGCAGCAGCTTGCTGAAGGTGTCGAAGCCGTTGCGGCCGTGGATGGCGCCGATGCCGCCGAATGGCGGGTCTGGTCGTTCGCGCATATCGCCAACGCTTCCAGCGTCGAACGACTCGTCGAGCGGACCAAGGCGGATCTGTTGTTGGCTGCGAGCCTCTTCTCAGGCCTTGCCTACCCGAATCGCCAGGATCGGCAAATGAGCGGGCGGTCACGTCAACGCCGGGTGAAATCGATTACATTCATTTATGTAAACGATTACATGATCTTGTAATCGCTTACATAACTCATAAGGAGACGAGTTGAAAATGAAATTGAATTCGCTATTCGCAGCTATGAGCGTCGCCGGAATCGCTCCGGTCATGGCGTGGGCTTCCCTCGGTACCGCCGCCCAAACCCCGGCCGCAGACGGACAGGCGATCAGTCGCGCTATCGAGCCGGCCGCGGCCGCAACGCTCGCCGATACGCTGTCGCCCAAGGTCCGCATCAGCGGCGGCGCATGGGTCGTCGCCGGCCAGAGTCACTCGCTGACCGGCTGGGTCAGCGACGATGTCGCGGTGTCCAAGGTGGTGTGGCACAACACCCGCACCGGGGTGGTCGGCACCGCCACGCTCAGCGGCGCCGGCACGGTCGCGTCGTGGACGATCGGCAAGATTCCGGTGGTCGCCGGCGCCAACCTGATCTACGTGGCGGCATTCGACGCGGCCGGCAACAAGACCCGCATAGAAACCACGATCACCGCCAACGCCACCACCTCCGACGGCACCGTCGGTCCCTGCGCCGGGTTCTATCCGGCCGGCTTCCAGTTGGCGCAAGGCAAGCTCGTGCAACCTTGGGCGACCACACCCCAGCCGCAGCGCGGCATCGCCACCCGCGGCTACAACTACGGCACCTGCCAGATGCGGCTGACCGACCGCGCGGCCGACGGCCTGCCCGGCTATGCGCGCAACGACTACTCGCGCAAGCAACCGTTCAACGCCGACGACAGCGCGCAGCTGATCGCCGCCGGCGACGGTTCCTGGCACTTGTACGAGCCGGCGACCGGCCGCTACATCCGGTCGCTGTCCTACCTGCCCGGCGGCGACGGGCTGGCGGGCGACGCCGAGCCGCAGTGGGACCCGCTCAACCGTGACCTGCTGTACTACATGAACTCCGAAGGCGTCGGCATGTTGCTGCGCAAGATCGACGTGAAGACCGGCGTGCGCTCGGTGCAGGCGAACTTCGCCGCTCGCCTGAAGGCGCGCTGGCCGGCCGCGGCTTCGGCATCGACGGCCGCCGAAGGCTCGCCGTCGGCCGACGGCCGGTACTGGTGCTTGATGGTGAAGAACAGCGCCGGCTCGCGCCTGGGCATCTTCACCTGGGACAAGACCGAAGACCGCATCCTCGGCATGGCCGATCACACCGGACACATCGACAACGTCAGCATGAGTCCGAGCGGGAACTACTGCGTGGTCAACGTGCCTTACGTCGGGACTACGGTATGGCCGCGCGACCTGAGCAGCTCGCGGCAGATCACCAACGACGGACAGCACTCCGACATGGCGATCGACAAGAACGGCGACGACGTCTACGTCAGCAACTACCTGCGCATCAGCGATCCGGTGCTGAAGGACGGCGACGTCTACATGTACAACCTGCGCACCGGGCAAAAGACGACGCTGTTCTCCTCGTACTTGAATGGAACCACCACGGCCATGCACTTTTCCGGCCGTGCCTTCGCCAAGCCGGGCTGGGTGGTGATGGGTACCCAGGCCGAAGGCTGCGCCCGCACCAGCTGCAGCCAGCAGTGGGCGCATCGCAAGATCATGGTGGTGGAACTGGCGGCCAATCCCCGGATCTACAACATCGCCGACACCCGGGTAAGTTACGTCGACTACGACAGCGCACCGGTGCCGGCGGTGAACCGCTCGCTGACCAAGATCGCGTGGAACTCCAACTGGGGTCGGTCGGCCGCCTCCACGGAAACCTATAACGTGCAGATTCCCAGCTACGCCATTCCAGAAAGGTGAGGCAGCGCTTTCGGTCGCCGCCGTCTGCGCGCACGACGTAGCTGACGCGGGCCATTGATCCGAAGCGAATGACCATGCGGCCGAAACAGAGCCAAGACGCCTGACGATTGCACTTTCAGGCCTGAGGCTGCGGCTGGATTACAACGCACGTGAAGGCGCTTCGCGGCCAAGTCGCGGGTACGACCGCGTCCGTCGCAAGGCGCTGAGTCCCATCAAATCGAAAGGCCCCGCTCATGACGGGGTCTTTCGATCCAGCCCCTGGCTTGTGCTGCATGACGAGGCGCGATGCGTCTCGTCCGGCGGGCGCTGGATCCCCTAATAAGGAGTTAGCAATGGAAGTCTGGAAGCATACCCAATGGGTGCGGCCGATCGCCGCGATGACGATCCTCGCGTTGCCGGTGCTCGGTTCCGTCGCCCACGCGGGCGAATTGCGAGAGCGAATCCTGAGCGACGCGGGCAGCTACGTTCCCGCTGGATACTCGGTGGTATTCAACGATGAATTCAACGACACCCAGTTGAATCGGGAAAAGTGGGCGACCCGTTACATCTACGCCAATGGTACGCTCGACCGGCTGACCAGCGAGGCCCAGGTCTATCGGGACAATGCGAACCATCTGATGTACGACGGGATGCTGAGCCTCACCGCGCGCCGGGTCGGTGCCGGCTATGAATCGGGCATGATCCGGTCGCGCTGGGAATTCAAGCCCTCTTCGAGCACCAGCTATTACCTGGAAGCTCGGGTGCGCATGCCGGACGGAAAAGGGGTATTCCCTGCGTTCTGGTTGAACTCGGGCTACTCGCCGACCGGCAAGCTGTATTGGGGGCCGGAGATCGACATCTTCGAGTTCGTCGTCGACGGTGTCGAAGAGAACCCGTCGTCGCGGCCTAAGAACATGGTGCACAGCGGCGCCGTCACCCATGCCGGGCGGATCCCGAGCGCGCTCACCTATGCCCATCCGAATTACCAGCGCGCATGGAATCTGTTCTGGGCCCCGTCCGACCTGACCGCGGATTTCCACACCTATGGCCTGCTGTGGACGGAGACCGGCATTGCGTTCTACGTCGACGGTGTGCGGACCAACGCGCGCACTTACCGCTGGATCTACGATAACGACGGCAAGCCTGCGGGGCCGGCGCATATCCTGCTGAATCTGGCCATCGGAGGCGATTGGGCCGGCCGCCACGGTATCGACGACAATGCGTTCCCGCAAGCGCTGGATATCGATTGGGTGCGTGTGTACAGGAAGACGGCGTCGCCTTGATCCCGCGCCGAGTCCCTGCAGCGACTGGCCTACAGCAGCTCCACTTAACTTGGCTACGCCGGCTAGACTGACGACCTCGTGGGTCTTCCGCCACGAGGTCTCATGACTCTGTCGTCCACAGGTCCCGCACTGGATGTTTTTCAGATCGGCAGCCGCAAGGACCTAGCTCTGTGCGACTGCTGCCGGGTCTGCGTCTCACTGGAAAGCTCCTGACATTGAACAAACTGACAGCCACGCGGTCCATGTACAAGACTTTCCCTCAATCGTTGTGTCGCAGAACGCTGCTTTTCTTGGTGACGATGTTTACTTCAACACTCCTCCTTGCAGCGCCGGTCGACCGTCCCAAAGCAGGCACCGACGTGGACGAGACCCGCACGGTTACTCAACGCTCCGGGCCGCCTGCGGATTGCCTTGCGACCACATGGAGCGGCGTCACGGTGCTGCTCGATCGGCAGGAGCTGGCCAGGAAAGCCGCAGTCCAGCATGCCCAATGGACGACCGAAGCAGAACGGCTGGCACTCATCGAAGGCCGGCGGGCATCCGCACTGCTGTCGGCTGCCGCTGCCGTCAAGAGCAAAAATGGCTGTGTGCCAATCAATGGGGCCTTGGATGGCGAGGCGACGGCCATCGTGCTGGCCGCGCTGGAAAGCGGCTCCGCCACGGTCCTGTTGGACGGCTCGAAGGTCCCTGTTGCTGCTGTGGCCATCCGTTACCTGGGCACTCGCTGCGGCCCCTTGTGCAGCCAAGGTCACATCATGGTGTACGTGCCGGGGCAGGGCAGGCCATTCCTGGTGCAGGATTGGTGGGTTTCTTAAACTATGGCGTATCGCCCCTCCAACACCTCGCTCGACGACGCCCCTTCCATCTTCTTCCACCTCGACGCGCACGACGGCATCCTCTGGACGGTCGGGGCCGAGGACATCTTGCAGTTCGATGGCCGCCAGTGGGAACGCATCGCCTGAGCCTGTCCCTCCGCCCATGCACCACCCGTCACCCCGGCCCGCACTTGCGACCGTCATCCGTCAGCAACTAAGGGGGCTCTCTCGCCCACCTCGATGATTTGGTCATCGAGGGCCCAGCACGCGATTAAAGCGCACCGCAACCTCCGGACACACCATCATGGCGGGCTACTGGACCGACCTCTATTCTTTTGTCGCCGCGGCGATCCGCTCTCGCGATGTCGTATACATCGTGCTCTCGGACGATGCCGTAGCCGCATCGAAACTCGCGATGTCGAGCGTCACGCAGTGGAAGCCAGGCACGTGGGGAAACGGGGGGCATACCGACTGGCGCACCGCGGGCGTCGCCTTGACCCAGCATCCGCGCGTGCAACTCATCGCAGTCGGCGAGTTCGGATCCGCCTTGCTCGTGGGCGGGGGTGGCCGGCATGAGGAAGCCGTCGCTTCCCCCGACTCTTCCCCAGATGACCGTGGCCCGCTGCGTGGTGTGCGTTGCGTCGGCGGCGAGGTCGTCGTCGTCGGCATGAACCGCCAAGTGTACCTACGCAAGGGCGACAATGCCTGGGTCAGCTTTGAGCGCGGCATTCCCCGCGACCCTGACCCGAAGGCCATCTGTGGTTTCGAGGCGATCGACGGGCGCTCGATGGACGAGTTGTACGCGGTGGGTTGGGACGGCGAGATCTGGCACTGCGATCACGGCACCTGGACCGCCCAATCGAGCCCTGTCAACACGGTTCTCGTGGACGTTTGCTGCGCCGGCGACGGATTCGTCTACGCCTGCGGGCACAACGGCATGCTGCTCAAGGGCCGTGCCGGACAGTGGGAGGTTCTGGCTCAGACTGACTTCGCGGAAGACCTTTGGAACCTCGCCTGGTTCGACGGCCGCTTGTACGCCTCGTCGATGGATGCCGTCTACGTGCTCGAAGACGGCGAACTCGGCCCCGTATACATGGGCGAGGACCAAGCCAAGACCTGCTACCGGCTAACCACCGGTGACGGCGTGATGTGGTCCATCGGCGCGAAGGACCTCATGTGCTTCGATGGCACCGCGTGGACCCGCATCGACTGATGCCTCGCGATCGCGGGAGAAGCGGGGGCAACACGCGAGCGATGCCGCCCTCGCGGCGCCGTTCGGCGGCGGTGAGCTGTTCGTCGCCTTGCGACCACCTGGAGCGGCGTCACGGTGCTTCTCGATCGACAGGAGCTGGTCAGGAAAGCGAAGTCCAGCCTTCCCAGTGGACGACGAAAGCAGAGCGGCTGGCGTTCATCGAAGGTCAACAGGCATCCACACTGCTGTAGGCTGCTGCGGCCGGCGCTCTCGGGTGTTAGCGCCGGGCGACACGGCCGCAGGTGCGGAGGCCAGTGGGGGAGGGATCTTCGCTCCCTGCTTTCTCATTCCGACTGTCGGCGCATTCCTTGGCAAGTTTGCGACGATGAGAAACTGCACGACGGCCAAATGGGCGTGGAAGGATCACGACGAGGCGGTTTCTGCCTCATGCCGCCCGCCCGAAAACGACAATACCTTCAACAAGGGTCACGATGACAAACCACTCATCTTAGACGCCGATCGACTTTGGCGTCAAGTTTTCGTGCGCGGCCATCCGCGATCGGGCCCTTGTCTACGTCAGTACGTTCTCACCGGAAATACAGGCCAAGGGTCTGCCTTACGCCGAACTTTACGGCTTCGACCCTGAAGACGAAGATGAAGAGTTTGCAGGTGAAATGTTCGGCCTGATCGATGATCCGGTTCGATGGAATTGCGTATCCCTGTGTGCAGCCGAACTTCCTCAGCCACAGATGGTGGCAGTGGGTGAGTACGGTCAGGTACGCGTGTTCGGCACAAAAGACGACTTCGAGAGCCGGATCGTCCCCGAAGACCTGCGGTTCCGCGAAGTGCGTTCCATCTCAGGCGTCGCCTACGCCTGTGCCGTGGGCCGCAAGGTATTCCGTCGCGACGGCACGGACCAATGGACGCCCATCCACGGCGACATGCCCTCGCGCCCAGGCCCCGACGTCGTCCTCATCTTCGAATCCATCCACGGCTTCGGCCCCGACGACCTGTACGCCGTGGGCTGGCACGGCGAGATCTGGCACTACGACGGCCAGGACTGGCACGAGGAAGAAAGCCCCACCAACCGCATCCTCAACCGCGTCTACTGCGCACCTGACGGGTTCGTCTACGCCTGCGGCCTGGCCGGCACGCTCCTCAAGGGGCGCCGCGGGCAATGGACCCCGGTCGCCGTCGGCGCCTACGACATCGACTACTGGGACCTCGAGTGGTTCGGTGATCGCCTCTGGATCTCCTCGCTCTACGGCCTCTTCATGTTCGACGGCGACACGCTCCAGCCCGTGCAATTCGACGACGACGCCCCGTCCACCTTCGGGCACCTCGACGCGCGCCACGGCATCCTGTGGACGGTCGGTTCCGACGACATCCTGCAGTTCGATGGCCACGAGTGGAAGCGCATCGCATGATGCTGTCCCTCCACCCATGGACCAACCGTCATTCCGGCCCGATGATCGGCAACAGATGCGCGTCACGCACGGGCGCTGCCTAGATCACGAAAGATCAATGCTTGTCGGGAGATTCCCATGCTGAGAGAAGTGCGCTTCAACAATGCGGGGCCCGCCACGACCCAGCACGACATCGATGCCCTGAAGGCTTCGCTGGGCGGCATCGCCCTGCCCACGCAGTACGAGCAGTATCTTCTCCGTTTCAACGGCGCAACGCCGGTGGTCGTGCCGGACGACGTGCCCAAATCGCAGCTGCTGCGCGTGTGGTGGCCGGTGGACACTTCCGCCGACACATCCGATCACGTCGGATTCCTCGGCAATCTCTACCGGGTGGATGACGGTTCGAACAATGGGCTGAGTCTGCTGCAGACGTTCAGGGACATCGGCCATCATTTTCCGCCGCAGACGCTGGCTTTCGCGGACAACGGCGGAGGGTCGCGCTTCCTCTTCGACCTCCGGCCCGATCGTTTCGGCCAAGTGCTGTTCTGGAGCTATCTGGCCCGGGACGGCGGCGACATGTTCGCGGTCAACCCGTATCACAACGTCGGTTGGGTCGCAGATGACTTCGTCGACTTCATCAACCGTATCGAGGTTGAGCCTGACGACTGGGACGACTGGGAAGCCGCGCTCTCTCCCGACAGCGACAGCCACTGGACGCCACGATAGCAGCGTCCTGGAGTGAATTTTGATCATTCGACAGCTAGGTGAAGCGCTGAAAAGCGGAGATCAAGCCGATTACGACGAAGTGGTGGAGCCACGGGAACCGGGTTCAAACCCTCTTGACGGGCTGATGGGGGCGTTTGGAGGCCTCCTGGAGGCCAATGAGGGGCCGGTTAGGGACTATACGGGCTCCCACGGGTTCGGCCAGCTTCCGACAGCTTTCGGCCAGAAGCGGACATCGGCCACAGAGTCAGGCTCCGCACCAATCCAGATTCGAGTCGGAAGCGCGCCTAAGTAAGGTAGCTTCTGGCGAATTCCATAAAGGTCCTCGGCTTGCTCCATCTTCCGGAAGGCAGGGGTATTCCATGCATTCTTCTGTGAGTCCTGGCTATAGCTCCATGACCATTTCATGCCACGACATCCCGGCAACGCGAACACCGCGCCGATCGCTACCCCGAGCAAGGCCCCGGCCGATGCGTCTGGCCAGCCCGGCACCGATAGGCGGGCCGGTGGCGGCGGCACTGCGTCGTCCTGCGCGGGAGGGGGGCCCCCGCCCTGGCTTGCGATTGCTGTCGAGTCCGACCCGGTACGGGCCGGCTACTTCGCCAACCAGCGGATCATCGCGTCGATCTTGCCGCGGTACGGCGGCTTGAGCAGGTCGCTGGCGGCGAGCCGGCGCTGGTGGAACACCGGCAGCAGCTTGCTGAAGGTGTCGAAGCCGTTGCGGCCGTGGATGGCGCCGATGCCGCTCGGGCCGATGCCGCCGAACGGCAGGTCGTGGGCGCCGAAATGCAGCAGGGTGTCGTTGACGGTGACGCCGCCGGCCAGGGTCTGGGCCAGGATCTTGTCGATCTGGGCGCGGTCGTGGCCGAACGGATACAGCGCTAGCGGCCGGTCGAGCGCGTTGATCCGCGCGATCGCCTCGTCCAGGCTGCGGTAGGAAATCACCGGCAGGATCGGGCCGAAGATCTCGTGCTGCATCACCTGCGCCTGCGGGTCGGGTTCGACCACCAGCGCCGGCGGGAACAGCCGCTCGGCCTGGCGCTGCGCCTGCGCCGCCGGATCGGCGAAGGGCTCGATCACCTGCAGCCCGCGCTGGCGCGCGTCGTCGAGGTAGGACGCCAAGCGCGCGTACTGGCTGGCGTTGATGATCCGGGTGTAGTCGCGGCTGGCGCCGAGGTCGCCGTAGCGGGCGCGCAACTGCGCCAGCAGCGCCTGGACCAGTTCGTCGCGGCGCGCCGCGTCGACCAGCACGTAGTCCACGCCGATGCAGGTCTGGCCGGCGTTGAACCACTTGCCGCTGGCGATGCGCGCGGCGGCGCGCTCGATCGGGTAGTCCGGGCAGACCAGCGCCGGCGCCTTGCCGCCCAGTTCCAGCGTCACCGGGGTCAGGTTCGGCGCCGCGGCGGCCATGACCTTGCGCCCGACCGCGGTCGAGCCGGTGAACAGCAGATGGTCGAACGGCAGGGCCGAGAACGCCGCACCGAGCTCGGCGCCGCCCAGCGCGACCGCGACCCGGTCTTCGGGAAACACGTCGGCGAGCAGGTCGCGCAGGAACAGCGAGGTGCGCGGGGTGTGCTCGGACGGTTTCAGATAGACGTGGTTGCCGGCGGCGATCGCCGAGGCCAGCGGCACCAGGGCCAGGTTCACCGGGTAATTCCACGGCGACAGGATGCCGACCACGCCGACCGGTTCGGGACGGATCTCGGCCCGCGCCGGCCAGAAGCGCCAGCCGACCGCGGCCCGGCGCGGCTTCATCCAGCGGCGCAGGTGGGCCAGGGCGTGGTCGATCTCGGCCAGCACGATCATCGCTTCCGAGAGCAGGTTCTCGTGGCTGGAGCGATGGCCGAAGTCGGCGCGGATCGCCGCGTCCATCTCCGCGCTGCGGGCGCGGAAGGCGTCGCGCAGGCGGATCAGGTCGGCGCGGCGCTGGGCGTAGTCCGGCTTGCGCGCCTGCCAGGCGGTGCGCAGGCGTTCGCGGGTCGCGGCCAGGTCGGCGATGGGCGTGTCGGCGGGGATGTCCATACGCGGCAGTGTAGTCGCGTCGGCGGCGTCGGAGCGTGACCGCGGTGGGGCGGCCGAGGACAGGCTGGGGGGCGTTTGCGGACGAAGCGCGCGCTCAGCGCGGCGGCGTCGAGGACGGACACAACAGGCCGCGCAGCCGCTGCAGGTCGGCCTGGCGCTGCGGCCGATCCCGGATCGAGCCGGGCAGTGGGTGCGCCTGCTGCCATCGATGAAAGGCTTCGCCGCGTTCGAGCGCGGCGCAGGCGTCCTGCCCCGGCGCGCCCGGCCGCGCGCCGGCGGCGATCAGCGCCTGCGCCAGGCCGAGCGTGGCTGCGCCGGAGTCGTTCAAGCGCTGCGGGAAGCTTTCCCGGGCCAGTTGCGTCAGCAGCGCTCCGGCCGGCCACACGCCGTCGTCGGCGAGCGGACGCGGATGCTCGGCCGCGGCGAGCAGGCCGGCGAGCAGGTCGGCCGAGCCCACCGCGCGCAGGTGTTCGCGCAACTGCGCATCGTCGAGCCGGAAGCCGGCGTCGCGCAGCGCCGGCAGGGGCCGGTAGCCCCAGCGGTCCAGGCCGATCGGCGGCATCCGCGGCGGCGAACCTGCGCATAGGCTGCCTGGCGGGAAATCCTCGCCCAGGTCGCGCGGCCGCGACCATTCGATGCGGGTCGAGGCCGGATCGGCGAGGGTGGCGCGCCACAGCCGCAGCCAATGCGGGAAGCGGTCGAATGCGTCACGCTGGATCAGCGCGGCGAGCAGGCCGACCAGGGCGGTCTGGCGTTGCTCGCGCGGCGCCGGACCGGCGACCAGGACATCGGCGGCGAACATCACTTGCGCAAGCGAAAGTTCGAAATCCTGGCCGGCGCGCACCGAGCGCAGCGGCGGCTGTTCGGCGGCCTGGCTGGCGAGCCGGCACAGCATGGCCGGCGCGCGCATCGTGCGCAGGTCGGCGTAGGCCTGGGCGAGCGCGGCTCGATCGCCGCGCCGCACGGCGTCGGCGACGAGCAGGTACTCCCGGCTCTGGCGTTCGCGGCGATCTTCCCAGCGCGCGTCCTTGGCGGCGGCGCCGGCCCAGGCCAAGACCAGCGCCAGCCCGGCGGCGGCCACGGATCCGGCGACCGCCGCCCCCAGGGTCGAAGCCCAGCGGCGGCTCAGGCAGGCGGCGACCAGGGCGAACGGCAGCACGGCGACGAGCGCCAGCCCTTGCACCGCCAGCCACAGGATGCCGGCCAAGGGCTGCTCGTAGCTGCCCTGGATCCACCAGCCGCGCAGGCCGATCGCCAGGTTCAGCAGCAGCGGCAGGGCGAACCAGAAACGCCCGCGCCACGCATCGGCCTGCGGCCGCGGCGCGTCGGTCGGGGCGGTGGCGGCATCCATGTCGGTTCTGGGCGGCATTGCGTGAGTCGATGCTAAGCCCGCCGCCGGCGGCCGGGATGCGGCATCCTGCCGCGGGCCGGGTTGGCTGCGGCGGCCGCGCGAGGCGACCGCAGGGACCGCATCCGAACAAGCCGGCGGGCGCGCCGAGGACTACAATGGCGGCATGAGCCTGCGCCCCTACCTCGACGCTTTCCCCAACCTCGGCGAGCGCGTCTACGTCGATCCCGCCGCGACCGTGATCGGCGCGGTCGACCTCGGCGACGACGTGTCGATCTGGCCCGGTTGCGTGGTGCGCGGCGACGTCAATTCGATCTCGATCGGCGCCCGCACCAACGTCCAGGACGGCACCATCGTCCACGTCACCCACGAAGGGCCGTTCACCCGCCCGGGCGGCCTGCCGACCGTGATCGGCAACGACGTCACCATCGGCCACGCCGCGATCATCCACGCCTGCACCATCGAGGAATTCGCCCTGATCGGCATGGGCGCCAAGATCCTCGACGGCGCGCGCGTGTCGCGCTTCGGCTTCGTCGGCGCGGGCGCGGTGATCGCGCCGGGCAAGACGGTCGGCGAAGGCGAGCTGTGGCTGGGCAATCCGGCGCGCTGCGTGCGCAAGCTCAGCGAGCGCGAAATCGAACAATTGCGTTACAGCGCGCAGCACTATGTGCGCCTCAAGGACCGTTACCTGGGCATGCTCTCGGGCTAGCCACGGAATCAGGCGGCGTTTACAGTCGCGCCAGGGGAAAAGGCGCGACGCAGGAGTCGGGACCACATGGAAGAACCGCAGAATCCGTACGCCGCACCGTCGGCGTTGCCGGCGCAGGACCAAGACCACAGCGTGCGCGCCGATCGCGGCATGCGCCTGCTCGCGCGCCTGATCGACGGCGGCCTGTACTTGCTGTGCATGACGCCGCTGTTCGTCGCGGTGGCGATCGACCCCAACAGCGAGCAGCCCTCGCCGCTGCAGATGGGGATCATGAGCCTGGGCCTGCTGTTCGCCCTGGCCCTGTTCGCCTACAACCTGATGCTGCTGGCGCAGAGCGGGCAGACCCTGGGCAAGCGCTGGCTGAAGATCAAGATCGTCCGTCTCGACGGCAGTCCGGCTTCGCTGGGCCGCATCCTCGGCCTGCGCATGATCGTGATGGGGCTGATCGAATCGGTGCCCTGCCTGGGCGTGCTGTTCAGCCTGGCCAACGCGCTGTGGATCTTCGGCGAGGAAAGCCGCTGCCTGCACGACCTGCTCGCCGACACCAAGGTGATCGACGCCTGATGCTCGACACCTACCGCCAGGTGGTGACGCCCGAAGGCGTGGCGCTGCACCTGCGCGCCGCCGGGCCGGTGCCGCGTGCGCTGGCCTGGCTGATCGACCTGGCCGCGCGCGCGGTCATCTACGCCGCCCTGTTCCGCGCCCTGGTCGGGCTGTTCGGCGAAGCCGGCTATGCGGTGCTGGCGCTGGCGGTGTTCGTGATGACCTGGTTCTACCAGGTGCTGTTCGAAGTGCTGATGCAGGGCCGCACGCCGGGCAAGTGGGCGCTGGGCCTGCGCGTGGTCGCCGCCGACGGCGCGCCGGTCGGCTGGATGGCCTCGTTCACCCGCAATCTGCTGCGGGTGGTGGACGCGCTGCCGGTCGGCTACGCCGCCGGCCTGGTCGCCTGCCTGTTCGATCCCTGGGGCCGCCGGCTCGGCGACATGGTCGCCGGCACCCTGGTGGTGCACGCGCCGCGGCATACGCCGCAGACCGCGGCGCTGGTGGTCGCGCCGCTGGCGCCGCCGGCGCCGCTGTTGCCGCACGAACAGGCGGCCTTGGTCGCGTTCGCCGAACGCGCGCCGCGCCTGACCCTGGCGCGGCAGATCGAACTGGCCGAACTGGTCGAGCCGCTGACCCGCAGCCGCGGCGACGCCGCGGTCGACCGCGTCTACGCGATCGCCAACTGGTTGCTGGGGCGGCGATGAGACAAGAACACTTCGTCGCCCGCCACGAGAACGAATGGCGCGAGTTCGAGCGCTGGCTGGAGCATCGCGCCGGCAGCGCCCGCCACGCCCGCCGCCATCGCCGCGAGTGGAGCGGGCTCGGCGACGAGCAATTGCCCGAACGCCACCGGCGGCTGTGCCAGCAACTGGCGTTGGCGCGCCGGCGCGGCTACAGCGCGGTGGTCACCGACCGCCTGCAGCAGCTGATGCAGCGCGGCCACAGCGTGCTGTACCGAACCAAGCCGGTGCACTGGCGGCGCGCGGCCGAGTTCCTGCTGGCCGGCTTTCCGCGCCTGGTCCGCGCCGAGCGCCATTGCATGCTGGCCGCGGCCCTGCTGTTCGTGCTGCCGTTGGTGAGCATCTTCGTCGCCATCCAGCTCAAGCCCGACCTCGCGGCCGGTCTGTTCGACGTGCAGGCGCTGGCGCGCTTCGAGCAGATGTACGACCCGTCGAGCAAGACCGACCTGGGCCGGACCAACGAAGACGATCTGCAGATGTTTTCGCACTACATCGGCAACAACGTCGGGATCGGCTTCCAGACCTTCGCCAGCGGCCTGCTGGCCGGGCTGGGCACGGTGTTCGTGCTGATCTTCAACGGGGTCATGATCGGTGGCGTGGCCGGGCACCTGCAGGCGGTCGGCCACGGCGACCCGTTCTGGCGCTTCGTCGCCGGCCATTCGGCGCCGGAACTGACCGCGATAGTGATCGCCGGCGGCGCCGGCCTGCGCCTGGGGCTGAGCCTGATCGCGCCCGGCCAGCGGCGGCGGATCGATTCGCTGATCCACGGCGGCCGCCGCGGCGCCAAGATCTGCATCGGCGTGTTCGCGATGCTGGTGTTCGCGGCCTTCGTCGAGGCGTTCTGGTCGTCGATCGCCAGCGTGCCGGCATCGATCAAGTACACGGTCGGCGCCGCGCTGTGGCTGCTGGTCGGGCTGTGGCTGTGGCGCGGCGGCCGCAACGCCGCCTACCGCGACGACGAAGACGCCGCATGAGGCTGGAAGCGCTCACCGTCGCGCTGCGCCCGCGCAGCGCCTGGGAGGCCGCCGAGCTCGGCATGGCCCTGGTCCGCCGTCATGCCGGGGCGATCTGGAAGCCGTGGCTGCTGACCTCGCTGCCGCTGCTGATCGCGCTCAATGCGCTGGGCTGGGCCTTCGACCTGCTGTGGCTGGCCGGCCTGCTGATGTGGTGGCTCAAGCCCTGGTTCGACCGCATCCCGCTGTTCGTGCTGTCGCGGGCGGTGTTCGGCGAAACCCCCGACGCGCGCCAGACCGTGCGCGCGGCGTTGCGCTGGGGCGGACGCTGGTGGCTGCCGTACCTGACCTGGCGCCGGCTCGGCCCGGCGCGTTCGCTGTACTTGCCGGTCGACCTGCTCGAAGGCGGCAGCGGCAGCGAGGCGCGCCAGCGCCGCGGCGCGCTCGGCGCGCCGGTGTACGGGGTCGGCGCGCTGCTGACCCTGACCTGCATCCATTTCGAGATCGTGATCCTGCTCGGCGCACTGCTCGGCGCGCTGATGTTCGTGCCGTTCGACTATCTGCCCGACACCTTCAAGGCCCTGCTCGAAGCGGTCGCGGCGCAGCCGCAATGGTTCGACGCCACCCTCAACGGCGTGGCCTGGCTGGCGACCTCGCTGATCGAGCCGTTCTACGTCGGCGCCGGCTTCGGCCTGTACCTCAACCGCCGCACCGAGATCGAGGGTTGGGACATCGAGATCGTGTTCCGCCGCCTGCGCGCGCGCCTGGCCGCGGCCGCGGCGCCGATGCTGCTGGTGCTGTGCGCGATGATCGGCTTCGCCCCCGACGCGGCCGCCCAGGATCGGGCGGCGTCGGCGAACGCCGAGGTTGCGGCGCAGGCCGCGGACGAGCCGGCCACCGAAGAGGCGGCCAGCGAAGAGGCGGCCGATGCGGAACCCGCCGGCGACGAAGAGGTCGCCGACGAAGATGCGACGCAATACGCGCCGGTCCGCGATTACGTCGACGACAGCCGCAAGACCCGGCGCCTGCCCTCGACCTTGGGCGAGGTGTTCGGCGAGGACCGCCGCGACGACCGCGCCCTGCGCGAGGCGGTGGCCAAGGCGATGCAGGACCCGAGCGTGTCGCCCAAGCGCAAGCAGACGGTGTGGAAGCCCAAGGCCGAGCGAAAGGAGAAAGAGCGCAAGCCGACCAATCTGAGCATGTTCGACGGGCTCGGCGGCAACCTGGCCGCGGTGGTGCAGTGGCTGCTGTGGGGCGTGGTCGCGGCGATCGCGATCGCCCTGCTGTGGAGCGCCTCGCGCTGGCTGGGCTGGTTCCGCGGCGGCGAGGAAGACGAGCCCGCGCCGGGCGAGCTGCGGGTCGGCGCGACGGCCGAGCCCGAGCCGCTGCCCGACGATATTCCGACCGCGATCCGCCGGCTGTGGCGCGCCGGCCGCGCCCGCGACGCCCTGGCGTTGATGTACCGCGCCGCGGTCGAATCGATGGCGCAGCGCGCCGACGTGGTGCTGGTGCCGGGCGCGACCGAGGCGCAGTGCCTGCGCGCCTCGCGCAAGCTGGCCCTGGCCGACGACCGCGAGGCCTTCGCCCGCGCCGTGCGCACCTGGCAGTACGCGGCCTATGCCGATGTGCTGCCGGGCGACGAGGAGTTCGACGAACTGGTCGGCCTGCTCGGCCGGCGTTTCGGGTGGGCCGCATGAGCCGCGCTCGGCTGGCGATCGGCGCCCTGGTCGCGATCGCGCTGGCGGTCGTGATCGTGGTCGGCGTGGCGGTGTGGCGCGACGGCTACGCCCGGGTCGAGGAAAGCGTCGACGCGCCGCGCAGCGGCGAGGCGGCGAGCAATCCCCTGTACGTGCTCAAGCTGGCGCTGCAGCGCGACCAGGTCCGGGTCCAGGCCCGCCAGCGCCTGGCGTTGAGCCTGCACCCGCTGCAGCCGCGCGACACCGTGTTGATCTTCCGCGACCCGCGCACGCTCGGCAGCGACGACGCCAAGGCCTTGCTGGCCTGGGCCGAGCGCGGCGGCCATCTGATCGTGCGCACGCCGCCGTTGCACGAACAGCTCGGCGAGTCGCCGGTGCCGGTGCTGACCGAACTCGGCGTCACCCTGCTCGACCGCGACGACGCCGCCGACGAGGACGAACTGCGCAACGGCTGCGTCGGCCTCTACGAGCGCGGCCTGGATGCGCAGGGCCAGTTCTGCGGCGGCCGCCGGTTCTATTTCTACAACAGCGACAGCGAGCCCGAGCGCGCCTGGGGCGACGAGGACAGCGCCTACGTCTACGCCCGTTTCGCCCACGGCCAGGGCCATGTCGACGTGGTCTCGGACCTGGACTTCCTGTCCAACGACACCGGCTCGGGCAATCCCTTGTTGCGCGGCCTGCGCTTCTCCGACGACAAGATCGCCCAGCCCGCCAACGCCGCCCTGGCCCGCCAGCTGTTGGCGCCGAACTACCGCGCCGGCACCGTGCACCTGATCTACGCTGCGGAAGTGCCGTCGCTGTGGAAGACCCTGATCGAGCGCAGTTGGATGGCCTGGCTGCCGCTGCTGCTGTGGCTGCTGGGCTGGTTGTGGCTGCGCATGCAGCGCTTCGGCCCGCTGCGGCCGGCGCCGGCGCTGGAGCGGCGCTCGCTGCTCGAGCACATCGTCGCCAGCGGCGAGCACGTCTACCGGTACGGCTACGGCCCGCGCCTGTACGAGGCCGCGCGTCGCGCCTTCCTGGCCCGCCTGCGCCGGCGCGATCCCTACGCCGCCGGACTCGACGGCGAGCCGCGCGTGGCGCTGCTGGCCGAACGCTTCAAAAGCGCGCCGGCGTTGTCCGCCGAAGAGATCCGCGACGCGCTGACTCCGCCGCTGGCGCGCGAACACGCCGCGTTCCGCGCCCGTATCGCCACTTTGATCCGCATGAGAAACCGCTTATGAACCTCGACGCCGCTCCGCTCGTCCCGATCACCGGCGCCGCGCTGGCGCAACGCGCCGCCGACGTGCGCGAGGAAGTCGGCAAGGCCTTCATCGGCCAGGCCGAGGTGCTCGACCAGATCCTGATCGCCCTGCTCGCCGGCGGCCACGCCCTGCTCGAGGGCGTGCCCGGCCTGGGCAAGACCCTGGTCGTGCGGGCCCTGTCCAAGGCGCTGGACTGCGGCTACGCGCGGATCCAGTTCACCCCCGACCTGATGCCCAGCGACATCAGCGGCCATGCGGTGTACGACCCGAAGACCGAGAGCTTCAACATCCGCCGCGGCCCGGTGTTCACCAACCTGCTGCTGGCCGACGAAATCAACCGCGCCCCGGCCAAGACCCAGTCGGCGTTGCTGGAGGCGATGCAGGAACAGCAGGTCACCATCGAAGGCCACAGCTTCGAACTGCCGCCGCCGTTCCTGACCCTGGCGACCCAGAACCCGGTCGAACAGGAAGGCACCTACCCGTTGCCGGAAGCGCAGCTCGACCGTTTCCTGCTCAAGATCCTGATCGGCTATCCCAGCCGAGCCGACGAGAAGCGCATGGTCAGCGCGGTCAGCCTGGGCCGCGCCGCCTCCGACTTCGATCTGTCGCAGGTGCGGCGCGTGCTCGGTCCGGAAGAGATCGTGGCGATGCAGCAAGGCACCGCCCAAGTGCGGGTCGACGAGGCGGTGATCGACTACGTGGTGCGCATCGTCGGCACCACCCGCGACTGGGCCGGCATCGCCCTCGGCGCCGGTCCGCGCGGCAGTCTGGCCCTGGTCCGCGCCGCGCGCGCGCAGGCGGTGCTGTCCGGGCGCGATTTCGTCACCCCCGACGACGTGCGCGAGATCGCCAAGCCGGCGCTGCGCCATCGCATCGCGTTGGCGCCGGAGTTGCAGATCGAGGGCCAGTCGCCCGACGACGTGCTGCACGCGCTGTTGGCCAAGGTCGAAGCGCCGCGGCAATGAGCCGAGCCGTTCCGCCGCCGCTGCCGGTCCACGCCGCTGCCCCGCCGGTACCGCGCGAGCGCGCGCTGCCGCGGCGCAGCTGGCTGCGGCCGGCGCCGCGGGTCGGCGCGCTGGCGCTGGCCTGGTCGTTGCTGGGCCTGGCCGCGAGCGCGGGCTGGGCGCCGGCCTCGGCGTGGTGGCTGAGCGGCGCGGCGCTGTTGGCGCTGCTGCTGGTCGACGGCCTGCGCCTGCGCGGCGCGCCGACGCCGCAAGTGGCGCGACAGATGCACGACACCTGGGCGATCGGCGTCGAACGTCCGGTCACCCTGACCGTGGAGACGCTGCGGCGCCAACGCCTGGACTTGTTCGACCTGCATCCGGGCGAGTGGGCGATGCGCGATCTGCCGCGCCGGGTCGAGTTGCGCCGCGGCGAAAGCGCGAGCTTCGAGTATCAGTTGCGTCCCGACCGTCGCGGCGACTTCCAGTTCGACGGCGTGCAGCTGCGCCTGCATTCGCCGTGGGGGCTATGGTGGCAGTCGCGGCTGGGCGGCGAGATCCAGCGCGTGCGCGTGTTTCCCAACTTCGCTCCGCTGGCCAAGTTCGCGATGTTCAGCGCCGAACAGGCCTCGCGCCTGGTCGGCGCGCACGTCAAGCGGCGTCGCGGCGAGGGCACCGATTTCCACCAGATGCGCGAGTACCGGGTCGGCGACAGCCTGCGCCAGATCGACTGGAAGGCCACCGCGCGCGCGCGGCGTTTGATCTCGCGCGAGTACCAGGACGAACGCAACCAGCAGTTGGTGCTGATGCTCGACACCGGCCGCCGGCTGATGGCGCGCGACGGCGCGCTGTCGCATTTCGACCACGTGCTGGATGCGGCGCTGGTGGTGGCCTACCTGGCCCTGCGCCAGGGCGACGGCGTCGGCCTGCTCGCCAGCGGCGGCGAAAGCCGCTGGGTGCCGCCGCAGCGCGGGGTCGGCGCGATCGACAACCTGCTGCGCGCCAGTTACGCGCTGCAGCCGCAGGCGGTGGCGACCGACTTCCTGGCCGCGGCGACCGAGCTGTCCTTGCGCCAGCGCCGGCGTTCGCTGGTGATGCTGGTGACCAACCTGCGCGACGAGGACATGGACGACCTGCTCGCCGCGGTGCGCATGTTGCGCGGCCGCCATCTGGTCTGCGTGGCCAGCCTGCGCGAAGGTTCGCTGGACCAGGCGCTAGGCGAAGACGTCGTCGACCTGTCCGGCGCGATCCGCGCCGGCGCGACCGCGCAGTACCTGGAACACCGTTCCGCTGCGCACGAGGCGCTGCGCAACCACGGGGTGATGGTGCTGGACGTGAGCTGCGACCAGCTGGCGGCGTCGCTGGTCGAGAAGTACCTGGCGGTCAAGCGCGACGGCTTGCTTTGAGGCGTCGCTCTGCGGCGGCTGCAGAAGCAACAACAACAGCAACAGCAACAGCAACAGCAACAGCAAATCCCCCACGCCCGCTGCGCGGTCGTTCGCCCCCTTTGTCAAAGGGGGCAACGGCAAGAGCGCGTGTCGTCGAGTCGCGATAACGAGGTAGAACGGGCATCCGATGGCGCCCTTCGCGGCATCGCTAGCTGCGCACCCCACCTACCGATCCCCCCTTTGAAAAAGGGGGGTAGGGGGGATTTGCTTTTGCCCGGTCTTCGTTCGATGCGCAAGGCGCTGCGGCTCACCCCGGCCGGGTCTGCTCTTCCAACCACCCTAGCCACTGCATCGCCTGCACGCGGTCCTGCCCGCACATCTCGCGGCTCGGCTGCAGCGAGCCGCAGAACGCCGGGCGTTCCGGTCGGCCGAACAAGCGGCAGCGCAGTTCGTCGTCGAGCTGCACGCAGGGGATGCCGGCCGGTTTGCCGTGCGGCATGCCCGGAATCGGCGAGTTGATCGAAGGCGCGATGCAGCAGGCGCCGCAGCGGTCGCGACAGGACTGGCTCATGCCGGTTCGCGTCGTAGACAGGCGCCGCTCACGGCGCTTCGAACGGCTCGGTCGCGCGCACCGCATGCAGCGGGATCGGTCCGTAGACGTGCGGATAGTGATCGCCGCTGCGCGCGCTCCAGTCGTAGCGCAGCGCAGCGCCCAGCGCGGCCGCATCCAGGCTCAGCCGCACCAGCGCGCCGCGGCCGCGCTGGTGGCGCTCGATCACGCCCGGCAGCTGCGCCTGGGTCGCGCAATGCAGGAAGCCTTCGCGCGCCAGGGCCGCGGGCGCGTACTCGCCGCTGGCCTGCGCTGCGGTCCAGTCGGCCGGCGCGGCGAAGTGATAGACGATGGCGGGCGCGGGCCCGGCGAACGCAGGCGGGTGCTCGGAACCGGCGTTCGCCATGGGCTCAGTCCGCCGTGACCAGCGCGTCGTCGCGCTCGCGCAGCATCGCGTACACCGGGTCGGTGTCCGGACGCTTGCGGTGCCAGCGCTCGAAGCTCTCGGCGGCCTGTTCGACCAGCATGCCCAGGCCATCGACGCGGTCGTGCGCGCCGGCGACCTTGGCCCAGGCCAGGAACGGAATCGCCGCCTCGCCGTAGCTCAGGTCGACCGCGGCGGTGCGCGGCGTGGCCAGGCTCATCGGCAGCGAAGGCATGCCGTCTTCGCGCGCGGCCGAAGTGGCGTTGACGATCAGGTCGAAGTTGCCGAGCGTGCCGACGTCGGCGAGGTAGCGCGGGTGCACCCGGCCCGGCATGCCGAGCGAGTCGGCCAGCGCGTCGGCGCGCTCGCCGGTGCGGTTGACGATGTACAGATCGCCGATGCCGGCGTCGAGCAGGGACGGAGCGACGCCGCGTGCGGCGCCGCCGGCGCCGATCAGCAGGGTGCGGCGCGCGCGCAGGTCCAGGCCGTGGCGGTCGGTCAGGTCGCGCACCAGGCCGACGCCGTCGGTGTTGTCGCCTTCCCAGCCGGTAGCGCTGCGGATCAGCGTGTTGACCGCGCCGGCGCGCTGGGCGCGCTCGCTGAGGTGGCTGCAGATGCTGGCCGCGCGCGTCTTCAGCGGCAGGGTGATGTTGGCGCCGAGGCCGCCTTCGGCGGCGAACTCGGCCAGGGCCACGTCGAACTGCTCCGGTGCGGCGTCGATCGCGCGGTATTCCAGGGCGATGCCGAACTGGCGCGCGAACGCGGCATGGATGCGCGGCGACAGCGAGTGGGCGACCGGATGGCCGAACACGGCGTAACGCAGGACGGGACTGGACGAACTGGAATCGATCGACATGGACGCGCCTCGTTCTAGACTGGAGACCCTTCCTGTTGGGAGACGCACGATGCGGCACGCCAGGGTCCGGTTCGGGTCCAGTCTACTCCTCGCCTGTGTACTGGGCGTCCCGGCGCAGGCCGGTTTGGCCGAATTCGGCATAGAAGGCATGGGCGTGGTGTCCACCCCCGACAGCGAGGTGCGAGCCACGGTGAGTCCCGACGGGCGGCGCATCGTCTGGGGCAGCGATCGCCCAGGCGGTCCGGGCGGGCGCGATCTGTGGCAGGCCGAGCTGATCGGCGGTCGCTGGCAGAACCCGCAGCCGCTGGCCCTGAACGGTCCGCACAAGGACTACGACCCGATGTTCAGCGGCGACGGCCGCTGGCTGTATTTCTTCTCCGATCGTCCCGGCGGTCAGGGGGCCGAGGACCTCTACCGCGCCGCAGTGCGCGCCGACGGCTACGGCCCGGCCGAAAACCTCGGCGCCGGGGTCAACACCGACGGCCGCGAATGGGCGCCGGCGCCGAGCCGCGACGGCCGCCACCTGCTGTTCGCCAGCGACGGCCGCGGCGGCGCCGGCGGCCAGGACTTGTGGATCGCCAGCTGGAACGGTCGCGTCTTCGCCGATCCGAAGCCGGCGCCGGGCATCAACACCGCCGCCGACGAATTCGACGCGACCTGGCTCGGCGATGGCCGCGCGATCGTGTTCGCGCGTTCGAACGACGTCGATGGCGACGGCGACGTGCGCCTGTACCTGGCCCAGTGCGACGGCGCGCACTACGCCGACGCGATGCCGCTGGCGCTGTCGTTCAATGCCGCCGGCGCCTACACCTACGGCCCGGTGATCGACTGGAACAAGCCCGGCGAGTTGCTGCTCAACGGCACCGCCAAGGCGCCCAAGGCCGGCAAGCAGGACATCTACCGGATGAAGGCGCCGGCGGTCACCGGCCAGGACGGTTGCGTCGGCGCAGGCAAGGGCTGAGACACGAAGGCCGCTTTGTAGGGGCGGCGTCCCACGGGGATTTCCTTCGGTCACAAGCCGCGACAACCGCAGCGATGGACGTAAGCGTTGTCGCCGATGCCCGGTCATTCCGGGCTTTCTGCTTTGATGCGTTGGCTTTCTCGGTTTCGACCGACGGCGTGGTATTGCACCGCTTCGGTTGTCGCGGCTCACGCCGCTCCTACAGAAAGCAGACTATTGCCGTTGGGGTAGGAGCGGCGTCTGACGGGGATTTCCTCCGGTTACAAGCCGCGACCGCGTCGTCGTACGCGCTTACGTGAGCGCCGAGAAAACCGGCCAGCCTCCGGTCGCAGACGGACGGCGCAGGCGTTTCCGCCGATACCGGTCGAACCGCCGCCTATCGGAACCGGCCTGCGGCCGAGCGGCCGCGTGCCGTCGCGTGGCTATGCTGCGCCGGCCACGCTGTGTGGCCTATGAAAAGGATTTTTCATGAACGTCACGAAAGGTAAGTTGGGGGGACTGCTGTTCGCGTTCGTGTTGTCGGCCGCCGCGCTGCCGTCGCTCGCCGCCAGTTCCGGCGGCGCGACGCCGGTGCCGTCCGATCCGGCCCGCTTCGGCGAATGGAAGGCGACGGTGCGCTGGCTGAAACCGCATCGGGTCGATGGCCCGACCGGCTCGGTGGTCTATTCGTGGACCTATGTGCATATCACCACGCTGAGCCAGAGCGAGTGCGATACCCAGCTCGGCGGTTACGCCAGCCAGCTCAACGTCCAGGTGACCGAACCCTGCACGTTCTATCCGTATTGATCCGCCGCTGCGGAGCCGCCGTGCGCGGCTCCGCAGTATCAGAGTGCACAATTAGCTTTGGATGCTAATGCTGGGTCGACAAAGAGCTTGGGGGGAAGCTATGAATTTGATTGAGTGGGCCGCGACGATACCGAACGTGATTTGGTCGGGTGTGATCGCCTCGATTATAACTCTGGCTGGAGTAATGCTCTCGAATTGGAGTAACACAAATCGTTTGGCTAAACAGCTACGTCATGATGCAAGCGAAAAACAGAAAGATCGCAATGCAACTCTGCGCAGAGAAGTTTATTTAAGGGCTGTTGAAGAGTTTGCTAGAGCTAGCCATCAGATCGGGAAATTGCCAAATATCGACCCGAAGAAGGTAAATCTGGCAGATGGCTTCCAAGACCTCTTCGTGATCGCAGCAAAGTTGCAGCTTGTTTCCAGCGCTCCCACGGCGCGACTGGTTGGGGAGCTGACGACGACTTACGGAGAGTTGCTTCTCGAGATGATAGAGGTTGTCCGGCCGCTGCATGATGTACAGACGGACATCGATACGATCTCGGAGGCGCACTCCAGGTACGTTGATGAATCGAAGAGGATTTTGGCTGCCATAACACAGTTCAACGAATCTGCGCGAACCGAGTCTGCGGTGTTTGAGGCTCTATGCCGCTCTTATGAATACAGTCAGGGGCAGGCTGAAAGACATTCAGAACACAAGATTGCGTTGATGGAGAAACGAACCGAACTGAGTTACGAGTTCTCAAGAAGTGTGATTCCCGTGATGAAGCGCATTGCCGAGGTCCAAGCTCCTGTCATGGTGGCTATACGACAGGAGCTAGATTTGGACGGCGACATTGGCGATTTCAAAGCTCAATCTGCTGAGAATTTGGTCAGAATCGAGTCGGCAATGGACAAGGCGCTTCAGAGAATGGAGGAGCAATCAGACTAAGAAGAAATATCAACGCGCCTCGCGCATCCATTGCGCCGCATCCAATGCGAAATAGGTCAGCACCCCGTCGGCGCCGGCGCGCTTGATCGAGGTCAGCGATTCCAGCACGCAGCCGCGTTCGTCCAGCCAGCCGTTGCCGATCGCCGCGCGCAGCATCGCGTACTCGCCGCTGACCTGATAGACGAAGGTCGGCGCGCCGAACTCGTCTTTGGCCCGGCGCACGATGTCCAGGTAGGGCAGGCCCGGCTTGACCATGATCATGTCGGCGCCTTCGTCCAGGTCCAGGGCGATTTCGCGCATGGCTTCGTCGCTGTTGGCCGGGTCCATCTGATAGGTGTACTTGTTGCCCTTGCCGAGCGCGCCGGCCGAGCCGACCGCGTCGCGGAACGGGCCGTAGAAGCTGGAGGCGTACTTGGCGCTGTAGGCGAGGATGCGGGTGTGGATGTGGCCGCGCTGCTCCAGCGCCTCGCGGATGCGGCCGATGCGGCCGTCCATCATGTCGCTGGGCGCGACCACGTCGGCGCCGGCGGCGGCATGCGACAGCGCCTGCCGGACCAGGGCTTCGACGGTCTCGTCGTTGAGCACGTAGCCGCTGTCGTCGACCAGGCCGTCCTGGCCGTGGCTGGTGTAGGGGTCGAGGGCGACGTCGGTGATCACGCCCAGTTCCGGGAAGCGCTGCTTGAGCGCGCGCACCGCGCGCTGGCACAGGCCGTCCTCCTGCCAGGCGGCTTCGGCGGTCAGCGACTTGGCCTCCGGCGCGGTCACCGGGAACAGCGCCAGCGCCGGCACGCGCAGCTCGCTGGCGCGTTCGGCGACGCGCAGCAATTCGTCGATCGACAACCGCTCGATGCCGGGCATCGAGCCGACCGGCGCGCGGCCGTCGAGTTCGTGCACGAACACCGGATAGATCAGGTCGTCGGCGGTGAGGACGGTCTCGCGCATCAGCCGGCGCGAGAATTCGTCGCGGCGCATCCGCCGCGGGCGCGTGTAGGGGTAGCTCATGGGCGCCTAGTCTACTCCCGCGGCCGGCGGCGGCCTGCGACCGCGGGTCGCGGCGGGCGGGGATGCTGTGTTCCGGGCAAGACGGGCAAGCTGCCCGTAAGGGACGGAGGGGATCAAGCAGGCTTAATCCCCTGCGTCCCTGTCGCGCAGGCCTGCGCCCGGCGTCAGTCGGAATACACCCGATAGCGCAGCGGCCGCACGTGCACGGTGCTGCCGGGCGCCGGGGTCACTGCGTCCGGGGTCGCGGCCAAGTCCAGTTCCAGCGGGCGGTGCTGGCCTTCGATCGCCAGTTCCAGGGTGATCCGCTCGGCCAGCCGGTGCGCCGAGACCACCCGCGCCGGCAGGCCGTCGTCGCTGTCGACCAGGGCCATGTCGTGCGGGCGCACGTACAGCCTGGCCCGGCTGCGGCTGCGGCTGTCGACCGGCAGGCGCATGGCGTGGCCGTTGACCGACAGCTCGCCGCCCTCGGTCTGGCCCTCGATCACGTTGGCGCGGCCGATGAAGTCGAACACGTAGGCCGAGGCCGGCGCGCTGTAGATCTCGTCCGGGGTGCCGATCTGTTCGATCCGGCCGTCCTTGAGCACGACCACGCGGTCGGCCAGTTCCAGCGCTTCTTCCTGGTCGTGGGTGACGAACAAGGTGGTCTGCCCGGTCTGGTCGTGCAGGCGGCGCAGCCAGCGGCGCAGTTCGACCCGGACCTTGGCGTCGAGCGCGCCGAACGGCTCGTCGAGCAGCAGCACGGTCGGGTCGATCGCCAGCGCGCGGGCCAGGGCGACGCGCTGCTTCTGCCCGCCGGACAGTTGTTCGGGATAGCGCGCGCCGAGCTCGGGCAACTGGATCAGGCCGAGCAGTTCCTGCACGCGTTTGCCGATCGTCGCCTTGTCCGGGCGCCGCGCGCGCGGCCGGCTGCGCAGGCCGAAGGCGATGTTCTCGGCCACGGTCATGTGCTTGAACAGCGCGTAGTGCTGGAACACGAAGCCGACGTTGCGCTCGCGCAGGCTCAGCCGGGTCGCGTCCTGTTCGCCGAACAGCAGCCGGCCCGAGTCGGGCTGGAGCAAGCCGGCGATGACCCGCAGCAGGGTGGTCTTGCCCGAGCCGGACGGGCCGAGCAGGGCGACCAGCTCGCCGGAAGCGACCTGCAGGTCGACCGCGTCGAGGGCGGCGACGTTGGCGTAGCGCTTGGCGATGGCGTGGAGATGCAGATCCATAGGTGCGGAACTCGCTAGTCGGTGCTCGCTAATCAGTGCCGGCGGTGCGA
This sequence comes from Lysobacter sp. BMK333-48F3, assembly GCF_019733395.1. Lineage (NCBI taxonomy): Bacteria > Pseudomonadati > Pseudomonadota > Gammaproteobacteria > Lysobacterales > Lysobacteraceae > Lysobacter > Lysobacter sp. BMK333-48F3. Next base: position 1,331,508 of record NZ_JAIHOO010000001.1, on the reverse strand, counting down.
ACGCGCGAGCGCGTCGCCGTGGCGCGCTTCGAGCCAGATCTTGACCACCAGGGTGACCAGGGCCAGGCCGGCGAGCAGGGAGGCGACCGCGAACGCCGCGGCGCCCTCGCCGCCGAGCTGCTTGTACAGCACCTCGACGTGCAGGGAGAGGGTGTTGGTGCTGCCCATGACGTTGCCCGACACCACGGTGACCGCGCCGAACTCGCCCATCGCCCGCGCGCTGCACAACAGCACGCCGTACAGCAGGCCCCATTTGATGTTGGGCAGGGTGACGCGGAAGAACATGCTCCAGGCGTTGGCGCCGAGCGAGCGCGCCGCCAGTTCCTCGTCGCTGCCCTGCTGTTCCATCAACGGGATCAGCTCGCGGACCACGAACGGAAAGGTCACGAACAAGGTCGCCAGGACGATGCCCGGGGTGGCGAACAGGATCTTCAGGTCGTAGCGGTTGAGCAGGTCGGCGAAAAAGCCGTGGGTCGGGCTGAACAACAGCACCAGGCACAGGCCGGCGACCACCGGCGAGACCGCGAACGGCAGGTCGATCAGGGCCAGCAGGGTGCGCTTGCCGCGGAACTCGAAGCGGGTCAGGGCCCAGGCCATGAACACGCCGCAGACCGCGTTGACCGGCACGACTATGGCGGTGGTGATCAGGGTCAGGCGCAGCGCCGACAAGGTGTGCGGATCGCGCACCGCGGCCAGCCACACGTCCAGGCCGCTGCCGAACGCGGTGCCGAGCAGCATCAGCAACGGCAGCACCACCACCAGCAGCATGATCGCCACCGCGGCGCCGATCAGCGCCCAGCGCACCCAGGCCGGTTCCTGCAATTGATCGCGCGCCTCAGCCATCCTGGCGGCCTCCGTGCGACAGCCAGCGCGCGCCGGCGTTGATCGCCACCAGGCACACGAACGACATCAGCAGCAGCAAGGTCGCCAGCACGATCGCCGCGGTCACCCCGCCTTCTTCTTCCAGGCGGATGGTGATCAGCAGCGGCGCGATCTCGGTCTTCATCGGCAGGTTGCCGGCGATGAAGATCACCGAGCCGAACTCGCCCAGGCCGCGGGCGAAGGCGAGCGAGAAACCGGTCAGCAGGGCCGGCAGCAGTTCGGGCAGGATCACCCGGCGCAGGGTGGTCAGGCGCGAGGCGCCGAGCGAGGCGGCGGCTTCCTCCTGCTCGCGGCCCAGGGTCTCCAGCACCGGCTGCACGGTGCGCACCGCGAACGGCAGGCCGATGAAGATCAGGGCGATGACGATGCCGGTGAGGTTGTTGACCAGTTGGATGCCGAACGGCTGCAGCCAGGCGCCGACCCAGCCGTTCTGGCCGTAGATCGCCGCCAGGGTGATGCCGGCGACCGCGGTCGGCAGGGCGAAGGGCAGGTCGACCAGGGCGTCGAGCAGGCGCCGGCCGGGGAAGCGGTAGCGCACCAGCACCCAGGCCACCACCGCGCCGAACACCAGCGCGGCCAGGGCGGCGACGAAGGCGGTGCCGAAGCTGACCTTGAGCGAGGCGACCACGCGCGGGTCGGAGATCGCGCGCAGCCAGCCGGCCAGGCCGAGGCCGCCGGAACGCAGCACCAGCGCGGCCAGCGGCAACAGCACCACCAGCCCCAGCCAAGCCAGGCCGAGGCCCAGGCCGAGGCCGAAACCGGGGAGCGGCCTGCGCCATCGGGAGGCGGAGGCCGGCAGGGTCAACGCGTGCTCGCTCATGTGGCGGTGGGCGGCGGTGGCGGAGGGACGAAGGGGTGTGACGCTATCGCGGGTTTGCGGTCCAGGGGAAATGCGCGTTGGTTGTTAGCTAGTGCGCGATGGCGATATCGGGCCGGGCCACGATGACCGGTGGCGGGTTCGTTGGCGGTGAACGGCAGGCACGGGCGGACGCGGTGGCCGGGCGGCTCAACCTGGCGCCGCAGGGCGGTCGTCGCCAGCGGCTGCGGACCGGGCCTGGTTCCGTGGCCCCCTTTGGAAAAGGGGGCCAGCGCCCGACGTCGGTACGAAGTCCGAACTCGGCGGCGGCGCGGGGGATTTGCTTTTCTGGCGCTTGGGGAAGGGCAAGAGCAAATCCCCCCTACCTCCCTTTTTCAAAGGGGGAGAAGCAAAAGCTAAGGGGGCCGCAAAAGCGCGGGTTACAGGCGGGTCGTGGGCGGGTCATGGGGACGGAGGGGGTTAAGCGCGCTTAACCCCCTCCGTCCCTGCGCGATCCCTGTGCGATCACTTCGGCAGATAGATCTTGTCGAAGAAGCCGCCGTCGGAGAAATGCGCGGCCTGGGCCTTCTTCCAGCCGCCGAAGGCGTTGTCGATGGTGACCTGCTTGACCGCCGGGAACTTGGCCAGCTCCGCGGCCGGGACCTTGTCCGGCTCGGCCGGGCGATAGCCGTGCTTGGCCGCCAGGCGCTGGCCCTCGGGGGTGTAGAGGAAGCGCAGGTAAGCCTCGGCCTGCTTGCGCGTGCCGTGCTTGTCGACGTTCTTGTCGACCCAGGCCACCGGCGGCTCGACCACCACCTTCGTCGACCGCAAGATCGGCGACGTACTGTTGGCATGGGAAAACGAAGCCCTGCTGACCCTGCAGGAACCGGCCAGCCGCAACCAGTTCGAGATCGTCGTGCCCAGCCTGAGCATCAAGGCCGAGCCGCCGGTGGCCTGGGTCGACAAGAACGTCGACAAGCACGGCACGCGCAAGCAGGCCGAGGCTTACCTGCGCTTCCTCTACACCCCCGAGGGCCAGCGCCTGGCGGCCAAGCACGGCTATCGCCCGGCCGAGCCGGACAAGGTCCCGGCCGCGGAGCTGGCCAAGTTCCCGGCGGTCAAGCAGGTCACCATCGACAACGCCTTCGGCGGCTGGAAGAAGGCCCAGGCCGCGCATTTCTCCGACGGCGGCTTCTTCGACAAGATCTATCTGCCGAAGTGATCGCACAGGGATCGCGCAGGGACGGAGGGGGTTAAGCGCGCTTAACCCCCTCCGTCCCTGCGCGATCCCTGTGCGATCACTTCGGCAGATAGATCTTGTCGAAGAAGCCGCCGTCGGAGAAATGCGCGGCCTGGGCCTTCTTCCAGCCGCCGAAGGCGTTGTCGATGGTGACCTGCTTGACCGCCGGGAACTTGGCCAGCTCCGCGGCCGGGACCTTGTCCGGCTCGGCCGGGCGATAGCCGTGCTTGGCCGCCAGGCGCTGGCCCTCGGGGGTGTAGAGGAAGCGCAGGTAAGCCTCGGCCTGCTTGCGCGTGCCGTGCTTGTCGACGTTCTTGTCGACCCAGGCCACCGGCGGCTCGGCCTTGATGCTCAGGCTGGGCACGACGATCTCGAACTGGTTGCGGCTGGCCGGTTCCTGCAGGGTCAGCAGGGCTTCGTTTTCCCATGCCAACAGTACGTCGCCGATCTTGCGGTCGACGAAGGTGGTGGTCGAGCCGCGCGCGCCGGTGTCGAGCACCGGCACGTTCTTGAACAAGCCGGTGAGATAGTCGACCACCTTGTCGCCGTCGCGGTACTGGGTCGAGGCCCAGGCCCAGGCGGCCAGGTAGTTCCAGCGCGCGCCGCCGGAGGTCTTGGGGTTGGGGGTGATCACCGCCACGCCGGGCTTGACCAGGTCGCCCCAGTCCTTGATCCCCTTCGGGTTGCCCTTGCGCACCAGGAACACGATGGTCGAGGTGTAGGGCGAGCTCTGGTGCGGCAGGCGACTCTGCCAGTTGGCCGGCAGTTGCTTGGCGTTGGCGATGGTGTCGATGTCGCCGGCCAGGGCCAGGGTCACCACATCGGCTTCCAGGCCGTCGACCACCGCGCGCGCCTGCTTGCCCGAGCCGCCGTGCGAGGCGCGCAGGTTGAGGGTTTCGCCGGTCTTCTGCTTCCACTGCGCGGCGAACACCTGTTTGACCTCGGCGTAGAACTCGCGGGTCGGGTCGTAGGAGACGTTGAGCAGTTCGGCGTCCTTGGCCGCGGCGCTGCCGGCGGCCAGCGCCAGGCCGAGTACGGCCCATCGCAGCGGCGCCCATCGGATAACGGTTTTCATGATTCGGTCCTGTGCGAAGTGGCGGAAGGTCAGAAAGCGAGTTGGGCGCGGGTGAAGAAGGCTTTTTCGTCTTCGCGGTCGCGGCCCGCGGCGGCGCCGCCGTCGAAAGCGGTCTGGGTGTAGTTGGCGACCAGCTTGAGGTTGCCGGTGAGATACCAGTTCAGTCCCAGGCCCCAGGAGCGTGCGGCGGCGGCCACCGCGTTGCGGTCGGCGTAACGCGGAAACGCGGCCTCGTCGATCTCCAGGCGGCCGTAGCGCGCGACCAGCTCGAATGCGCCCCAGCCTGCGCCACCGACCGTAAAGGCTTGGTTAGGCCGGGCCACGCCTTTGTAGCCGGCGTCCTCGCCGGTCAGCACGTAGCCGGCGGTGACTTGCCAGGCGCGGTGATCGAGTTCGTCGGCGAAGGCGCCGTTGCGCACGTCCTGGCGCGAGGCGACGTATTCGCCGATCACGCCGAACGCGTTGCGGTAGTACCAGGCCTGCGGCGACCAGCGGCTGTGCGCGCCGTCGGCCAGCACCGCGCTGCGGTAGTTGAAGAACTGCACCTGGCCCGGCGTGCGGTAACGCGGCAAGGCGTTGTTGCCGCTGCCGCGCTTGTCGCCGCGGCTGCCGGCGAGGCCGACGCCCAGCCCCGACAGCGCGCCGCCGTCGTTCTTCCACGGTTCCAGGAACACCCGCCCGGCCAGCTCGAATTCGTTGTCGGGATTGACCGTCGGGCTGTCGCGGCCGTCGACCGCGCCGTTGAACACGCCCAGCGCGTAGGACACGGTGGCGCCGGCGAACTCGCCCTGCAACTGCACGCCGAGGTCGCGGTTCGGAGTCAGCTCCGAAGCCAGGCCGAGCTCGATCAAGGCATTCGATCCGCTGGACTGCAGGCGCTCCAGGCCGACCGGACTCTTGAACTTGCCGATCCGCAGGGTCGCGCGCGGGTCGAACTTCAGGTCCAGGTAGGCGTCGTTGATGGTCGCGCTGTCGCCGGCGAATTCCGGGGTCAGCCGGAAACCGACCAGCGAGCCCCAGGTCCCTTCCAGGGTCGGCTGGATGCGGCGGAACAGGAAGGTGTCGTTCTGCGGCGAGCGCTCGTCGCCGATGAAGAAGCGGCCGTCGGCCTGGACCAGCGCCTTGAGCTTGACTTCGACCTCGCCGGGCGGCGGCGATTTGATCGCCAGGCCCTTGCTTGCGCTCAGCGACACGCTCGGCGTGTTCGCCGCCTTGGCCGCCGCGTCTTCGGCCTGCAGTTCCAGCTTGCGTTCGATGATGCGCAGGCGCTGGTCGAGTTCGGCCAGGCTGCCGCTGTCGGCGGACGCGCCGGCGACCGCGTCGCCGCCGCCCAGGCGTTGCTCGATCGCGCGCAGGCGTTCGGCCAGCGCTTCCACCGTGAGTTCGCCGGCGGGCGGCGGCGTTTGCGCTTGCGTCGGCAGTGCCAGGGCGCAGGCGATCGCGCCGCACAGCCAGACGGTCGCGGCGCGTGCCGCATGCGGAGGTCGAACCCGGGTTTGCATGATGTGCTCCTACGAACGGGCGGAACGGTGAGGCGATCCGGGTGGCGCGGACGCAGCGGGTGCAGCGGAAACAGCGAGCCGGCGGCGGTCGCGCCAGGGCGCGGCCGATGACGGGCGGTGCGGGCGCACGAGTATCGGCGCTCAGCCCCAGGATTCGGCGGCGGCGACCGGCAGGCGCTGGCTGCGGACGATCTCGACGATCCGCGCCTGGCTGACCCGCACTTCGATCCGGCCCTCATCGAGCCCGCGCAGGGCCTGCAGCAAGGCGAATTCGGTGTCGCTGAGGTTGACGATGTTGATGTCCGGTTCGCCGTTGTGCGGCCCGGACGCGGTACGCGCAGCCGCCGCCGTGCGTTTGCCGGTTCGCGTCGCGCCGCGGCTCATCGCGCCTCTCCTTCCACGGTCAGCAGGGTCGGCGTCGACGAGGCGCGGGCGAATTCGGCCAGGCTGCGCCGATCGAGCACATCGGAAATCGCATCGCGCGCCTCGCGCATCAACGCGCGCAGGGTGCAGCCGTCGGGGTCGCGGCAATCGGCGCAGGGCCGGTAGGCGCTGACGCTGGCGCACAGCACCGGAGCCAGCGGGCCGTCGATGGCGCGGATCAGGTCGCCGACCATGATCTGCTCGGCCGGCCGCGCCAGGGTGTGCCCGCCCTTCTGCCCGCGCCGGCTGTCGATGAAGCCGGCCTCGCGCAGGTCGACCAGGATCGACTCCAGGAATTTGCCCGGCGCGCCGCTGTGCTGGGCGATGGTCCTGGCCTGCAGGCGCGGCACCTCGACGCGACCCGCACCGGGCCGGCCTTGGACGCGCGCCAAGGCGCACATCGCGCGCAGGGCGTACTTGGCCTTCATCGTCAGCATTTCCCAGTCACCATGTAGGAAATGTGGCCGGGCCCGGGGGCGGAGGGAAAAGGTATTGCCTCATCTGCTTATGACGGGGCGGTATGTGGGGTGGGCTGGGTGGGGGGCTCAAGAGCCGAAGCCGAAGCCAAGCCAAAGCCAAAGCCAAAGCAAATCCCCCCTGGCCCCCCTTTTTCAAGGGTCTTAGGAAGCAAAGCTGCCTCATAACGCAGCTATCTTCCTGAAATGAATAAGAAAAATAGGTACTACAGCCGTTCGAAAATCAGCGAGGCCCGATTTCGGGCCCTCGTGCGCTGCTGGGCCCTGGACCTGACCGCGACCAGCACCGCGCAACTGACCGGGTTGAGCGTGCGATCGGTCAACTCGATCTTCCTTGCCTTGCGTCGTGCCATCGCCACCGAATGCGAGCAGCATTCGCCGTTCACCGGCCAGGTGGAAGTCGACGAATCCTTCTTCGGACCGTGGCGCGTGCGCGGCAAACGCGGCCGCGGCGCCGGCAAGAAAACCATCGTCTTCGGCATGCTCAAACGCGGCCAGCACGTCTACACCCAGATCGTCCCCAACTGCAAAACCGCCACGCTTCAGGCCTTAATTCGTGGGCATATTCGCCTGGAGAGCGAAATCCTCTCCGACTGTCTGTCCAGCTACGACGGCCTGGTCGACCTGGGCTATGCCAAGCACTGGCGCATTCGCCACAGCGGCAATCATTTCGCCGAGGGCGACAACCACATCAACGGCATCGAGAGCTTCTGGAGCTTCGCCAAGCGGCGCCTGGCCAAATTCAACGGGGTGCCCAAGGCCACCTTCTACCTGCACCTGAAGGAGTGCGAGTTCCGCTTCAACCACCGCCACGAAGACCTCTACCGGGCGACCCTCAAGTTGCTACGATCCAACCCACTCTGAGGGGCTGTTTGCTTCCTAAGACCCTTTTCAAAGGGGGGAAGCGTTGTGCGGGGCATGGGGCGTCCCGATACCGCGGCGGCTGCAGATCTCCGCGACTGATGCGGTTCCCCGCTGTTGCTGTTCCCCCCTTTGAAAAAGGGGGGCAGGGGGGATTTGCCCTTGCCCTTGCTACCAAGAGCGACAAGGACCCCAGCCCGGTCGACGTCCGCGACCCCAGCGCAAGCGAAGCCGCTAGGATGAGCGCCAATGCGTTCCCTCGCCTCGCTGCCGCCGCTCGCCCGCACCTGTCTGTCGGTTCTCGCCGTCCTCGCCGCCGCCTGTTGGCTGGCGCCGGCGCTGAGCCGTTACGGGCCGATCCTGCCCGACTGGGACGCCTTGTCGGCGACCCCGGGCACGGCCGGGCACTGGTTCGGCACCGACGCGATCGGCCGCGACGTGTTCGCGCGCACCCTGGCCGGCGGGCGGTTGTCGCTCGGCATCGGCCTGCTGGCCAGCGTGGTCGCGCTGGCGATCGGCCTGAGCTACGGCGCCGTCGCCGGGCTGGCCGGCGGGCGCACCGAACGGGCGATGCTGCGCGTGCTCGACGTGTTCTCGGCCTTGCCCTTCCTGCTGGTGGTGATCCTGCTGCTGACCCTGTTCGAACGCTCGCTGTGGCTGTTGCTGGTCGCGATCGGCGGTTATGTCTGGATCGACCTGGCGCGGGTGATGCGCGCCGAGGCGGCGCGCCTGCGCGAAGCGCCGTTCGTGCTCGCCGCGCAGGCGGCCGGGGCCAGCTTCGGCCAGCGTCTGCGCTGGCACGTGATTCCGAACCTGTTGCCGCTGGCCCTGGTCTACCTCGGCCTGATCCTGCCGCAGGCGATCCTGGTCGAAAGTTTCCTCGGCTTCCTCGGCCTGTCGATCGACGAGCCTTCCTCGAGCTGGGGCGGTCTGCTCGCCGAAGGCGTGCAGGAGCTGGACAGCGCGCCGTGGACCCTGCTGTTCCCGGCCGGTTTCCTGGTCGCCACCCTGGCCGCGTTCCAGTTTCTCGGCGACGGCCTGCGCGACTGGCTCGACGTGAAGCGCAGCGCGCCGCGCAGCGAAGAGGCCGCGGCATGAGTCCGCCGCGGGTATCGCTGCAGGGCTTGAACGTCGCCGCGAACGACGGCGCGCGGCGGTTGCTCGGTCCGATCGATCTGGAACTGCACGCGGGCCAGTGCCTGGGCGTGGTCGGCGAAAGCGGCAGCGGCAAGAGCCTGACCGCGCTGTCCCTGCTCGGCCTGCTGCCGGCCGGATTGCAAGCGCAAGGCGAACTGCGGATCGACGGCGAAGCGGTCGCGCTCGGCAGCGCGGCGCAGGCGCGCTTGCGCGGCCGCCGCCTGGCCTGGGTGCCGCAGGACCCGCTCGCGGCCCTGCATCCGCTGCGCCGGGTCGGCGCGCAGTTGATCGAAACCCTGCGCGCGGTGCGCGGGCTCGGCAAGGACCAGGCCCGCGGCCAGGCGCAGAGCCTGTTCGAACGCGTGCAATTGCCGGAACCGGCGGCGGCGCTGCAACGCTATCCGCATCAGTTTTCCGGCGGCCAGCGCCAGCGCATCGCCATCGCCCTGGCCCTGGCCACCGCGCCGCAGGCGCTGATCGCCGACGAACCGACCTCGGCGCTGGACGCGCGCATCGCCCGCGACATCCTCGATCTGCTCGATCGGCTGCGGCGCGAAGACGGCCTGGCCCTGCTGTTGATCAGTCACGACCTGCCGTTGGTCGGCGCCTATGCCCAGCAACTGCTGGTGCTGCAGCGCGGCGCCGCGGTCGAGCAGGGCCCGACCGCGCGCGTGTTCGCCGCACCTACGCAGGCCTATACCCGCGAGCTGCTCGCCGCCGATCGCATCGAGGCCTTGGCGGACGCCGCGTCCGATGCGCCGGTATGGTTGCGCGGCGAGGGCCTGGGTCTGCGTTACCCGCGCGCGCCGAAGCCGGCGCTGGAGGCGGTCGATATCGAATTGCGCAGCGGCGAGGGCGTGGCCCTGGTCGGCGAGAGCGGCAGCGGCAAGAGCACGCTCGGGCGGGTGCTGTTGCGCCTGCTGCGCGGCGCGCAGGGCCGGGTCTGCGTCGACGGCGCCGATCTGGCGACCCTGGACGCGGCCGCGCTGCGCCGCTGGAGGGCGCAGACCGGGGTGGTGTTCCAGGACCCGTACGCCTCGCTCGACCCGCGCCTGCGCGTGGCCGAGATCGTCGCCGAACCGTTGCGCATCCACACCCGGCTGGATGCGGCCGCGCGCCGCGAACGCGCCGCCGCACTGCTGGCCGCGGTCGGCCTGGACGCGGCCATGCTCGATCGCTACCCGCACCAGTTTTCCGGCGGCCAGCGCCAGCGCATCGCGATCGCGCGCGCTCTGGCGACCGAGCCCAAACTGCTGGTCTGCGACGAGGCGGTGTCGGCGCTGGACGCGCACCATCGCGCCGCGATCCTGGCCCTGCTGGCGCGGCTCAAGCGCGAACGCGGCCTGGCGCTGTTGTTCGTGACCCACGACCTGGCCGCGGCCGCGGCGGTGGCCGAGCGCATCGCCGTGCTCGAAGCCGGGCGCATCGTCGAGACCGGCCCCACCGCGCAGGTGCTGCGCGCGCCGCGGCACGCGCATACGCGCGCCCTGCTCGCCGCGCGTCCGGCCGGCTGAGCGGCCGCGCATCGCGCAGCCGCGTCCGACGCGGATCGCGTTCGGGGCGCTCGATGCCGTCGTCGCGCCGGCGCGGTCGCAGCGCCGGCGCTTACCGCGTCGCGCTCAGATCAAACCGCCGCCGAGGGCGAGCCGGACCACGCCGACCAGGATCGCGATGCCGTTGAGCCACAAGCCGGCCTTGGCCCGGGCGTTGTTCTCGCTGCGGGTGAACAACAGGCCGATCGCGGCGATCATCGCGCCGATCGCGGCGAACGGAATCATGAACCAGTTGCCCCAGCCGAAGAACGGAATCAGGGCGGCGATCATCCACAGCAGCGCGACGATGCCCCAGAGCAGACTGATCAAACCCATCGAGGTGGCTCCGCAAGCGGCCGGATCGGCCATGCCTGCAACGTAATGTCTGCCCGGGCGATTGCAAGTGCCGCAGGTCGGCGTGACCTGCGGCGCGCTCAGCCGCCGTGGACGCCGTCGATCTCGACCCGCAGCTCGTAGCGGCAGATCGCCGCGTGCACCAGGATCCGCGGCACCCGTTCGCCGTAGCGCCGGTCCAGCGCCGCGGCCACCGCCGCCATGTCTTCGGCGTCGCGCACGTACACCTTCAGCCGGGTGCCGGCGTCGAACGCGCCCGGCAGCTGCGGGCGGCGCTGGCGCGCGGCGGCGAGCAGGCTGTCGAAATTGGCCAGGGTCTCGTCGAGCTGGGCCAGCACCGAATCGGCGTGGCGCGACTCGTGGCCGACCACCGCCGCGGTGCCGGACAGCAGCAGCGGCATCGCCGCCGGCTGCGGCGGCAGCATCGCCCGGGCGAAGCTCGGCGACTGCGGACCGTACTGGCGCGGGTAGCGGTAGGCGCTGACCTGGCGCGGATTCTCCAGCGGCGTGCCTGGGCTGCGCCCGGCCAGCCAGTACACCTGCAGCCGGCGCGCGCCGTCGACGCGGCCGATCGCGGTCGCCGCCGGCAACTGGGCGGTGTCGAACTCGCCCAGGCCGCGCGCGCGGCCGACGCAGAACACGCGGTAGCGCTCTTCGTCGCCGTGGCCGAGGGTGATGCCGTCGAGGTAGTTCCAGATCCGCAGCAAGTGCGGGTAGCCGCGCTCGGCGGTGAAGCCGATCAGCTTGCGGTACAGATACTCGGCGGCGCGCGCGATCTCGCCGTTGGCGGCTTCGCCCGGCAGCGGTTCGGGTTCGTCGAACTCGATCACGCCGAACTGCAGCGCGCCGTCCTCGGCCCAGGCCAGGTCGCCGTCGCGGCCCTTGCTGACCGGGCCGGTGCCGCGCCAGCGCTCCAGGCGGGTGTCGCCGAACGGCTCCAGCGCCACGCGCAGATAGCGCGGGTCGTGGTGATGCGGCGCGTCCGCGCCGAAGCCGAACACCGCCAGGGTGTCGTCCTGCGCCAACAGCGCCTCGGGCGTGGCGTCCAGGTAGTCGACCTGCAGGCGCGGGCCGGCCAGCATTGCGGCGGCCGCGCTCACGGGTTGCCCCGCTGCAGGGTGTCGCCGCGGAAGTCGACCCCGACCTGGCGCTTGCGCCGCAGCCAGCCGCGCAGCGCCTGCGGCGCCATGCGCACGGCGGTGAGCGCATAGATGAAACGGAACAGCCGCAGGCGGCGCAGTACCGCCCGGTTGTCGAACACGTCGCCGGCGAGCATCGAGATGACCGCCTGCTCGACCTGCCAGAAGTTGCGTGGAGCGTTGAACAATTCGCGCATGACCGGGGTGGTGAAGCGATAGATGAACCACTGGAAATGTTTCAGGCCGCGCTTGAGGCGCACGGTCATTTCGCCCTGCAGCGCGGCCTCGCGGGCCGGTTCGCGCAGCGCGCCGTCGACCACGGCCGCGGCCTGTTCGCCGCTGTTCATGCCGAGGTAGACGCCGGAGGAGAACACCGGATCGACGAAGGCGTAGGCGTCGCCGACCATGACCCAGCCGGGGCCGGCCATGCGGCTGCAGGTATAGGAATAGTTGCCGGTGACGTGAACCTCGCCGCAGCGCTGCGCGCCCTGCATGCGCGCCCACACCGAGGGCTCGGACTCCAGGGTCCGCATCAGGAAGTTCTCGTTGTCGCCGCGGCGCTGCTTGAGGTACTCGGGGAAGCACACCGCGCCCACGCTCATCACCCCGCGCTGCAGCGGGATCAGCCACATCCAGCCGTGGGCGAAGCGCTGCACGGTGATGTTGCCGGCGTCCTCGCCGTCGCGGCGCTGCACGCCGGTGAAATGGCTGAAGATCGCCGCCGACTGGTGCAGCGGGTTCTTGCGCTTGAGCTTGAGCTGGCTGCCGAGGAAGGTGTCGCGGCCGCTGCCGTCGACCAGGTAGCGCATGCGCACCTGCAGCGCGGCGCCGTCGGCGGCGCGGGCATGGGCGAGGGCGGGGCGGCCGTCGGCGCCGAATTCGAGTTTCTCGACCTTGACCTGCTCGCGCGCGTCGACGCCGTTGGCCTGGGCGTGGCGGAACAGCAACTGGTCGAATTCCTCGCGCTTGACCTGGAAGGCGTAGCCGAACGTCGGATTCAGCGCGCGCTCGAAACGGAAGGTGTTGTAGCGCTGCGCGTCGATCGGGAACTCGGCGCCGGGCTTGTGCACGCCGATCGCGCGCACCTGCTCGAGCACGCCGAGGCGCTCGAGGATGGCCAGGTTCATCGGCAGCAGCGATTCGCCGATGTGGAAGCGCGGGTGCCGGTCCTTCTCCAGCAACAGCACCTTCCAGCCCTTGCGCGCCAACAGGGTCGCCGCGGTGGTGCCCGCCGGGCCGCCGCCGATCACCAGCACGTCGACCTCGAGGGTCTGTGCGGGCGCCTGGGCCGGGGCGGAAACGGGAGCCGTGGCGGTGGCGCCGGGCGCGGATTCGGGCGGAGTCATGCGCAAATCATAGCCTGCCGCCTTCGCCGGCTGTGCAGCCTGCGGCCCTGGGCCGCGTCTGCGGACCGTCTGCCGATGGCGCGCAAGTGGTTGATCTGGCTGGGCCTGTCGCCCGGTCGGCGGGTTCCGGACGGCGCCGGACGGCGACGCCCGGTTGCGCCTGCGGCGCCGATGGCGGATCGTGACCGCCCTTCGCCTTAGCCCCACCGGATCGTCCCGATGTCTGAACAAAGCCCTGCCGAACGCGAACTGGCGCAGCTGCTGGTCGAGAGCCTGAACCTGGAGGACGTGGCGCCGGAGCAGATCGATCCGGAAGCGGCGCTGTTCAACGACGGCCTGGGCCTGGATTCGATCGACGCGCTCGAACTGGCGTTGGCGATCAGCAAGCGCTACGGCTTCCAGCTGCGCTCGGACAACGACGAGAACCGGCGCATCTTCGCCTCGTTGCGCGCGCTGTCGGGCCACATCGAGCAGCACCGCGCCGCCTGAGCGGCGCGTCCGCCGCCGTCGTCCACCGTCTGCTCCGGCCGCGAGCCGCCGCCCCGTGACCGCTTCTTCGTTCAGCGCCCCGGCGCGCCTGCTGCTGGCCATCGCCTATCCGTTGCTGGCGCATTGGGCCAGCCACGACGGCGGCGGCTGGGTCGCGGCGCTGGCCCTGGCCGACCTGATCGTGTTCGTCGCCATCGACGGCCTGCTGGCCCTGCGCCCGGCGGTGTGGGCGCTGGTGCTGGCGCTGGCCGTGGCGCTGGGCCTGGCCGCACGCACGCCGCTGGCGCAGATGCTGTTGCTGGCGCCGCCGATGCTGTTCAACGCCTGGCTGGGCTGGTGGTTCGGGCGCAGCCTGCGCGCGCCGCGCGAGGCGCTGATCACCCGCATCGTCGCCGCCCTGCACGACTGCGCGCCGGCCGCGCTGGCGCCGCCGCTGTACCGCTACACCCGCCGCCTGACCGCGCTGTGGGCGGCGGTCCTGCTGCTGCTGGCGCTGATCAACGGCGCGTTGGCGACGATCGCCGTGCCCGACGGCCTGCTGGCCCGGCTCGGCCATCCCCCGGCCTTCGCGATCACCCAGGAGCAATGGTCCTGGTTCGCCAACCTGCTCAACTACGGAATCGTCGGCGGCTTGTTCGCCGCCGAGTACCTGGTCCGGCGGCGTTTGTTCGTCCAGCGCCCGGAAACCGGCTTTTTCGATTTCCTGCGGCGCATGGCCCGGCTCGGCCCGCGTTTCTGGCGCGACCTGTTTTCCTGAGTTTCGGCGTTAAAGGCAGCGGGCCCGGCCCGCGCCGCCGGATCGGCCTCGCCACACATTGGGCCGCGCGGCAAGCGGCGGCGGTCGCATTTCCACGCGGCCGCTGCGGCCGGTGCTTTATCCTTGCCTTCCGATCCATCGTTCCTCGCCGCTCCGATCCTCATGCATTTCGCCGTCGATTCCGATCATCCCTGCCTGCCCGGCCATTTCCCGGGGCGGCCGCTGGTGCCCGGCGTGGTGGTGCTGGAGCGGGTGATCGAGGCGATCGAAGCCGGGCACGGGCCTTTGCCCGGCCTGCGCCTGCCGCAGGTCAAGTTCGTCCAGCCCTTGCTGCCGCAGCAGGACGCGCAGATCGAGCTGGAAACGCTGGGGCCCGGACGCTGGCGGTTCCGGGTCCGGCGCGAGGATCAACTGATCGCCAGCGGCGAAGCAGTCGCCGATGGAGCCGGCGCATGAGCGCGCACTGGAAGCAGCGTCCCGAAGGCGGCGGCCGGCTCGCCTTCCGCGCGATCGCCTTCGTCGCCAGCCGCGGCGGCCGCGCCCTGGCGCGACTGACCCTGTACCCGATCGTGGCCTACTTCCTGGCCGTGCGCGGACCGGAACGGCGCGCCTCGCGCGCCTACCTGGCGCGGGTGCTCGACCGCCGCCCCGGTCTGCTCGACATCGCCCGCCACATCCACACCTTCGCCGCGACCATCCTCGACCGGCTGTACCTGCTGTGCGGGCGGATGCAGCCGTTCGACATCCGGGTCAGCGGCCTGGACGCGCTGGAGCGCCACCTCGACCGCGGCCAGGGTCTGCTGCTGTTCGGCTCGCACCTGGGCAGCTTCGAGGCCTTGCGGGTGCTGTCGCGGCAACGCCCGGGGATGAAGCTGCGGGTGTTGCTCGACCGCGGCCACAACCCGGCGCTGACCGAGCTGCTGGACACGCTCGATCCGCACATCGCCTGCACCGTGATCGATGCCGGCCAGGACGGGCCCTCGATCGTGCTGGCGATCAAGCAGGCCACCGACGAGGGCGCGGTGGTGGCCCTGCTGGTCGACCGCGTCGGCCCCGGCGAGCCCAGCGTCGCCGCCTCCTTCCTCGGCGCCGCGGCGCCGTTCCCGAGCGCGCCGTGGCTGATCGCCGCCGCGCTGAAGGTGCCGGTGGTGCTGGCCTTCGGCCTGTACCGCGGCGGCCCGCGCTACGACCTGATCTTCGAAGCGTTCAGCGACGGTGTGGCGATCGAGCGGCATAACCGCCCCGCTATCCTGGCCGCGCTGGTCCAGCGCTACGCCGAGCGGCTGCAGCTGCACACCCGCAGCGCGCCCTATAACTGGTTCAACTTCTACGATTTCTGGCATGCCGATGACGATCAAGCCCTGCCTGTGGACGCTGGCGCTGCTGTGCGCCGCGGCGTCGCTGCACGCCGCTCCGGTTACTGAGGCCGGCGCCGCGCAATCGGCGCCCGCCGCCGCGCCGGCCGAAGCCGCGCCGGCCGATCCGGCCTGGATCCTGCCGCGCCTGGCGCAGCCGGCGCCGGCGCGCACCGACTTCGTCGAAGTGCGCGGTTCGGCCCTGCTCAAGCAACCGCTGCGCCTGTCCGGCGAGTACCGCCGTCCCGACGCGGCGACCCTGGTGCGCGAGGTGCGCGCGCCCTATGCCGAGACCACCACCATCCAGGCCGGCGCCAAGCCGGGCCAGGGCGAGGTCAGCGTGGTCCGCCCGAACAAGCCGGCCAAGCGCTTCTCGCTGGCGCGCGCGCCCGAACTGGTCGCGTTGCAGGCCAGCTTCGGCGCCCTGCTCGGCGGCGATCGCGCCCTGCTCGAGCAGCACTACCGCCTGGCCGCCGAAGGCACGCGCCGGCAATGGACGATCAGCCTGATCCCGAAGGACGCCGGGCTGGCGGCGCGGGTGCGCGAGATCGTGCTGCTCGGCCGCGACGACGAACTGCGCTGCATCGAAACCCGGCCCGCGCGCGGCAACGAGCAGCAACGCACCCTGCTGGCCAGCGCGGCGCGCGCCGCTGCCAACGTCGCCGACGCCAGCCAGCTCGCGGCCCTGTGCCGCGGCCACGGCGCCGCGCGTTGATGACGCCCGCGCGCCGGATCGGGCTGGCCCTGCTGTGGCTGGCCGCGTTGGCCGTGGCCGGCTGGGCGATCGGCCAGCGCCTGCAGCTCAGCGGCGATCTGCGCCGGTTCATGCCGACCGCGCAGACCCCGGCGCAGAAACTGCTGATCGACGAACTCGGCGAAGGCCCGGGCTCGCGCCTGCTGTTGCTGGCGATCGACGGCGACGATCCGGCGACCCTGGCCGCGCAATCGGCGGCGTTGCGCGACACGCTGGCGGCGCAGCCCGGATTCAAGCTGGTCGCCAACGGCGCCGGGCAAGGCCTGGACGCGGTGCCCGAGCGCCTGCGCCCGTATCGCTATCTGTTGTCGCCGACCCTGGACGAACAGGCCTTCGACGCCGACTACCTGCGCGACCAGCTCGAGCAGCGGCTGCAAGACCTGGGTTCGCCCGCCGGCGAGCTGATCGAGCCCTTGCTGCCCAGCGATCCGACCTTGGAGATGCTGCGCCTGGCCGAAGCCTGGCAACCGGCGCAGGCGCCGCAGACCCTGCACGGGGTGTGGTTCGACCGCGCCGGGCGGCAGGCCTTGCTGGCGGTGGAAACCCGCGCCGCCGGCTTCGATCCCACCGGCCAGCAGCAGGCGATCGAGGCGATCCGCAGCGCGTTCGCGCAAGCCCGCGGCGGCAGCCCGGCGCAGCTGACGATCAGCGGCCCGGGCGCGTTCTCGGTCGAGATCGGCGGCCGCACCCAGCGCGAGGCCAGCCTGATCGGCACCATCGACGGCATCGTCTTCGCCTTGTTGCTGTGGCTGGCGTACCGCAGCTGGAAGGTGCCGCTGCTCGGCGGCCTGCCGCTGGCGACCGCCGGCCTGGCCGGCCTGGGCGCGGTCGCGGCGATGTTCGACGGCGTGCACGGCATCACCGTCGCCTTCGGCTTCACCCTGATCGGCGTGGTCCAGGATTATCCGATCCACTTGTTCAGCCACCAGCGGCCAGGGCTGTCGCCGTGGGCCAGCGCGCGCAGCCTGTGGCCCACGCTGGGCACCGGCGTGGTCTCGACCTGCATCGCCTACCTGACCTTCTTCGTGTCCGGCGTCGACGGCCTGCAGCAGCTGGCGGTGTTCACCATCGTCGGCCTGGCCACCGCGGCGCTGGCCACGCGCTTCGCGCTGCCGGCGTTGATCGACCCCGCGCCGCGCGACGCCGCCGGTTCGCCGTGGCTGGCGCGGGCCTGGACGCGGTTGGCGCGCTGGCCGCGGATCGGCCTGGCCGGCAGCGCCTCGATCGCGGCGCTGGCACTGGCGGCGATCGTGTTCGTGCCGGGACCGTTCTGGCAGAACGACCTGGCCAAGCTGACCCCGGTGCCGGCCGCGGCGCTGGCGCGCGACGCGCAACTGCGCGAGGAGCTCGGCGCGCCCGACGTGCGTTACGTGGTGGCGATCGAACGCGGCGACGCCGAAGCCGCGCTGCAGGCCTCCGAAGCGTTGATGGCCGAACTGCCCGCGCTGCGCCAACAAGGCGCGATCGCCGGCTACGACCTGGCCGCGCGTTACCTGCCCAGCGCCAGGACCCAGCGCGAACGCCAGCAGCGTCTGCCGGAGGCCGCCGCGCTGGATGCAGCGTTGGAGACGGCGCTCGCCGCCACGCCGTTCCGCAGCGACGCCTTCGCCGATTTTCTCGCCGACGTCGAGCGCGCGCGGCAGGCGCCGCCGCTGAGCGCGCGCGACCTCGCCGGGACGCCGCTGGCGGTCAGCGTCGAAGGCCTGCTGCTGCAGCGCCCCGGCCACGCCACCGCGCTGGTCTCGCTGACCGGACTGGCCGATCCGGTCGCGGTCGCGGCGGCGGCGCGCCGCCACGGCGGCCAGTTGCTCGACCTCAAGCAGGCCTCCGAATCGCTGGTCGCCGATTACCGCGGCCGGGTGCTGATGGCGCTGGCCCTGGCCGCGGTGCTGCTGGCCGCGGCGGTGTGGATCGCGCTGCGCTCGCCGCGACGGGTGCTGCGCGTGCTCGCGCCGATGGCACTGACCACCCTGCTGATCCTGGCCGTGCTGCGCCTGGCCGGGGTCGAGCTCAACCTGTTCCACCTGGTCTCGCTGATCCTCGCCGCCGGCCTGGGCCTGGACTACGCGCTGTTCTTCGACCACGCCGGCGACGACCGCAATGAACAACTGCGCACCTTGCACGCGGTGATCGTCTGCAGCCTGACCACGTTCATGGTGTTCGCGCTGCTGGCGCTGTCTTCGATTCCGGTGCTGCGCGCGATCGGCGCGACGGTCGCGCTCGGCGTAGCGTTCAATTTCGTACTGGCCCTGCTGATCGTGCGCGAGCCGGCGGCCGCGGCGGAGGACGCGCATGCGCACGCGTGAAGCCATCGCCGCGCTGATCCCGCACCAGGGCCTGATGTGCCTGTGGGAAGCAGTGGCCGAATGGGACGAGGAACGCATCGTCGCGCGCAGCGATGGCCATCGCGATCCGGCCCACCCCTTGCGCAGCGGCGGGCGCCTGCATGCGGTGCATCTATGCGAGTACGGCGCGCAGCTGATGGCCGTGCACGGCGGTTTGCTGGCGCGCGCGCAGGGCGGCCGGGCCAGGCCGGGCGTGCTGGTGGCGCTGCGCGGGGTCGAGCTGCGGCTGGCGCGCATCGACGACCTGCCCGGCGCGCTGGAAGGGCGCGCGCGCCAGCTCGCTGCGGGCGCGGACAGTTGGCAGTACGAGTTCGAGATCCTGCATCGCAGCGAACCGATCGCCCGCGGCCGCGCCGCGGTGATGGCGCGCGGCGACTGAGCGCGGCGTTCACGCCGGCGGCGACGCGGCGTTTGCGTGGGTAGTCCCGCCGCAGACCGTCGCCGATGCCGTTCCAGTTCCAATTCGAGGATCCGCACGCCCTGCATGAGGACGGCAGCGTCGGCCACCGCTTCCGCCTGCGCCTGAACTTCGCCCAGCGCGAGGGCGCGCGGCTGCACTGGATCGAGCGCTGCGACCGACCCTACGACGAAGACATGCTGGCCGACCGCTGGGTCGACATGCACGCCGTCGCCGGCGCGCGCCTGGCGACCTTCCTGCCCTGGCTGGAAACCTCGGCCGCGAGCGGTCCGGCGGAACTGGACTTCGTCCATCGCGCCGCCCTGCGCCGACGGCCGGGCGCGCGGCGCCGGCTGGAATGGTGGGTGCTGGCGCTGGACGGCCCGGACCCGGACGAGGCCGACGAAGAAGAGCGCGATTGGGCGCTGTGGTGCGGCGAGCAGCGCCTGCAGTGCGGCGACGACGGCCTGGCGATCGTCCACGATCTGGACCAGATCGAATGCCGGCACGGACGCGGCGCGCCGCCGTATCCGGCGGGGTTCGCGGTGCCGGATTGAAGCCAGGAGCGAGAAGAGAGAAACGAGGAGCGAGGAGTGAGGAAAAGCCGGGGCGGTAGATGCCGGTGGCTTTGCTCACTTCTCACTCCTCTACGTTCGTCGCTCGCTTCCGGCCACTCGCTCCCGGACCACGCTTCACCTCCCGCCTCCATCCGGGGACAATCGGCCTTTACCGATCGGAGCCGCCCGCATGTCCCAGCCGCCTTCCGCGCCGCGCCGCGCCCTGGTCACCGGCGGCAGCGGCGATCTCGGCGGCGCGATCTGCCGTCGCCTGGCCGGCGACGGCTGGCAGGTGATCGTGCACGCCAACGCCGGCCTGGAGCGCGCCGAAGCGCTGGCCGCGCAGATCCGCGCCGACGGCGGCCGGGCCGAGGCGGTGGCCTTCGACGTCGCCGACGGCGAGGCCGCGCGCGCGGCATTGGAGCGGTTGCTCGAGGACGGTCCGATCCAGGGCTTGGTCAACAACGCCGGCATCCACGACGACGCGCCGATGGCCGGCATGAGCGCGGCGCAGTGGACGCGGGTGATCGACGTGTCCCTGCACGGCTTCTTCCACGTCACCCAGCCCTTGCTGCTGCCGATGGCGCGCACGCGCTGGGGCCGCATCGTCAGCGTGTCCTCGGTCGCCGCGGTGCTGGGCAACCGCGGCCAGAGCAATTACGCCGCGGCCAAGGCCGCGCTGCACGGCGCATCGAAATCGCTGGCGCGGGAGATGGCCAGCCGCGGCATCACCGTCAACGTGATCGCGCCCGGCGTGATCGAAGGACGCATGGCCGCCGACGCGTTCCCGCCCGAGGCGATCAAGCAGATGGTGCCGGCCGGCCGCGCCGGCCGCGCCGACGAGGTCGCGGCCCTGGTCGCGTTCCTGTGTTCGAACGACGCCGGTTACATCAACGGCCAGGTGATTGGCATCAACGGCGGTATGGGCTGAGCCGAGGCCGCCGCGCCGGTGAGCGCACACACGGGGGCCCGGATCGTTGCCCCTCGCCGGCCGCGCCAAAGCGCCAGCGCAAGCGATTCGCGCCTGCGGCCCGGCCCGAGGTTCGCCGGCCGACGCGCGGTTGAATCCCCGGCGCTGACGGATCCGGCTTCATCGCGCCGCAGCGCCCACCGTCGTAGGATGGCCGCAGCCATCCACGGAGCTGTCCTCATGCGCAGACTTGCCGTCATCGCGGCGTTGGTGCCGATGCTCGCCGCCTGCGCCAGCTCCCATGTCCTGACCGGCCGGCCGCGGCCGCCGGTGCCGGTGGCGCAGGTGCGGGTGTATTTCGCCCCGCCGCCGAGCCGCTACGAGGAGATCGCCCTGTTGCAGAGCAATAGCGGCCCGTTCACCTACGGCGAACAGAACAAGATGGATTCGGTGATCGGCAAGCTGCGCAACGAGGCCGCCAAGCTGGGCGCCAACGGCGTGCTGTTCCAGGGCACCGAAGACGGTTACGGCGGCGGCGGAGTCAGCGTCGGCGCCGGCCGGGTCGGCGGGCGCAGTTACACCGGCGGCGGGGTCGGCATCGACATCAGTCCGCGGCAGAAATTCGGCCACGGCGTGGCGATCTATGTGCTGGATCCGCCGCCGCTGAGCGATCCGGGCCCGCAAGGCCCGCCGCCGCGGCCCTGAGCCGGGCGCCAGGCCTCAGCGCGGGTTGGCCTGGACCTTGGCCGGCGCGCTGGCGAATTCGCCGCTGGGGTCGTCGATCAGCGGCGGATTGGCGCGGATGCGGCGGTACATCGCCGGCACGCCGCCGCGGCGCAGGCACTGCAGGACGATGTGCGAGGTGATCCGGCTGAAGTCGCGCAGCGGCTTGAAGTGGCTGGCGCGGAACTGCTCGTCCGAATCCTGGGTCTGGTAGCGCGATTCGATCGGCACCGAAACGCAGCGCGTGCCCAGTTGCTGCGCCGCCGACATCAGGATCTGCGCCTCGAACACGAAATCCTCGCCCGGCACCTCGCGCAGGGCCATGACCTCGGCCGGGTACAGGCGCTGCCCGCTCTGGCTGTCGGCGATCTGGTAACCGGTGCCCCAGGCCACGCCCCAGTCGCCGAAATTGTTGGCCAGACGGCGATAGGTCGGCTGCGCGGCGCGCTTGCGCAGGCGCGCGCCGATCACGATGTGGCCGGGATGGCGGTTGGCGCTGTCGATCAGGCGCGGAATGTCGTCGGCCGCGTGCTGGCCGTCGCCGTCCATGGTGACCACGGCGAGGAAGCCGCGGCGCAGGGCTTCGGCGAAACCGTCGCGCAGGCTGGCGCCCTTGCCCTGGCGTTGGGCGTGGCGCAGCACGGTCGCCGGCAGGTCGGCGATGCGTTCGCCGGTGCCGTCGTCGGAGCCGTCGTCGATCACGATCACGTGCGGGCACTGCGCCAACGCGCCTTCGACCACTTCGCGGATGCGCAGGGCTTCGTTGAGCGCGGGAATGACGATGGCGACGTTGTTGCGGTCCAGCCGCGCGGCTCGCGGCCGATCGGCGCTGTGGCCCGGTGCGGCGGCGTGATCAGTCATGGGCGAGCTCCAGCCGCAGGATCCGGCCGGCGCCCGCCGGCAGGGCGAGGCGATCATGGCCGCAGGCCAGGGCGTCGAACAAGGCCAGCATCGGCGCGCTGGCGTTGCCCGTTTCGCGGACGGACAGCTTGCCCGAGGCCGGCGCCGCGTCGCCGTCGCCGGCCTGGTCCAGCCAGGCGCGCAGGCGCGGTCCGCGCGCCGGCGTAGCGGCGCGCGCCAGCACCAGGGCCGCGCCCAGCAGGCCCTGGCTCGGCGATACGTCCTGCAGCGGCCCGGTCGCGGCGCCGTCGTAGCCGACCAGCAGCACCGCCTCGTCGCCGGCGGCGAGCTGGGCCAGGGCTTCGATCAGGCCCTGGGCGAAGCTGGCCTCGAGCGCGCTGATCGCGGTCGCCGGGCGCATCGAGCCGGCGCCGATGGTCCAGTAGCCGGCGGCGGCGTTGTGCACCGAGTTGTGGAAACGGGTCGGCGAAATCGTGCGCGGCTCGCGGGCGAGGGTGGCGCACATGTAGTCGGTGATCGCCATGTCGCCGTGGCTGGAGGCGAACACCGACGGCAGCGTGGCCGGATCGCGGCCGGCGTCCTGGCAGGCGGCCAGCGCCACTTCCAGCGCCACCGCGACCGTGTCCGGCGCGCGCCGGCGTTCGTTCGCCGCCAGCAGCTGCGGCGAGGGCCGGCCCGGCGCCGCTTCGGCGGCCTCGGCGCCGGCGACGAATTCGCGCGCCGCCGCCCACGAGGGCAGGCCGCG
The DNA here is from genome assembly GCF_019733395.1 of Lysobacter sp. BMK333-48F3. Lineage (NCBI taxonomy): Bacteria > Pseudomonadati > Pseudomonadota > Gammaproteobacteria > Lysobacterales > Lysobacteraceae > Lysobacter > Lysobacter sp. BMK333-48F3. Next base: position 1,308,852 of record NZ_JAIHOO010000001.1, on the reverse strand, counting down.
GCTCCAGTAGCCGACGCCTTCGATGATCGCGCTCAAGACCGGGGACGCGCCGCTGCGCGCTTGCGTGGCGGTGGAACTCATGCGCGGGCGAACACCAGCGAGCAGTTGTTGCCGCCGAAGCCGAAGGAGTTGTTCATGGCGTAAGCGATCTCGGTGCGGGCGTCGTCGAAGCGGATCTGCGGGCCGTTGCCGGGATCCGGCGTGGCGCTGTTGAGCGTGCCGGGCAGGTGGCCGCGTTCCAGCGCGAGCAGGGCGATCGCCGATTCGACGATGCCGGCGGCACCGAGGGTGTGCCCGGTCCAGCCCTTGGTCGAGCCGGCGTGCAGCGACGGCGGGAACAGCGCCGCCACCGCCAGCGCCTCGATCGAGTCGTTGGCCGGGGTGGCGGTGCCGTGCAGGTTGAGGTAGCCGACCCGGTCGGCGCCGATGCCGGCGCGGGCCAGGGCGTCGGCCATCGCCAGGCGCGCGCCCAGGCCCTGCGGGTGCGGCGAGGACATGTGGTGGGCGTCGCTGGATTCGCCGTAGCCGCACAGCCGCAACGGCGCGGTTTCGCCGGCGTCGAGGCGTTCGAGCACGGCGAAGCCGCCGGCTTCGCCCAGCGACAGGCCGTCGCGGTCGGCGTCGAACGGCCGGCACGGCGCGGTCGAGACCAGTTGCAGCGAGTTGAAGCCGAACAGCACGCTGCCGCACAAGGTGTCGACGCCGCCGACCAGGGCCGCGTCGGCGAGCCCGGCGCCGATCAGGCGCGCGGCCTGGGCGAAGACCTTGGCGCTGGACGAGCAGGCGGTGGCCACGGTCACGCAGGGGCCGCGCAGGCCGGTGGCCGCGGCGACGAAGGCGCCGAGCGAATGCGGGGTGTGCAGCCCGGGCCGGGCCAGGCCGGCGGGAAAGCGGCCGTCGCCGTCGAGGTCGGCATAGGCCTCTTCGGTCGCGCCGATGCTCGAGGTCGAGGTGCCGATGATCACCGCGACCCGTTCGGCGCCGTGGCGCGCTGCGACCTCGGCGATCGCCGCCTGAATGCCGTCGGCCTGCAGGCTCAGCCAGGCCAGGCGGTTGTTGCGGCACTCCCAGGGCGCCAGATGCGCCGGCAGGGCGGCGTCCTCGAGCCCGTCGACCCGGCCGATCCAGCAGTCCAGCGGCGCCTCGCCCGGCGCCAGCGGCGCCAGATCGTTGCGGCGCAGGCCGCTGCGGCGCTCGCGCAGGGCCTGGGCCTGGGCCTCCAGGCCGCGGCCGAGCGCGGTGGTGGCGGTATAGGCGCGGACCGCCAGCGGCGGCATCGGAGCGGGTACGGACGTCACGTAGTCGGTAGAATCGGGCGAAGGGGACCGACGGCAGTATAGCGAGGGGGCCGTCCGCCCCGCCGGATCGCACCGGCCCGCCGCGGTGAACGCTTCAGCGGCCGCGCCGGTCCCCGCATCCGGGTTCCGTCCACAGGGGTCGCCGAGGTTTCCGCGCCGCATCGCATGAGCAGTCGCCTGTCCCATCGTCTGTCGCTGTTCGGCGACCGCGACGTGCTGCACGTCGCGGCGGTGGCTTCGGCCGCCTGCGTGCTCAGCGCCGGCCTGGTCTACGTGGGCTACTTCGTCCACGTGCTGCGGGTGGCGCGCAATGCGCCGTGCCAGCCCGAGCGCGGCGAATGCGTGCTGCTGTTCGGCAAGCACGCGCCGGGCGGGCGCCTGGACCACGATTTCGAAGCGCGCCTGGACCGCGCGGTGTCGCTGTGGCGGGAGCGTCCGCCGGCCAGCGTGGTGCTGCTCGGCGGCGGCGCCGACGACGAGCCGACCGAAGCCGAACTGGCCCGTTCCGGCCTGCTCGCACGCGGCCTGTCGGCCGACGCGCCGCTGCGGCTGGAAGCCGAATCGCGCGACACCCTGCAGAACCTGCGCAATGCGCGGGTCCTGCTCGGCGAGGGCATGCGTACGCGGGTGACCCTGCTCAGCAGCCGCTATCACCTGGCGCGCTGCGCCCTGTTCGCGCGCCAGCTCGGCTACGACTGGGAGCTGTGCGCGGCCGAGCCGCGCCTGCGGCTGAGCCCGCGCATGCTGCTGCGCCTGGCCGGCGAGGCCGCCTACGTATGCATGAGCGACATCGGCGCGCGCTGGGCGCAACTGATCGGCAATCGGCGGATGCTCGAGCGGATTCGGTGATTCGGGATTCGGGATTCGGGAATCGGGAATCGGGAATCGGGAAAGCGGTGCGTGGCGCGATGCTGCGGGCGCACATAGTCCGATCGGTCATCGCGGCGTTGGCCGCCGGCGTATTTCCCTTGTTTTCCAGGCTTTCCATCATCGTCAGCGGTCGCGGCCCCGGTCGCGCCCGATCCGACGCCGGGGCGAAGCTTGCGAAGCCGCTCACGGTTTGCGCGCCCGCTGGCGGGCGTGGCGTCGGCATGGGCTAGAGTCGGGACGCTTCGCCGCGGGCGTACGGAGGTACGCGCGTTGCGCCGCGAAGCGTTCGTGCGCGGAGTCGCCGACGGTGCCGCTCCGCGCGTTCCAACGCGTACTCAAGGAGAGCCACCGTGAAGCAAGCCGCCACCGCGAAAGCGTCCGCGCCGGCCGTTGCGCCGGCCACCCGCGTCAAGCTCGAACCGACCCCGCAGCCGTTGAGCAAGCCGATCCCGGCTTCGGCGTCGTACGCGCCGCGTTCGTGCAGTCGTTTCATCTATTGCGTCTGATCCTGCGCCCCTGACCGCGGCGCGCCCGCGTCGCGGCTCGTCACCTGCCCAAGGAGATGGTCCGATGAAGATGAAGAAGTCCAAGCCCGCCCCGTCCACCGCAACCAAGCAGCGCCAGGCCGTGCCGGCGCTGGCGATCGGCGAACTGCGCAAGCAGGCCGCCGCAGGCGCGAGCTTCGTGCCGGCCACCTGCCGCCGCATCTACTGCATTCCGTGATCGGCCCCGCGGCCGGCGCCTCGCGCCGGCCGCGTCGTCGCGGTTGCGGCGACGCGGCCCGATGAGCGAATCCTTGTTGGATCTGCCGCCCGCGCCCGGGGCCGTCGACGCGCCGGCATCGCCCGCCGCGCGTCGGTTGCTGGCCGCGGTCGCCGAAGGCGGCATCGCCTGGTGGTGGCCGCCGCGCGCGCGCCTGGGCGACGACGGTTTGTTGGTTCCGCTGCGCCCCTGGCGCGGCGCACGCGCCGCGCGCCGCATCGGCGATGCCTTGCGCGATGCGCGCCTGGCGCCGTGGCTGGCCTTCCTCGATGCGCTCGACCGCGACTGCGCCGCGCTGGCGCGCGCGCACGCCGCACGGGTGCGGCCGGCCGCGCTCGCGCTCGACAACGGCGAACTGCACGCGCCGGTGCTGGACCTGGCCTTGCACTGGTGCCTGGCGCCGCGCCGGTCGCGCCTGGCCGCGCGCCTGCGCGCCCTGCGCGAGCGCCATCGCCGGTTCCTGGGAGCGTTTGCGCGCCGCTTGGCGCGCGATCTGCGCAGCGGCGCGCTAGCCGCGCACGCCGGCGTGGACGGCCCGGTGACGGCGCTGTGGGCGCATCCGGAAGAAACCCACCACGGCGGCCAGCGCGTGCTGCGCGCGAGTTGGGCCAACGGCGTGGTCCTGGCCTACAAGCCGCGTCCGGCCGATGCCGAGATCGCCCTGCTCGGCGACGACGGCGTATTCGCCTGGATCAACGCGCTGGCCGGCGGGCCCGGTGCGGTGCGGCTGCCGACGCTGAACAGTTTTCATGGCCGCGGTCGCGACCGCGATTACCTGTGGCAGGAATGGATCGCGCCGCCGCCGGGCTACGGCCGCCTGCGCGGCCGCCGCCTGCGTGCGACGCGCTTGGGCCGCGCCCAGGCGCGGCGCCTGTGGCGCGATGCCGGCGCCCTGGCCGGCGCCTGTTTCGGCCTCGGCCTGGTCGACCTGGGGCCGGGCAACCTGGTCTGCGGGCTGCGCCAGGGCCGGCCGCAACTGCTGCCGGTGGACCTGGAGGTCTGCCTGTTTCCGGTGCAGCGGCTGGAGGACACCGGGCTGACCGTCGGCGAACGCGATCGCGGCCGCTATCCGGCCGGGTTCGAACGCGATGCCGCGCGCGGCGACAGCGAGGGACCGGACTGGGCCTTCTTCGACCGCGACGACGGCGGCGCGCAACTGCGCGCGGTGGCGCGGCCGTGGCGGCGCGAGCAGGCGCCCGGCCTGGTCGCCGATCGCGCCGGCCGGGTCGGCTACGGCGCCTATCCGCTGGAGTTCCTGCGCGGCCTGTTCGAGTTGTGGATGCGCCTGCACCTGCATCGCGACGAATTGCGCGCGGCGCTGCGCACGCGCCTGCGCGGGCGCCGCACCCGGGTGCTGCTGCGGCCGACGCCCGAATACGCCGCCGCGCTGGACCCGCACGCCGCGACGGCGCCGGACCTGCGCGGTTACATCGCCGGAGAACGCGCGCAACTTCGTTGCGGCGACGTGCCGTATTTCTATACCCGACTGGACGGCGATGCGCCGCTGTTGATGCGGCCGCCGTCGGCCAGCGGCCCGGCGCTGCGCGTGCGCGGCGCCTTGCCGCAGCCGCGCGAACGGCTCAATCCGCAGCCGGCGCGACGTCGTGGCGAAGGCTTCGACTTGCTCGACCTGGCGGTGGCGGTTCGCGATGCGGTCGCTCATGTGGTGCCCGATCTGAGCGCCGCGCACGGCCGCTGCGGCGAACTGCACGATCCGCGCCTGGGCGTGCGCCTGCACTGGCTGGGCGCGCAGGACGGCGAAGCGGCTTTCGACTGGGCGCGTCAGGACCGGCGCGTGGTCTGCCGCTGGCAGGGCGACGAGGTGAGCCTGCGGGTGGAGGCGCTTTCGCAGCCCGTCGAGGCGGTCGAGGCGAATCAAGACGAGGCGAACCAGGACGACGCCGGCGCAGTAGCGCAGCGGTTGTTGCGCATCGACCGCATCGATGCGGCCCTGCGCACGCCGTGGACCGACGGCGGTTTCGCCGACGCCGCGCTGGAGGCGCAGTTGCAGGCGCATGTGCAGCAGTCGATGGCCTGGCTGCAGGCGGTGGTCGAACGCCACGGTTGGCCGGGGCGCGCGCGGGTCGGCGACGCCGCGGCCGCAGCGGCTTGCCGTCTGCTCCAGCACGCCGACGGGCCGCGCGCGTTCCAGGACCGTTGCCTGCGCTTGATCGCCGCGGCGGCGCGCGACGGCGACATGAGCCTGCGCGAGCTGGCCTATCTGACCGACGCCCTGCGCGTGCAGCGCGGGCGCAAGCAGCGCTACGGGACCAAGTTCCGTCGCCGCGACGAGGGCTTCGAACCCTGCCCGATCGAACGTCCGCGCGAGGTCGACCGTCGCCGCCGGGCGATGGGGCTGGAGCCGCTGGCCGACTACGCCGCGCGCATCCACGGCCAGTTCGCGGCGGCGCGCGAATGAGCGCGCCGATCGACTGGAGCGGCCTGCAGACGCATTGGCGCCGCCGCGCCTGTCGCCTGGCGGGCGCGGCGCCGGCCCTGGACCCCGCGAGCGCTTACGCGCTGGTGCGCCGTGCGGCCGAACCGTTCCGCGCCGGCACCCGCTTCCTGGCCCTGCCCGACGTGCGCTTCTACGTCGACGGCGGCTGGATGCGCGCACCGGGCGATCTGTTGCCCGGCGCGGACGATGCCGATGCGGCCGGCTATGTGGCGCGGGTGCGCGCGCGCCTGGACGGGCGCGGTTTCCAACTGCGGGTGACCCAGCCGCTGTTCCTCGACTACGCGCTGTGGGCGCAAGCGCGCGAGGCGCTGGCGGGGCTGTTCGAGCGCTTCGGACAGCCGAGCCTGGCGCTGACCGCCGAGCTGTGGCTGGGCGAGGCCGACGCCGGCACGCTGGGGCCGCGCTTCGAACCGGCGGCGGCGAGCCTGCGCCTGCCGCTGCTGGGCGGCAGCGAAGTGCGCTGCTGGCGCGCGCGTCCGCGCGCCGGGGGCGCGCCGGCGCGGGTCCTGCGCGCGGTCGCGGGCGAGGCGCTGTACTGGCCCGAAGCCGGTTGGGTCGAGGAGGCCGATCTCGGCCCGACCCTGGGCCTGGCGGTGAGCGTGCCGGTCGGCGGCGAAGCAGCGGCGGTGGCGGTCAAGGATGTGCTGGCCGAACTGGTGGACGCCGAACTCGGCGAGCAGGCGCAGGTGGCGATGCTCGACTTCCCGCCGCGCGGCCGCGCCGCGATCGCGCCGCTGCAGCAGGTCGCCGCGCAGATGCGCGCGGCGGTGGCCGGCGGCGATCTGCAGCGCGCGCTGCGTGCGAGCTGGGCCGCGCGCGCCAGCGCCGCAGGCCTGGAACCGGTGCCCGCGCCGCGCGAAGAGCCCTTGGCGCCCGCCGACCGGGTCGGCCTGGACCGGCGCAGCCCCTTGCTGCGCCTGGCCGACGGCGAGCGCGAGTGGTGGGCGGTCAACGGCCATGCGTTCTCGATGCCGGTGCATCCGCGCGTGGACGCGCTGTTGCAGGCGCTGCAAGGCGGCGCGCCGGCCACGGTCGCGCAACTGTGCGCCGGTCCGCGGCGGCGTGTCGATCCGGGCCTGCTCGCGTTGCTGCAAAGGCTGCACGATCTGCGCGCGATCCAGCGCGAGCGGGTGCCGGCATGAACGGATCGTTCGAGCGCGCATCGTTGGAGACCGCAACGTCGGAAACCGTAGCGTTCGAGCGCGCGACGCCGGAAACCGCGCGGCCCGAGTTGCCGCCGCAAGCGCCGATCGAACGCGACGCGCTGGATTGGGAGGTCTTCGCCGACGAGGACTGGGACCGCCGCCCGGTGCTGTTCAAGGGCGCGCTCGCCCGCGGCGGCCCGTTCCGCCTGGCCGAGGTCTACCGCAGCGCCCTGGCCGCGACCCGGCGCAGCCGCGCCCGCCTGCCGGGCGAGCCGGACAATGCGGTGGTGACGCTGGGCCGGCTGCAGCAACTCGATCCCGCGCCGTGGATGCCGCAGCCCGGCGACGGCTCGCTGGCCGGCTATCGCGAGCGCATGCTGGCGACGCTGGGCGCGCGCCGCTACGCCCTGGTGATCAGCGCCTTCCACTCTTACCACGCGCCGTTGTGGCGGCGCGAGCGCGCGTTCTTCGCTCCGCTGTGGCGGCGCACCGGGCTGCCGCTGACCGGTGCGATCACTACCTTGTTCCACGGCAACTACGAGTCGACCCCGGTCGGCGTGCACCGCGATCGCTTCGCCACCTTCATGGTGCCGGTCGAAGGCCGCAAGCGGATGCGCTTCTGGGCGCGCAAGCCGTGGACCGAGGCGGTGTCGACCCTGCCGGACTACCGCGCGCACCTGGCGACTTCGTTCCTGGTCGAGGCCGGCCCGGGCGACTTGCTGTACTGGCCGGCCGACTACTACCACGTCGGCGAAAGCGTCGGCGGCGGCGTGTCGACCAGCGTCAACATCGGCATTCCGCGCACCGAGCATCGGCCGGTGTACGACCTGGAAGACCTGTTGGTCGACATCGGCCGCGCCGCGTCCCTGGTCGACCCGGCCGCCTCGCTGCTGCGCGCGCGCATGCCGGCGAACCTGCCGGCGCTATGGCCGCGCGCCGATCCCTCCGGCGACCGCCTGCCGGCGCGTCTGCCGCCGGCCCTGCAGGCGGCGCTGTCGCTGGTCGCCGACGCGGCGCGGGCGAACGCCTTGAGCGCGCGCACCGCCGCGGTATCGCTGCAGCGCTGGTCGGCGGGCGGCTTCGAGCCGGTGCCGGCGCTGCGCCGGGTCGCGCTGTCGGCGCGCTCGGCGCGGCTGGTCCTGCGCCGCGACGCCATGCTGCTGCAGCGGCGCGAGGCCGGCGGCTGGCGCTTCGCCGCCGACGGCCACGGCCTGCGCCTGGACGGCGAGGCGAGCGCGGCGCGGGCCTTGCTGGCGCGGCTGCGGACCGGCGCTGCGACGACCGTGGCCGAGGCGCTGCGCGACCCGCGCCGCGGCGGCCGGGCCGAACGCGAGGCTGTGCTGGCCTGGCTGCTGGCGGCCGGCGCGTTGCGGCGCTGTCGCGACCGATCATGAAAGCGCGTCATGAAAGCGCGCGCGACGAATTTTCCGATCGGGAAAATCCGCCGCCGTGACCGCCGTTTGCGGCCGCTGTGACGGCTATTCGCCGCCCGGCGTGCGCGCGGTCTGGGCCCGCGCGGCCGTTCAGCCGGACAGCCGCTGCGGCCGCGCCTCGCGCGGCGTCTCGCGGGGTGTCTCGATGGGGTAGCGGTTCGACAGCGCCGCGCGCAGATGATTCTCGTTGCCCGAGCACACCGCGAGCAGGCGGCAGGGGCCGGGCGCGGCGGCGATGTAGGCGTGGCCCATCGAACTGTCGAAATAGATCGAATCGCCGACTTCCAGGCGCATCGGCGCGTACAGCTCGCTGTGCATCTCGACGCTGCCTTCCAGCACCATCGCGTACTCTTCGCCGGCATGGCGGATCAGTTCGCCGAACTCGTCCAGGCTGCGCGCATGCACATCGACGATGATCGGCACCAGGCGCTTGTTGAGCAGCTCCGAAGCGGGATAGCGGTGATCGTAATGCTCGCTGCGGATCGCATAGCCCTCGCCTGCGCGAGTGATGCTGCGGCGGCCGGCGAACTGGTCGTTGCCGCTCGCCGCCGGCGCGGCGAACAGCTCGCCGATGTCGACTTCCAGCCCTTGCGCGATGCGGGTCAGCTTGTCGAAGCTCAACGACATCTTGCCGTTTTCGATTTTCGACAAGGTCGAGATCGGCAAGCCGGTGCGCGCGCCGATCTCGGCCAGCGTCCAGCCGCGCTGTCGCCGCAGCGCGCGCAGGGCGACGCCGGGATTGTGAGCGGCGGGAGCGACGGCGGTTACGTGCTTGCTGCGCATGGCGGGCATGGGAGCGGCCGTAAAGGTTGCCTGCAACGACTCTAGGCGCGCCGCAGGGGGCTTGCCAAGCGGGGACCGACGGCGCTGTACGCAGGCGCAAGCTATTTTGCGAAAGGCGAAATCCGTGCGCGGCGCGAACGGCCGTGCGGAGCGCAGGCGGCGAGCGCGTACACTGCGCGCGGCGTTGCGGACGGTATCTGATCGCCATCACAGCGCGTCGCGTGCCGGCCGGCACCGCGCGCGGATCGGCGCCGAGGACTTGCGGGGGACGGATGAAGGCGAGAGCGAACAAGGGCAGGGTGTTGGCGGCGTTGCTGGGCGCCGGCTTGTGCTGGAGCGCGGCCTGGGCGCAGACCGCGCCGCGGCCGGTGGACCCGGCCGAGGTGCGGCCCGACCCGCCGCCGGCGGCCGCGAACGCGCCGGCGCCGGTCGCGGCCACGCCCGACGCCTTCCCGGCGACCCCCACGGCGGTGCCGCTGCGCACCGCGCCGGTCGGGGCGCGGATCGCGCCGAGCGCGCCGAGCGCGCCGGCGCCGACCGAGGCGATCGACCCGTACGCCGAACCGCTGGGCGTGATCGCGACGCCGAAAGCCGGCGCCGCGCGCGCGCCGGCGCGGATCGAGTTGCCAATCGAGCTGCCCACCGACTTGCCGCCGGCGCTGGCCGAACCGGCGCCGGCGGATGCCTCGGCGTTGGCGGCGGCGATCCTGCTCGAGCCGGGCGCGCGTTCGCCGCAGCCGGCCCTGACCGCACCGGACCTGGAGGCCTACGTCGACGGCCTGGTGCCGTCGGCGCTGGCCCGCGGCGGCCTGGCCGGCGCGGTGGTGACGGTGGTGCGCGACGGCCAGGTCCTGCTGTCCAAGGGCTATGGCTATGCCGACCTGGCCCGGCGCAAACCGATGGACCCGGCGCGCACCCTGGTGCGGCCGGGCTCGGTGTCCAAGCTGTTCGTCTGGACCGCGGTCATGCAACTGGTCGAGCAGGGCAAGCTCGACCTCGACGCCGACGTCAACCGCTACCTGGATTTCCGCATCCGCGACTACGCCGGCAAGCCGGCGACCCTGCGCCAGCTGATGACCCACAGCGCCGGCTTCGAGGAATCGACCAAGCATCTGTTCGCGCGCGACGCGGCGCATCTGCTGCCGCTGGGACGCTATCTGCGCGAAGTGCAGCCGCGCAGGATCTACCCGCCGGGCACCGTGCCGGCGTACTCGAACTACGGGGCGGCGCTGGCCGGCTACATCGTCCAGCGGGTGTCCGGACTGCCGTTCGACGACTACGTCGAGCGCCGGGTGCTGGCGCCGCTGGGCATGCGCCATTCCAGTTTCCGCCAGCCCTTGCCCAAGGGGCTCGCCGCCGATCTGGCCCAGGGCTATGCCCAGGCCGGCGCGGCGCCGATCGGTTTCGAGTACGTCAATCCCGCGCCCGCCGGCAGCCTGTCGGCGACCGCGCAGGACATGGCGGCGTTCATGAGCGCCCAGCTCGATGCGGGCCGCTATCGCCAGGCCGCGCTGCTGCAGCCGTACAGCCTGCGCCAGTTGCATGCGGCGGCGTGGCGGCCGATCGCCGGCCTGGACGCGATCGGCCTGGGCTTTTTCCGTCGCGACGGCCGCGGTCCGCTGGCGATCGGCCATGGCGGCGCGACCGAGGCCTTCCAGAGCATGCTGGTGCTGTTGCCCGAGCACGGCGTCGGCCTGTTCGTGTCCGCCAGCGGCCCGGGCCGCGCCGGCCGCGCGCTGCACCGCGACCTGGTCGACGGGGTGATCCGGCGCTATTTCCCGAGCCCGGCACCGGCGCGGCCGACCCTGGCCACCGCGCGCCTGCACGGCGAGCAGATCGCCGGGCATTACGAGAACAGCCGCAGCTCGGCCAGCAACTTCCTCGCCATCGCCCGTCTGCTCGGAGGCGCGAGCGTGCGCGTCCACGACGACGCCACGGTCAGCGTTTCGACCTTACGCACCTCGGACGGCCGGCCCAAGCGCTGGCGCGAGGTCGGCCCGTACCTGTGGCAGGAGGTCGGCGGCGACAGCCTGCTCGCGGCCAAGCTGCGCGGCACCCGGGTGGTCGCGGTGAGCAGCGACGACGTGCCGGCGGCGATGTGGCTGCAGCCGGTGCCGGCCTGGCGTTCGCCGGGCTGGATGCTGCCCGCGCTGGCGGCGGCGTTGGCGGTGCAACTGGCGGCCGCGTTGCTGTGGCCGGTCGCCGCGCTGGTGCGCCGGCGGGTGCATCGCGGCTTGGGGCTGGATGCGCGCGCGTTGCGCTGGCGGCATTGGCTGCAGGCCGGGGTGGTCGCGAACCTCGCGCTGGCGGCTTTGTGGGCGTGGATCCTGGCGCGGATCGAGGCTTCGGTGCGGATGCTGGACGGCGGGCTCGACGCTTGGCTGCGCCTGGCGCAGCTGCTGGGGCTGGCGAGCGCGGCGACCGCGGTCGTCGCCCTGGTCTACGCCTACCGCCTGTGGCGCTCGCCGCCGCACCGCCTGCGCCGGATCTGCGCGGTCGCGCTCGCCCTGGCCTGCGCGGCGACGGCCTGGTCGGTGTTCGCGTTGAAGACGGTGACTCCGGCGCTGATGTACTGAGCGGCGCTTCGCTTCTCCTGTAGGAGCGGCGTCAGCCGCGACAGCCGGAGCGGTGGAATACCACGCGTTCAGCCGAAGCCGGATCGCCCGACGCACCGGCGTCCGACTGTCCGGGCTTCGGTGGCTGCGCTTGCGTAAGCCGCTGCGGCGGTCGCGGCTCACGCCGCTCCTACAAGGACTTGAGCGGTATCGCGGTAACGACGAAGGCCGCGGTGTTCGCCGCGGCCTTCGCTTCAATCACCGGGCGCTACCGTGCGCTCAGCGCTTGTCCTGCTTGGTCACGAAATCCTCGCGCACCGACTTGGCCAGCAGGCCCGGCGGCAGCATGCCCTGGTCGAGCAGGAAGTTGTTGAACTTGAGCCGGTCGAAGCGATCGCCGAGCTTGAGTTCGGTTTCCATGCGCAGCTCCAGGATCCGGCTGTAGCCGTAGAAATAGCTGCCGGCCTGGCCCGGGGCGTTGAACATGTAGCGGTCCAGCTCCTGCTTGGTCATCGCCTCGGAGAAGCCGACCTGCTCGGCCAGCACCTTGCCGGCGCTGGCGCGGTCGGTCAGGCCGAGGTTGAGCATCGGGTCGAGGATCGCGCGGGCCGCGCGCAGCAGGCGGAACTGCAGCGCGATCAGCTGCCCGTCCAGCGGCTCGTACGGCACCATCTCGGCCTCGGCGTACAGCGCCCAGCCTTCGACGTTGACCGAGTTGAAGGCGAACATCGAGCGCGCCAGCGACACGCCGCGCTCGACCATCGCGGTGAACTGCAGTTCGTGGCCGGGGCGGCCCTCGTGCGCGGACAAGGTCCAGGCCGCCGATTCGTAGTTGAAATCGTCGTAGTGCAGGGCCTTGCCGCCGGCGCTGGGCACCGCCACCGGCAGCACGAACTGGCCTTGCTGGCCGGTGTTGCCGACCAGCGGCGCGGGCAGGAAGTGCGGCGCCGGCTGGGCGGCCGACTCGGCCTCGCTGCCCAGGCGCATCACCATCGGCCGCTGCGGCACGTCGACGATCTGTTCCTTGCGGATGATCGGATCGATCGCGTCGATGATCTTGCGGTAGCGCGATTCGAGCTGATCGTTGGGGATGGTGTCCTTCTTCAAGGCGCGGATCACCGCGACGTAGTCGTGCGGGTCGGCCACCTTCAGGCCCTTGGCCTGCGCGACCAGCGGCGCCAGCTGGCGCATCGCCGCGCGGGTCTCCATGAACTCGACCTGGGCGCGGCGGATGAGCAACTGCGGATCGACGTCGATGCCGTACTGCTTGAGCGAATAGGCATACAGTTCCGGCGGCAGGCGCGCGTCGCTGCGCGCCTTCGGCAGCACCGCGCTGCGGCTCCACTGGCCGTAATCGCGCAGCTGGGTTTCCATCGCCTTCAGCGCCGGCTCGGCGCCGTCGATCTTGTACTTCTCGAACAGCTTGCGGATCCCGGCGACGTAGGTGTCGACGTTGCCCAGCGCCTGCTCGACCTCGAGCTTGGTCGGCTGCAGCAGGGTCTTGTCGGCCAGGCGTTCTTCGTAGCGCTGCCGCGCCAGCACGGTCAGCGGCTCGCTGCCCGGGGCCAGGCCGACGTAGGCCTGCAACCGCTGCAGCGCGTGCGCGCGGCGTTCGGCCGGGGTCTGGTCGGAGAGCAGGGCGCGCATGCCGGAGAACACGGTCTGCGGCGCGTCGAACCAGGGCAGGACCAGGCGTTCGTTGAGCGCGCTGCCTTCGATGTTGTCGTCGGCGGCCTGGATCAGGATCTCCAGGTCCTGGCGCACGCTGGCGTCGCGTTCGCCGGCCAGCTTGGCCTGCAGCTCGCGCTTGGCCTGTTCCATCGCGGAGCGGAAACGCTTGCCGACCTCCGGCTTGAGATCGCTGACCTTGTCGTCGTAGCCGGGCACGCCGAAGAACGACATCTGCTCGGGCGAGAACTGGCCCTGGGCCTTGATCAGGATGTTGGTGTATTCGTTGCTCTGCGCGACCCAGGCCGGAACCGGCTTGGCGGCTGCGGCCGCGGCCGGAGCGGCGTCGGCGGCGTGGGCGAGGACGGGCGCGGACAGCGCCAGGGCGACGGCGAGGACGAGCGGCTTCATGGGCGGTCCCGGTGGATGATTGCCGGCCAGCATCGGCGCTGGCCCGGCCGCGGCCAAGCGCCGAAGGTCATGCGTGCGATGGCGCGCCCATTTCGCCGCGCGGACTCCGGTAGGAGCGGCGTCCCACAGGGATTTGCTCCGGTCATGAGCGCTGACCCACCGCAGCGACGTGGGTCAGCGCAGCGACCGAAGTCCGGCCAGCGGCGCGGTTCGGCATGGAGCGACATGGCTTCGGCCAGCCGCGTGTTATTTCACCGCTTCGGTTGTCGCGGCTTACGACCGGAGGAAGTCCCTGTGGGACGCCGCTCCTACAGGAGCGCGGCCGCGCTTCTACGATTCCCCATTCTCCATTCCCGATTCCCCGCCCTCCAGCAAATCGATCCGCTCGCCGCTGCCGTCGACGTCGATCTGCATCACCCGGTAATCCCAGGCGCGATCGTGGTAGCTGCCTTCGACCTGCACGTCGGCTTTGCCGCGCGGGCCGCGGATGAAGATGAACAGCTGCGCGGTACCGCCGTCCTTCTGCTCGACCGCGCCCAGGATCATCCCGGTCGGCTCGATCGGCTGGCCCAGGGCTGCGATCGCGCGCGGATCGGCCTGGGCGCGGCGCATCGCCTCGCGGTAGGGCTCGGAGTCTTTCATCGACGACATGAAGGTGTACATCACCCCCAACCCGACCGCGGCCGACAGCGCGATCGACACCGCCAGGGCGGCGATCAGCAGCAAGATCCAGTGGCGCTGGACCCAGGGTTTCTCGACGGCGCGGGCGGGGCGGGGAGCGTTCATGGCGGTCGATTCCGTTCGATGCGGGGGCGCGCGGTCAGCGCTTGAGGCAGCGGGCGAAGAAGTCCTCGGTCAGGCGCAAACGATGCAGCGCGTCGCGCCCGCGCAGGCCGTGCTTGGCGCCGGGGTAGGTCATCAGTTCGAACGGTTGCCCACGCTGCTGCAACGCGCTCATCAGCACCGTGGAGTTGGTGAACAGCACGTTGTCGTCGGCCATGCCGTGGATCAGCAGCAGCTTCGAGCGCAGGCCGTCGAGGTGTTCGAGCACGCGGCCTTCGCGATAACCCTCCGGGTTGTTCTTCGGCAGGTCCATATAGCGTTCGGTGTAGTGGGTGTCGTACAGGCCCCAGTCGGTGACCGGCGCGCCGGCGGCGCCGCAGGCGTACTGGTCGCTGGCCTTGGCCAGCAGCATCAGGGTCATGTAGCCGCCGTTGGACCAGCCGTAGACGCCGATCTTCGAGCCCTCGACCCAGGGCTGCGACTTCAGCCACTTCACCCCTTCCAACTGATCGGCGACTTCGACCGTGCCCTGCCTGCGGTACAGCGCGCCGCCGAAGGCCGCGCCGCGGCGCGGGGTGCCGCGGTTGTCGATCGAGAACACCACATAGCCCTGCTGGGCCAGGTACTGATTGAAGTCCGGCATCCAACTGCGCTTGACCGTCTGCGTGGCCGGGCCGCCGTAGACGTAGACCACCACCGGGTAGCGCTTGGCCGGATCGAAGCCGGTCGGCTTGATCAGGCTGTAGTGCAGCGCGGTCTTGCCGTCCGCGGCCGGGATCGTGCCGAACTCGGTCGGACGCTGCGCGGCGCGGTACGGCGCGAAGGGATGCTTGGGATCGGCCAGCTCGTTGTCGATTAAGGTCGCGATCCGGCTGCCGTCGTTGCGGTACAGCTCCAGCTGCGGCGGCGTGGTCGGGTTCGACCAGGCGTCGACGTACACGCTGGCGTTGTCGGCGAAGCTGGGCGAGTGATAGCCGTCGTTCCTGGACAGGCGTTCGATCGCGCCGCCGGCCAGCGGCACGCGGTAGATCTGGCTGTCCAGCGGCGAGTCCTTGCCGGCGGCGAAATACACTTGCCCGGCGGCCTGGTCGATCGCCAGCACGCTGTCCACCGGCCACTCGCCCGAGGTCAGCGCGGTCGCCTGGCGGCCGTCTTCGGACAGCAGATACAGGTGCTCGTAGCCGCTGCGCTCGCTGTTCCACAGGATCCGGCCGTCCTTGAGGAAGCGCAGGTCGTTGTGCAGCGGCACCCAGGTCTTGCTGGTCTCGGTGGCGAGCGTGCGCTGTTTGCCGCTGGCCAGTTCGGTCTCGATCAGTTCCAGGGTGTGCTGGTCGCGCGATTGGCGCTGGAAGGTCAGGCGCTGCGGATCGCGCCAGTCGACCCGGGCCAGGTAGATGTCCGGATTCTGGCCCAGGTCGATTTCGCGCGGCGCGCCGCCGCCGTTGCGGCCGATCGGCGCGACCAGCAGGCGCACGCGCACGTTGGCGTCGCCCGCGGCCGGATAGCGCTGCTCGATCACGTCGGTGCGGTCGGGATAGACCTCGTAGCGCTTCTGGATCGGCACCGGGGTTTCGTCGATGCGCGCGAACGCGATCGCCGAATCGTCGGGCGCCCACCAGTAACCGGTGTGGCGGTCCATTTCCTCGTCGGCGACGAACTCGGCCACGCCGTTGCCGATGCTGTCGCTGCCGTCGCGGGTGAGCTGGGTCGCCTTGCCGTCGGCCAGATCGATCACCCACAGGTTGCGTTCGCGCACGAAGCTGACGTAGCCGCCCTTGGGCGAGAGCTTGGGATCGGTGGCGAAGCCTTCGCCGTTGGTGAGCTTGCGCACCGCGGCCTTGCCGCTCTTGCCAAGGTCGTATAGGTACAGCTCGCCGCCGAGCGGGAACAGCAGGCGCTTGCCGTCCGGCGACCACTGGTAGTCGACGATGCCCGACAGCGCGGCGATGCGTTGGCGCTCGCGGCGCGCCTTCTCGGCGTCGCTGAGCACTTCCTCGCCCGGCAGCACGTCGTCGGAATCGACCAGCAGCCGGGTCTTGCCGCTGGCGATGTCGTAGGCCCACAGGTCCAGGCGGTTCTTGTCGCGCTGCTTGCCGCGCAGGAAACCGACTTGGCTGCCGTCGGGCGCGATCTTCGGCTTGACCAGGCTCGGGCCCGACAGCGGCGCGTCGCCGGTCAGCGCTTCCAGGGTCAGGCGGCCGTCGCCGGCGGTCGGCGTGGCGGGAGCGGCGAACACGGGCGTGGCGGTCAGCGACATGGCGAGCAGGCAGAGGGCGAGGCGGGACAGGCGCGGTTTCATGCGGGCGGAAGTTCCGGTGCGGGCGTGGAGCGCGCCGTCAGGGCGTCGGCGCGGGCGTGCCGAACAGATGCTTGCGCATCTCGTCGGTCATGGTCTTGTCGGCGCGATAGGCCTGGCCGATCGCGTAGGCGCGGGCGAACGCCGGCCGCGCGGCCAGCGTTTCGTACCAGCGCCGGACGTTCGGGTAGCGGGCCAGGTCGACGTGGTGCCATTCGTGTTCGCGGGTCCAGGGGTGGCAGGCGAAATCGGCGATGCTGAGTGTATCGGCGGCGACGAACTCGCGCCCGGCCAGGCGCCGGTCCAGCACCCCGTACAGGCGTTCGGTTTCGCGCTGGTAGCGGTCGATGGCGTAGGGCACCTTTTCCGGGGCGTAGCGGTTGAAGTGATGGTTCTGGCCCAGCATCGGGCCGTAGCCGCCGACCTGCCAGAACAGCCATTCGCCGATCTCGACCCGGTCGCGCGCGCTGTCGCCGCCGTAGCGGCCGGTCTTTTCCGCCAGATACTGCAAGATCGCTCCGGATTCGAACACGCTCAGCGGCGCGCCGCCATCGGCCGGAGCGTGGTCGACGATCGCCGGCATGCGGTTGTTGGGCGAAATTCGCAGGAAATCGGGCTTGAACTGGTCGCCGGCGCCGATGTCGACCGGCTTGATCGAATACGCCAGGCCGGCGCCGTCGGCGTTGGCCTCTTCCAGCAGCAGGGTGATCTTGTGGCCGTTCGGGGTGGGCCAGTAGTGCAGGTCGATCATGGGGGATGACTCCGCCGGCAAAGGCCGCAGTGTAAGCGCGGCCCGGCGCGCGGGGCCGCGGCCCGGATGGAATGGCCTGTCCCGGCGGCCGGCCCTGGGGCCGGCCCGACATGACGGCGGCCATCGTCGCGGGCTACTCTTGGGCGCTGTATCTGTCTGATTTCATGAGCTACCCATGTCCGATCCCAAGATCAACCGACTCAATCCCCTGCCGGCCCTGATCTTCAGCTCGCGCTGGCTGCAGCTGCCCTTGTACCTGGGCCTGATCGTCGCCCAGGGCGTGTACGTGTTCCAGTTCGTGCGCGAGCTGATCCACCTGGTGCACGACGCGGCGACCCTGACCGAGCAGTCGATCATGCTGATCGTGCTCGGCCTGATCGACGTGGTGATGATCTCCAACCTGCTGGTGATGGTGATCGTCGGCGGCTACGAGACCTTCGTCTCGCGCCTGCGCCTGGAAGGCCATCCGGACCAGCCCGAATGGCTGAGCCACGTCAACGCCAGCGTGCTCAAGGTCAAGCTGGCGATGGCGATCATCGGCATCTCCTCGATCCACCTGCTCAAGACCTTCATCGGCGCCGGCGACCTGGGACTGCCGCTGTGCGGCACGCCGCAGGCTTTCGCTGCCGCCCAGGCCGCGGCCGCGGCGACCGCCAACGGCGTGGCCAACGCCACCGCCGGCTGCAGCAAGCTGACCGAGCAGGGCGTGATGTGGCAGGCGCTGATCCACTTCCTGTTCATCCTCTCGGCGATCGGCATCGCCTGGACCGACAAGCTGATGAGCAGCGCCGCCGCGCACAAGCCGGCCAAGGCCCACTGAGGCCCGGGTACGGGCTCAGCGCGCGTCCGGCGCCGCCGGCGCGCGCATGATCGCCGCGCGCAGGCGCGCCGCGTCGGCGCGCTGAGAGAACTGCAGCCGGCCGTCCTCGACGCTCAGCCCCAGCGCCGTATAGCTCGCCTGCTGCGCCGGGAACTCGCGCAGCGCGGCGTGGCGCCGGTACAGCCGGGCGAACACGCCCGCGCCGCCGGCGCGGTCGAGCGCGGCGACGAATTGCTCCGGGCTCAGCTCGGCGCCGCCGTCCAGGCAGCAGCGCGCATACCGCGCCAGCACCCGGTCCAGGCTGCTGCCGTGCTCGCGGCGCAGGGTCACGTCGGCGTCCAGCCAATACGCGGCGCCGGCCCAGTACACCCGCATGGTGCCGGCGCGGCCGCGGCCGATCGCGTCCATGCGCGCGCCCGGGCCGACCCGGCGGCCGCGCGCGAAACCGGCGTCGAGCCGGCGCCAGGCTTCGTCGGCGCTCAGCAGGCCGGCGCGGGCGCGCAGCACGTTCTGGTAGTAGCTGGCCAGGCCCTCGGCCAGCCAGCGGCCGTCGTCGCCGAGAAAGGGGTGGAACAGATGGGCGAGTTCGTGCACCGCGGTCCAGTCCGCGCGCAACTCGTCCAGGCCGGCGTCGGCGCGCACGAACAGCAGCACCGCGACCCCGTCCGCGTCGCGCCGGGTCTGGCCCCAGGGCACCGGGCTGCGGTCGCGTCCCGGCGGCACTTCGCGGATCCGCACCTCGGCGTAGTCCAGCGGCAGTTGTCCGAATGCGGTCGATGCGGCGCGCGCGCACTCATTCAGCCAACCCTGCAGCAACGCGGCGCGGGCCGGGTCGGGCGCGTTCTCGACCACGATCCGCAGGCGGCGCGCGCCGTCGCCGAACTCGCGTATGTCCTCGCGTGTGTCCGCGCGCACGTCCTCGGCCGCGCCCGCGGCCTGCGCATGCAGCGTCGCCGCGGCGAGGGCGACGGCGGCGAGGCGGCGCAGCCAGGGTGAACGGGTCGGCATGTTCGGCTTGGATCTTCGCGGCGCCGCGAAGGTTCCCGCAGGCATCGCCGCTACAATAGCGCGATGGACGTATCGCACCTGCTCGACGCACTCAATCCGGCCCAGCGCGAAGCCGTTTCGGCGCCGCCCGGCCACTATCTGGTCCTGGCCGGCGCCGGCAGCGGCAAGACCCGCGTGCTGACCCACCGCATCGCCTGGCTCAACGAAGTCTTCGGCGTGCCGACCCACGGCATCCTCGCGGTCACCTTCACCAACAAGGCCGCCGGCGAGATGCGCCAGCGCGTCGACGCGCAGCTGGCGCGCGGCGCGCGCGGGATGTGGATCGGCACCTTCCACGGCCTGGCCCACCGCCTGCTGCGCCTGCACTGGCAGGAGGCCAAGCTGCCGGAAGGCTTCCAGGTGCTCGACAGCGACGACCAACTGCGCCTGGTCAAGCGCGTGGTGCAGTCGCTGGAGCTGGACGAAACCCGCTTTCCGCCGCGCCAGATCGCCTGGTGGATCAACGCGCAGAAGGACGAGGGCCGGCGCCCGCGCAATATCCAGCCCGGCGGCGACGACTGGTCGGACGTGATGCTGCGCTGCTACGAGGCCTACCAGGAACGTTGCGAGCGCGCCGGCCTGGTCGACTTCGCCGAGCTGCTGCTGCGCGCGCACGAACTGCTGCGCGACAACCCGGCCCTGCTGACCCATTACCGCACCCGCTTCCGCGAGATCCTGGTCGACGAGTTCCAGGACACCAACGCGATCCAGTACGCCTTCGTGCGCGTGCTCGCCGGCGACACCGGCCACGTGTTCGTGGTCGGCGACGACGATCAGGCGATCTACGGCTGGCGCGGGGCCAAGGTCGAGAACGTGCAGCGCTTCCTGCGCGACTTCCCCGGCGCGCAGACCATCCGCCTGGAGCAGAACTACCGCTCCAGCGCCAACATCCTCGACGCCGCCAACGCGGTCATCGCCCACAACCCGGACCGGCTCGGCAAGAAGCTGTGGACCGATACCGGCCACGGCGAGCCGATCGACCTGTACGCGGCCTACAACGAGATGGACGAGGCGCGCTTCGTGGTCGAGCGCCTGCGCCAGTGGGTGCGCGACGGCGGCAGCTACGGCGACGTCGCCGTGCTCTACCGCAGCAACGCGCAGTCGCGCGCCTACGAAGAAGCCTTGCTGTCCGAGCAGGTGCCGTACCGGGTCTACGGCGGCCAGCGCTTCTTCGAGCGCGCCGAAATCAAGGACACCCTGGCCTATCTGCGCCTGATCGCCAACCGCGACGACGACGCGGCGTTCGAGCGCGCGGTCAACACCCCGACCCGCGGCATCGGCGAGCGCACCCTCGACGAGGTGCGCAAGCGCGCCCGCGCCGATGCGGTGTCGCTGTGGGAAGCCGCGCGCCGCGTGTCCGGCGAAAGCGTGCTGGCGGCGCGCGCGCGCAACGCCCTGGCCGGCTTCGCGACCCTGATCGACGCCCTGCAGGCCGACGTGACCGAGATTCCGCTGCAGGAGAAGATCGACCACGTGCTGCAGCGCTCGGGCCTGCGCGACCACTACGCCAACGAATCGCGCGGCCAGCTCGACTCGCGCACCGACAACCTCGACGAACTGGTCTCGGTGGCCTCGCGCTTCACCCGCAGCGACGAGGACGACGCGGCGGCGATGCCCGAGCTGATCGCCTTCCTCAGCTACGCCGCGCTCGAAGCCGGCGAAGGCCAGGCCCAGGCCGGCGAGGACGGGGTCCAGCTGATGACCCTGCACAGCGCCAAGGGCCTGGAGTTCCCGCTGGTGTTCCTCGGCGGCCTGGAGGAAGGGCTGTTCCCGAGCGGGCGCTCGACCGAGGAATCCGGGCGCCTGGAAGAGGAGCGCCGGCTGGCCTATGTCGGCATCACCCGCGCGCGCGAGAAGCTGGTGCTGAGCTACGCCGAGACCCGGCGCATCCACGGCATGGACATGTTCGGCGTGCCGTCGCGTTTCCTGCGCGAGATTCCCACCGCGTTGCTCAACGAGGTCCGGCCCAAGGTGCAGGTGTCGCGGCCGATGTACAACGCCGCGCCGCGCCGCGACCCCGGCCACGCCGCGATCGAGGCGCCGCCGGTGCGGCTGGGCGCGCAGGTGCGCCATCCCAGCTTCGGCACCGGCACGGTCACCGACTACGAGGGCAGCGGCGCGCACGCGCGGGTGCAGGTCAACTTCGACGACGCCGGCAGCAAGTGGCTGGTGTTGGCGTACGCGAACCTGCAGCCGGCCTGAGCGGGCCGGCCGCAGCGGCTCGATCGCGCGTAGCGCCGATCGCGCCGAACCGACCGCGATAGCGACGCCGGGCCGGCCGCGAGCGGCCGCCGGCGCAAGGACGAACCACCGCGCCGCCGCATCGGGCGACGGCGCCGCCAAGGAAAGCGACTCATGGATACAAGCCAAGCTTCGGACCGGCCTGCTTCGAATCGGCGTGCTCCGAATCGGCCTGCTTCGAATCGGCCTGCTTCGGATCGGCACTGGAACCTGGCGTTGTTCGGCTACGGCCTGATCGGCCTGTCCGCGGTCGTCGCGGCGCACCCGCAGGCCTATCTGTTCGGCAAGGTCATGAGCGTGCCGGGCTGGGCCCCGGACCTGCCGTTCGGCATGGGGTTTCACGAACTGGTCGGCTTCGCCTTCCTCGCTCCTATCGCCTGGCTCAGCCGCGGCACCGACGCGGCGGTGCGCGGGCTGCTGTTCTGCCTGCTGCTGACCCCGTTGCCGGCCCTGCTGCGCTTCGCCGCCGATCCAGAGCAGTGGCACAGCGGGCTGCCGGTCAACCTGGCGTTCAATTACCTGTGGATCCAGCTGGCCTGCATTGCGCCGGCGCTGGCGGCGCTGGTGCCGCGGCTGGCGGTGGCGTTGGGGCGGCGGCTGCGGCGCGGCCGCGCCGACGGCCCGCGCTGAGCGCGGCGCGCGCTACGGCGCTTCGGGCAGCTCGAACGAGCGCAGCAGCAGGTCGAAGCCGGGCTGGGTCTTGTCCAGGTCCTGTTCGGCGCCCTGGGTGATCAGGAACGCGCTGCGGCGCGCGCCGGTGACCTTGCGGTACTCGCGCCGGTGCGGCACGTCGACGCCGCCCAGGCGCAGGCTGTAGCGCTCGCGGATCGCGCCTTCGGCGAAGCCGCCGCGCTCGAAGCGGTGGCCGGGCACCGACGACGGCGGCAGTTGCCGGTCGGCTTCGGCGGCGAAGCTGCGGGCGAAGGTGTCCAGCTCCTGGCCGCGGCCGCTGCCGACGATGGCCACGAACAGCGCCGAACCCGGGCTTTCCACGGTCAGGTACTGGACCTGGCCGATGCGCCGGTCCTCGCCGATGCGCCAGTTGCCCGGCACCTGCAGGCGCAGGCCGGGCGCGTCGTAGCGTTGCGGATGCTCCAGGTCGGCGGCGCGTTCGCCGCAACCGGCCAGCAGCCAGGCGAGCGCCAGCAGCCACGGCAGCCGGAACCCGGCGGCCGCTGCCCGCCCGCGCGATTGCCGTCGGAACCCGAGCGCCATCGACGTCGTCCCTGTCGCCACCCCCCGTGGCCCAGCCACCCTAGCAGGCCGCGCGGACGATCTCGTGTGCCGTTCGGGCCGGAGCCGCGCGACGGTTCAGCGTCGTGTCGCCCGGCTCAGTCGAGGGCGACGCCGAAGTGGAAGGCTTCGATGCGCAGGCGCTCGCGCAGATAGAAGGCGTGCGCGTCCTGGCGCTGGGTGCCCGAGTCCAGCTGCAGGCGCGCGCAGCCCAGGCGCTTGGCCTCGGCCTTGAGCCAGTCGAGCAGGGCCTTGCCGTAGCCGCGGCTGCGCACGGTCTGGTCGACGATCAGATCGTCGACATAGACGTGCAGGCCGACCGCGAGCATCTCCATCACCCGCCAGCAGGCGAACGCGCGCGGCAGGCCTTGTTCGTCGTAGGCCACGGTGGCGCGACAGCCCTCGGCGATCTGCCGATGCATCTGGGCCACGAAACGCTCCTCGTCGAAATCCGGGCGCAGCTGCGAGACCAGCGGCCAGACCTGGCGCAGGGCGGTGTCGCCGACGATGGTGCGGATGTCCATGGTGCAGATGTCCATGGTGCTGGGAGATAGCGGATGGGAGGGGGTGGATAGCGAAAGCGGGGCTGGGAGAGGGCGGACTGGCGAGAGTCGAAGCACCGGGCAAAGCTCGCTATCTCCTATCCGTTGTCTCCTGCTCCGTTACCAGCTGAAGAGCTTGAAATACACCGGCGACACCGTGCCTTCGCCCTTGCTGCTGTCCAGGCGGCCGTCGCCGTTTTCGTCGACCAGGTAATAGATCGGGCCGCGCGCCGGGGTGACCTTGACCGCGCGCAACTGGCCGGCGACGCGGTATTCCTCCAGCACGTCGCCGTTCTCGACCGTGCGGGTGCGGATTTCGGCGTTGCTGAGGCCGGCGGTGGGGTCGTCCGCGGCGGCGCCGGTGCTGGCGCAGCCGGTCAGGGCCAGGGCGAGCAGGGCGGTGGCGGCGAACAGGGCCCGGGGCGAGGCGAACACTGCGACCGACGTCGCGTTGGGGGCGCGCATGGCGGTTCTCCATTCTTGGGCGGTTGCTTCAGGCCGACAGGATACGCCGGATGCGGTGAAGCGCGCGCATGGCCCGGCGCCGGTTTCGGGCTGCGAGACCGGCGGGCGTAGAATCGCGGACATGAAACGACTCGTCCTCATCGATGGTTCCAGCTACCTCTACCGCGCCTTCCATGCGTTGCCGCCCTTGAGCAACGACGCGGGCGAGCCCACCGGCGCCCTGTTCGGCGTGGTCAACATGCTGCGCTCGACCTTGAACGAACGGCCCGACTTCGTCGCCTTCGTGGTCGACGCGCCCGGCAAGACCTTCCGCGACGATCTCGACCCGCAGTACAAGGCCAACCGCCCGCCGATGCCGGACGACCTGCGCGCGCAGGTGCTGCCGATGTGCGAGATCGTCGAGGCCTTGGGCATCCCGATCCTGCGCATCGACGGGGTCGAGGCCGACGACGTGATCGGCACCCTGGCCCTGCGCGCGGCGGCCGACGGCATCGACGTGACCATCTCCACCGGCGACAAGGATTTCGCCCAGCTGGTGCGGCCGGGCGTGGTCCTGGTCAACACCATGAGCGGCAGCCGGATGGATTCGGACGAGGCGGTGTTCGCCAAGTTCGGGGTCAACCCCAACCAGGTCATCGACCTGCTGTCGCTGATGGGCGACAGCGTCGACAACATCCCCGGCGTGGAGAAATGCGGGCCCAAGACCGCGGCCAAGTGGCTGGGCGAGTACGGCACCCTGGACGGGGTGATCGAGCACGCCGCGCAGATCAAGGGCAAGATCGGCGACAACCTGCGCGCGGCCCTGCCGCGGCTGCCGCTGAACCGCCAGTTGGCGACGATCAAGACCGAC
This sequence comes from Lysobacter sp. BMK333-48F3, assembly GCF_019733395.1. Classification (NCBI taxonomy): domain Bacteria; kingdom Pseudomonadati; phylum Pseudomonadota; class Gammaproteobacteria; order Lysobacterales; family Lysobacteraceae; genus Lysobacter; species Lysobacter sp. BMK333-48F3. The sequence continues at coordinate 1,284,441 of NZ_JAIHOO010000001.1, read as the reverse complement.
GTCGAGCTCGAGCGCGGCCCGCAGGAATTGGCTCTGCGCGAGCGCGACAGCGAATCGCTGCGCACCCTGTACGCGCGCTACGGCTTCAAGCAGGCGCTGCGCGAACTCGAGGGCGGCGCCGCCGCGGCCGCCAACGAGCTGGCCGCCGACCGCGCCGGCCTGCGCGCCACCGCCGCCGGCCACGCCCGTTCCAGCGCCGCGGCGGAAACGCCCGACGCCGCACTGGCCGTGCCCGGCGAATACGAGGCGGTGACCACCCAGGCCCAGCTCGATGCGTTGGTCGCCGAACTGCAGGCGGCCGAGGAGTTCGCCTTCGATACCGAGACCGACTCGCTGGATGCGATGCAGGCCAACCTGGTCGGGCTCAGCTTCGCCACCCGCAGCGGCCGTGCGGTGTACGTGCCGGTCGGCCACGACTATCCCGGTGCGCCGGCCCAGCTCGATCGCGAGCAGGTGCTGGCCGCGCTGCGTCCCGCGTTCGCCGATCCGGCCAGGCGCAAGCTCGGCCAGCACGGCAAGTACGACCTGCACGTGCTGCGCCGGCACGGGGTCGAGGTCGCCGGCTACGCCGACGACACCATGCTCGAAAGCTTCGTCTACAACGCCACCGCCAGCCGCCACGACATGGACTCGCTGGCCAAGCGCTACCTGGGCTACGACACGATCAAGTACGCCGATGTCGCCGGCAAGGGCGCCAAGCAGATCGCGTTCTCGCAGGTCGCCATCGACGATGCGACCCGCTACGCCGCCGAAGACGCCGACGTGACCCTGCGCCTGCACCGGGTGCTGGGCCCGCGCCTGGCCGCCGAGCCGGCGCTGGAGCGCGTCTACCGCGAGATCGAAATGCCGTTGGTGCCGGTGCTGGCGCGGGTCGAGGCCAACGGGGTGATGATCGACGGCGACGAACTGCGCCGGCAGTCGGCCGACCTGTCGCGGCGCATGCTCGCCGCGCAGCAGAAGGCGACCGAACTGGCCGGGCGCGCCTTCAACCTGGATTCGCCCAAGCAGCTCGGCGCGCTGCTGTTCGACGAGCTCAAGCTGCCGGTCTTGGTCAAGACGCCGTCCGGCGCGCCGTCGACCAACGAAGAGGCGCTGGAGGCGATCGCCGACCAGCACGAGCTGCCGCGGGTGATCCTGGAGTACCGCGGCCTGGCCAAGCTGCGCAGCACCTACACCGACAAGCTGTCGGAGATGGTCAATCCGCACACCGGCCGCGTCCACACCAGCTACCACCAGGCCGGCGCCGCCACCGGCCGGCTCGCCTCCAGCGATCCGAATCTGCAGAACATCCCGATCCGCACCGACGACGGCCGCCGCATCCGCCGCGCCTTCGTCGCCCCGCAAGGCCGGCGCCTGGTCGCCTGCGACTATTCGCAGATCGAATTGCGGATCATGGCCCACCTGTCGGAGGACACCGGCCTGGTGCGCGCGTTCGAATCCGGCGCCGACGTGCATCGCGCCACCGCCGCGGAAGTGTTCGGCAAGGCGTCGATCGACGAGGTCAGCGGCAACGAGCGCCGCGCCGCCAAGGCGATCAACTTCGGCCTGATGTACGGCATGAGCGCGTTCGGCCTGGCGCGCCAGCTCGGCATCGGCCGCGGCGAGGCGCAGGACTACATCGCCCTGTACTTCAGCCGTTATCCGGGGGTGCGCGATTTCATGGAGCGCACCCGCCAGGAAGCGCGCGACCAGGGCTATGTCGAAACCGTGTTCGGCCGCCGCCTATACCTGGAGAACATCAAGGCCTCCAACCAGGGCCTGCGCGCCGGCGCCGAGCGCGCCGCGATCAATGCGCCGATGCAGGGCACCGCGGCCGACATCATCAAGCGGGCGATGATCGACATCGACGGCTGGCTGGCCGGGCAGGGCGGGCAGGCCAAGATGATCCTGCAGGTGCACGACGAACTGGTGTTCGAAGTCGACGACGGTTTCGTCGATACCCTGGTGGCGCAGGCCTCGGCCCGGATGTCGGCCGCGGCGAGCCTGCGGGTACCGCTCGTCGTCGACAGCGGGGTCGGGATTAACTGGGACGAAGCGCATTGATTATCTGGAAGCTATTGATTTTGCTGGACTGGGCTTAATGAATCTCTCCTGAATCCAACAAATTATTAACTCCGATCTTCACGAACTATCCATGTGGGAGATGGTCATATAGGCCGCGACAGATGCAACGTCTGTCGCTGATCTCTCCCTCCCCTGGAGTGATCCCCCGGAGCGTACGACCCCTCCCCAGGTCCCGCTCCACCAGCCCCGCCGGCCCCCCCTGCCCGCGGGGCTTTTTATTTGTGTCGCCGAAAGTGCCGGGACGATTTCATTCAGCGAGTTAATGTGCCGCGCTGCCGACATTAACCGGGCCCAGTTAACTATCTTAATGTGCCAAGTTTGTGTCGAGTCGTTGCTCGAACGAATCCGACGCGGTAATCGGCGCCGGCGACCCGGGCGCGAGGCGGCCTGCCCCGCGCCCGGCGCGACCGGACTCAGTAGCGATAGGTCAGCGACAGCGACAGCTCGCGGCCCGGCGAAGGGAAGCCGATGTAGCTCTTGGTCCCGGCCTGATAGCCGTAGGTGCCGTGGTCGTAATAGAAACGGTCGAACAGATTGTTGATCGCCGCACCCAGCTTGAGCCGGTCGTCGCCGAGCAGGTTCCAGTTCGCCATCACATCGACCACCGCGTAGCCGGGCTTGTCCGGCGCGGCCGGAGCGATCGAGTTGCGCTCGTCCTCGACCAGGCGCGCGCGGATCGCGTAGTTGGCCTGGGCCGAGGCCGGCTGCCAGTCGAAGCGCGCGGTCCAGGTGCGGCCGATGCTGGTGCCCAGGCCGAGGTCGGCGTCGTTGAGCGGGCGGCCGTCGAGCTTGTTGTCCGAGTTCCACACCCCCAGGCTCCAGCCGCTGCGCTCCCAGCGCTGGCCGAGCTCGGCTTCGTAGCCGTCGACCTTGGCCGTGCCCACGTTCTCCCAGTAACCCCAGGCGGCGCCGCCGTCGTAGACCGCGTTGATGTAGTTCTCGATGCGCTGGCGGAACACGGTGGCGCGGGCGAAGAAGCCGTCGCGTTCCCAGGCGATGCCGAATTCGAGGTTGTCGGCCTGCTCGCCGTCGAGGTCGCCGCGGTGGGTGTAGAGCGAGCTGAAGAAGGCCTCGCGGATGGTGACGCCGCGGAAGGCCTCCGAATAGGCCGCGCGCAGGCTCAGCGATTCGATCGGGGTCCAGGTCAGCGACAGGTTCGGGCTGAGCTTGGCCTGGTCGTTGCGCGCGCCGGCGCTGACGCCCGACTCGCCCTGGTGGCGGTAGTCGTCCCAGCGCAGGCCGGCGGCCAGCTTCCACTGCGGCGAGGCCTGCCATTCGCCCTGGGCGTAGGCGCCGAACACCTTCGCGGTCTGCTCGGTGCGGCCCCAGAACGGGCGCGGCGTGGCCTGTTGCAGCGCGTGCAGGCGGTCGCCGCGGTAGTCCACGCCGTAGGTCAGCGACAGCGCGTCCCAGGCCGAGGTGTTGCGCAGGTCGAAGCCGGTGCTGGTCTGTTCGCCCCAGCCGTACAGCAGGCCGGTGGTGTTGCGCCGGTTCTGGTAGTCGCTACGGGTGCGGTAGGCGTTGAAGCGCAGGTTCAGCGCCTCGCCGTCCGGATCGAAGCGGTGTTCGTAGGCGTAGGTGGTGCGGCGCATGCGGTGGTCGGACAGCACGAAGCGGCCGCTGAAGTTGGTCATGTGCGGGCGTTCGTAGTAGGTGCCGGTGTCTTCCAGCTGCTCGGCCGAAAAATCGAACTGGTGCGCGTCGAACAGGCCGCTGAGCTTGGCCTGGGCGCGCTCATGGCGGTAGCCGGTCGGTTCGACCCGGTCGCCGTGGCCGTCGTCGTAGTCGCCGCCGTCCTGGTAGACGTAGGTGGCGAGCAGGCCGAGCCGGTCGGACAGGCGGCCGTAGCCGGCCAGCACGCCCTTGCTGCTGTTCTCGCCGTTGAAGCCGGCCTGGGCCTTGACCAGGAAGCCGGCATTCTGGCCCGGGCGCAGCAGGTCGAAGGCGTCGCGGGTGCGCACCCGCATCGCGCCGGTCAGCGCGCCGGCGCCGGCGGTGGCCGCGCCCGCGCCGGCGTCGAGTTCGATCGACTTGATGAACTCCGGCTCGATCTGGACCCGGGTCTGGTGATGGTAGAGCTCGGCCGGTTCCTGCGCGCCGTCGATGCTGACGTTGAGCAAGGTGTCCTCGAAGCCGCGCACGTAGACCTTCTGCGCCACCGGCGAGCCGCCGCCGACCGCGACGCCGGATTCGTTGGACAGCAGATCGCCGAGGTCGGAGGCCTGGGTCAGCTCGATCTCGCCGCGGTCGAGGTCGAAGTTGCCGGGCTCACGCTCGGCGACTACGGTGATCGTGTCCAGGGTGCGGGCGCTGTCGCCGGCGTCTGCGGCGTCGGCCGCATGCGCCAGCGGAGCGCAGGCGAGCAGGGCCAGGCCGGACAGCAGGCGGGAGGAGGAGGCGGACATCGGGCGGCGTTCCTTCGGCAGGGGCGCGAACGCGCGCCGCCGGACGGTCGCCGGGCGCCGGTTCTGCGCGGATGTTGGGAGAGGCTCCGCGCTGGCTGAAATCCCGGGGCGGGCGAAGCGTGCGCATTCTGCGACGGTCGCGCGGAAGATGCAAATGCGAATCAAACTCAACAAGTGACGCGGCGCACATTGCGCTACAACGCGTTGCGCCGGCGGCTGCACGCGCGCTGCACGCCGCCGCGGTCCAGAATCGCCGGGTCCTGCCGCCGCGGCGCGACCGCGGCGGCGTCCGAACGATGCGGAGCCGCGCCCATGACCGATGCCTTCGACCTGTCGATGCCCTGGTGGCACTACCCGCTGCGCGCCTGCGTGGTCTATTTCGTCCTGCTGGCGCTGATCCGCCTGTCGGGCAAGCGCACCATGGGCCAGTTCACCTCGTTCGACATGCTGCTGATCGTGCTGCTCGGCAACGCGGTGCAGAACGCCCTGCTCGGCAGCGACACCTCGGTCGGCGGCGGCTTGTTGCTGGCGGCGACGCTGATGGCGCTGAACTGGGCGGTCGGCTTCGTCGCCGCGCGCAGCGAGCGCGCCGAGCGCCTGCTCGAAGGCGAGCCGGTGGTGCTGGCGCGCGCCGGCCGGGTGTTCCGCCGGGTGCTGCGGCGCGAACTGGTCAGCCGCGCCGATTTCGACAAGGCGATGCGCGAGAACGACTGCGACGATTTCGACGCGATCGAGGTGGCGATGCTGGAGACCAACGGGCGGATTACGATTTTGAAGCGCAGCGAGAAGTGAGTAGGAGCAAGAAGCGAGCGCAGAGGAGTGAGTAGAGCCAAAGTCGCGGCCGCTGCTCGCTCCTCACTCCTCTGCGCTCACTCCTCGCTTCAAGCCCAATCCCGCGGCAGCAGATACTCCGCCAGCCGCGCTTCGTCGCTGCCGGCTTCGGGCTGGAAGCCGTACTCCCAGCGCACCAGCGGCGGCAGGCTCATCAGGATCGATTCGGTGCGGCCGCCGGACTGCAGGCCGAACAGGGTGCCGCGGTCGAAGACCAGGTTGAATTCGACGTAGCGGCCGCGCCGGTACAGCTGGAACTGGCGCTCGCGCTCGCCGTAGGGCGTGTCGCGGCGGCGTTCGACCAGCGGCAGGTAGGCGTCGAGGAAGCCGTCGCCGACCGCGCGCTGATAGGCGAAGTCGCGTTCGAAATCGTCGTGCAGGTCGTCGAAGAACAGGCCGCCGACGCCGCGGGTTTCGTTGCGGTGCTTGAGGAAGAAGTACTCGTCGCACCAGCGCTTGTGCGCCTGGTACCGGTCCTCGCCGCCGAACGGCTCGCACAGCGCGCGCGCCGTGCGGTGCCAGTGGCGCACGTCTTCGTCGAAGGGATAGAACGGGGTCAGGTCGAAGCCGCCGCCGAACCACCAGGCCACGGTCTCGCCGTCGCGCATCGCGCGGAAATGGCGCACGTTGGCGTGGGTGGTGGGCAGGTAGGGGTTGTGCGGGTGGAACACCAGCGACACCCCGACCGCGCGCCAGGAGGCGCCGGCCAGTTCCGGCCGCGCCGCGCTGGCCGAGGGCGGCAGCTTGCTGCCGGACACGTCGGAGAAGCCGATCCCGGCCTGCTCGAACACCTTGCCGCCGCGCAGCACGCGGGTGCGGCCGCCGCCGCCTTCGGCGCGCTGCCAGCGGTCTTCGACGAAGCGGGCGCCGCCGTCGGCCTGTTCGATGGCGGCGCAGATGCGGTCCTGCAGGCCGGTGAGGTAGTCGCGTACGCGGTCGAAATCGTTCATCCGCGCATTCTAGCGGCGTCGGCCGGCGCGGATTTGATTTGGGTCAGGCGGCCGCTGCGGCGTTCGGTCGCAGGCGCCGCTGGCCGAGAGGCGAGCGGCGGGCGACGAGGAACGGGCAACGGGCGCGGGCGGGATCCCGGCTTCCGCTCGCCGCCCGTTCCTCCGTCCCGGCCGCGCTCACTTCAGCGTGCGATTGAATAGCTCGTGGATGCGCCGGTACTCGTCGTACCAGGCGTCCGGATGGACGAAGCCGTGGCGCTCCAGCGGATAGGGGGCGATCTCCCACTTGTCCTTGCGCAGCTCGATCAGCTTCTGGGTCATCATCACCGAGTCCTTGAAGAACACGTTGTCGTCGATCATGCCGTGGGCGATCAGCAGGCTGTCCTTGAGCCCGGCGGCGTATTCGATCGGCGAGGACTTCTTGTACGCCTGCGGATCGAGCTCCGGGGTGTTGAGGATGTTCGAGGTGTACTCGTGGTTGTACTGCGACCAGTCGGCGACCGGGCGCAGCGCGGCGCCGGCCTTGAACGTGCCGGGGCTGCGGAACAGCGCCATGAAGGTCATGAAGCCGCCGTAGGAACCGCCGTAGATGCCGGCGCGGTCGCGGTCGCCCTGCTTGTTGGCGACCAGCCAATCCAGGCCGTCCAGGTAGTCCTCGAGCTCTGGATGGCCCATCTGCCGGTAGATCGCCGTGCGCCAGTCGCGGCCGTAGCCTTCCGAGGCGCGGTAGTCCAGGTCGAGCACGATGTAGCCTTCGTTCACCAGCAGGTTGTGGAACATCTGCTCGCGGAAGTAGTTCGGATAGCGCGCGCTGACGTTCTGCAGGTAACCGGCGCCGTGGACGAACATCACCACCGGGTACTTCTTGCCCGGCTCGACCGTCTTGGGCCCGTAGTACTTGCCCCAGACCGTGCCGGCGCCGTGCTTGGACGGGATCTGCACGTACTCGGGACGGATCCACTCGCGCGCCTTGAACGCGTCCTTGCGGGTGTCGGTGAGCTTGACCAGGCCTTCGCCGTCGCTGCCGACCACCGCCAACTGCGGCGGCAGGTAGCTGTCGGAGTAGCGCACCAGCAGCTTGCGCCCGTCCGGCGACAGGGCGAAATTCTCCACCCCGTCCAGCGCGGTGACCTCGCGCACGGCGCCGCCGTTGCGGTCGACCGCGCAGACTTCGTAGTCGCCCGGCCACTTGCGGTTGCACAGGAAATAGAAGCTCTTGCCGTCGGCGGACAGACGCGGCTCGGAGACCTCCCACTGGCCCGAGGTCAGCGCGCGCGGCGCGCCGCCGTCGCTGAGGTAGAGGTGCGAATAGCCGCTCTGTTCCGACAGCAGCCACAGCGCGCCGTCCGCAGTCCAGCCGAAGTCGTTGAAGTTCCAGCCGATCCAGGCCGGATCGGTGAGGCGGTGGCGGGTCTGCAGTTTGGCCTGGGCCAGGTCGACCGAGGCCAGCCAGCGGTCCTTGTTGTCGATCGCGCGGATCAACACCGCGGCCTGGCGGCCGTCGTCGCTCCAGCGGATCGACACGCCGCTGCCGTCGCCGTCGGTTTCCACCCGCACCGGACGGTCGCCCTTGAGCGGCTCCTGCTTGGCGGCCTTGCGCAGCGCCGCCAGCGGGTCGACGGCGATGCCCGGCAGCGCGTCGAACTTGAGTTCGCTGGCCTTGGCGTTGGCGACGTCGACCAGCCACAGCTTCTGCGCCAGCGGTTCGTTGCGGCCGACCCGGGTGCGCACTTCCTCGAATTCCTCGTAGCCCGATTCGGTCACGTACTTGGGCATCTTGCCGCCCTGGCCGGCGTCGCCCTTCTTGGCCTGGGTCACCACCAGCAGGTAGCGCGCGTCCGGCGACAGCGCGCTGTCGGCGATCTCGACTTCGTCGCCGAGGTAGGCCGGCTTGGGCGCGCGGCTGGCGTCGGCGCGGCGCCAGGCCTCGTCCTGTTCGCGCGCGGCCTCGCGCTGGGCGCGGTCGTTGCGCAGGGTGTCGATGGTCGCCAGTTGGAAATCGCGCAGCGCGTCGGCCTTGGGCGCCTTGGCCGGATCGTTTTCGGCGCGCACCTGCGCGGCCTGGCTCACGCCCTGGCCGGCGCGCCACTGGTACCACTGGTTGTCGACCCGGAACACCAGGTTGCCGTCGCGGCCGAACTGCGGCCGCGCCTCGGTGTCGTTGCTGCGGGTGACCTGGGTCAGCGCGCCGCTGCGCAGATCGCGCACGAACACGTCGCCGTTGCGGACGAAGGCCATGCGCGTGCGCTGGGCGTCGTAGACCGGGGCGGCGGCATCGAGTTCGGCGCGCGCCGCGCCGTCGACCCGCTGCGGCGCGCCGCCGCCGGCACCGGCCTGCCAGGTGTCGCGGACGATCGAATCGTCGCGCTTGAGCTGGTACTGCACGCGCTGGCCGTCCCAGGCCCACCAGGCGGCCTCGACCGGGGCGCCGATCCAGTCCGGGTTGGCCATGGTGTCGGCCAGGGTCAACGGCGCGCTCTGGGCGAACGCGGCGGTGGCGAGCAGGGCGCAGGGCAGCGCGGCGAGCGTGGCGAAGGAAATGCGCATGGAGCGGGCTCTGGGGCGTGGGACAAAAGTGTGCGCAGGGTAGCAGCCGGGGGGCGGCGGACGGGTCGGCCGTTGGTCACGGTGGGGCGCCGGGAATGGGGAATGGGGAATGGGTAGGAGCAAAAGCCGGGGCGGCGGATTTGCGGAATCGGGGATTTGGGCCGCCAGCGGGTTTGCGCAAAACTCGGGCGAGGGGCGGGTGCCGGGGCGAAATTCGTTCGCGCGGGCGTGCTGCGGTTTGTCGCAGGGACGCTAACGGTCGGCGCTGCGGCGGGGCGGCGGGTGGCTGTCGGTGCGGGCCTTGCGGCGGCGGTGTTTGCGGTTCGGGCGCGGGCCTGGGATGGACCCTCACCACGCTGCGCTCACCGGCTTTGCGGTTTATGTGGTTCCGGCAAGCCGCCGTCGCGGTCGCGTGCTGCGACGCAATATGACCCGGCCGGCGCACCATCGCGCCGTGGAGGCAAGCGCGTGGACGCCCTGTTGCTGTCGCGGATCCAGTTCGGCTTCGTGGTCTCGTTCCATATCCTGTTCCCCGCCTTCACCATCGGCCTGGCGAGCTGGCTGGCGTTCGTGGAATGGCGCTGGCTGCGCACCCGCGACACCGGTTGGCGCGACCTGTATTTCTTCTGGACCAAGATCTTCGCCGTGTCCTTCGGCATGGGCGTGGTGTCCGGCATCGTCATGAGCTTCCAGTTCGGCACCAACTGGGCGGTGCTCAGCGAACAGGCCGGCAACATCCTCGGCCCGCTGCTGTCCTACGAGGTGCTGACCGCGTTCTTCCTGGAGGCGACCTTCCTCGGGGTGATGCTGTTCGGCTGGAACCGGGTCGAGGAGAAGATGCATTTCCTCGCCACCTGCATGGTCGCGCTGGGCACGCTGATCTCGGCGTTCTGGATCCTGTCGGCGAACAGCTGGATGCAGACGCCGACCGGCTACAAGATCGTCGACGGCGTGTTCGAACCCGCCGACTGGTGGGCGATCGTGTTCAACCCCTCGTTCCCGTACCGGCTGGCGCACATGGTGCTGGCGGCGTTCATCACCACCTGCTTCGTGATCGGCGGCGTGGCCGCGTCCTATCTGCTGCGCGGCGTGCACGTGGACGCGGCCAAGCGCATGCTCAAGGCGGCGACCGTGTTCGCCGCGATCACCGTGCCGGCGCAGGTGCTGGTCGGCGATCTGCACGGGCTGAAGGCGCGCGAATTCCAGCCGATCAAGGTCGCGGCGATGGAGGCGCACTGGGAAGCCAAGCCGGCCGGCGAGGGCGTGCCGCTGGTGGTGTTCGCGGTGCCGAACGAGCGCGAGGAACGCAACGACTACGAGATCGCCATTCCCAAGCTCGGCAGCCTGATCCTGACCCACAGCCTGGACGGCGAGATCCAGCCGCTGAAGTCGGTGCCGGCCAGCGAGCGGCCGCCGGTCAAGCCGGTGTTCTATGCGTTCCGGGTCATGGTCGGGCTGGGCGTGGCGATGCTGCTGGTGGCGCTGTTCTCGGCCTGGCAGCTGTGGCGCGGCAAGCTGTACGCCTCGCGCCTGGCCCTGCACGGCTGGCGCTGGCTGAGCCTGAGCGGCTTCGTCGCCCTGCTTGCCGGCTGGTACGTGGTCGAGATCGGCCGCCAGCCCTACGTGATCTACGGCCTGCTGCGCACCGCCGATGCGGTCAGCCCGACGGTCGAGGCGGCGAGCGTGCTCAGCTCGCTGATCGTGTTCGCGGTGGTCTACCTGGTCGTGTTCGGCGCCGGTATCCGCTACCTGTTCCGGTTGGTGGCCAAGGGGCCGCATCCGCACGAACCGCCGCCGCGCACGGTGCAGGGCGAGCGCACCCCGGCGCGGCCGTTGTCGGTGCCGGACGAATCCAGCGAGGCCGGCGCCTGAGCGCCGCCGCATAGCGAGACGGAGTACGACGATGGACTACTGGCTGCCGGTGATCTGGTTCGGCGTGATCGGCTTCGGCGTGTTGATGTACGTGCTGCTGGACGGCTTCGTGCTCGGCCTGGGGATCCTGGCGCCGTTCGCCGAGGACGAGGGCCAGCTCGACCACATGATGAACACCGCCGCGCCGATCTGGGACGGCAACGAGACCTGGCTGGTGCTCGGCGGCGCCGGCCTGCTGGCGGCGTTTCCCAAGGCCTACGCCCTGGTGCTGTCGGCGCTGTACCTGCCGGTGTTGCTGATGCTGATCGCGCTGGTGTTCCGCGGCGTGGCGTTCGAATTTCGCTTCAAGGCGCGCCGTTCCAAGCCGGCCTGGGGCGCGGCGTTCGCGCTGGGCTCGCTGCTGTGCGCCTTCGCCCAGGGGGTGATCCTCGGCGCCGTGGTCGAAGGCATGCCGCTGCAGGAAGGCAAGTACGTCGGCGGCATGTTCGACTGGTTCAGCCCGTTCTCGATGCTGACCGGCGCGGCGGTGGTGTTCGGCTACGCCCTGCTCGGCTCGACCTGGCTGATCCTCAAGACCGAGGGCCGCATGCAGCAGGTCGCGCGCACCCTGGCGCGGCCGCTGGTGCTGGTGGTGGCGGTGTTCATCGGCCTGGTCAGCGCATGGCTGCCGTTCCTGGACTCGCGGATCATGGCGCGCTGGTTCGAGGGCGGGAATTTCCTCTGGCTGTTCCCGGTGCCCCTGCTGGTGATCGCCAACGCCTGGGCGCTGTGGCGTTCGGTGATGCGCGAGGGCCGCGACGGCCATCCCTTCCTGCATGCGCTGGCGTTCTTCGTGCTCGGCTTCCTCGGCCTGATCCTGGGCATCTGGCCGAACATCGTCCCCGGGCTGTCGCTGTGGGACGCGGCCTCGCCGCCGTCCTCGCAGGGCTTCGTGCTGGCCGGCCTGGTGGTGCTGCTGCCGGCGATCCTGGGCTACACGTATTGGTCGTACCGGGTGTTCCGCGGCAAGATCGCGGCGGACGCGGGGTATCACTGAGGGCGGTCGCGATCTTCCAACCGCGGGAACGGCGGTAGGTCGGTTGCGCAGCGTCTCTCCCAGCCCGTCATGCCCGCGCAGGCGGGCATCCAGAGACTTCAGCGCCATGCTTGGGTAAAGCCCTGGCTATCCGGCTACGCCGAAGCAAAGTGCGGCCCGCCTGCACGGGAACGACAGCAGCAGGCCGACGGGGCGACGGATCGCGGAACGGCTGGGACGATGCACGGGCGACTCGCCGGACGCCGGTCCGCCGCCACGGCGCCTGCGGTCGGCCTACCATCCCGGCCTGCGCCCGGCGCTGAACGCGGAAGTACGCGCGGCACGGACGGGCGGGTATGCTGTAGCCCACCCTGCGGCGCAGAAACACCCGTCCCCCGGCCGTACCGCCCGCCTTCATGCAAGCCTACGTTTATAAAAGTCTCCGCAAGGCAGACACCTACGTGTTCCTGAGCGCGCGCGACGACTTCGCGCGCCTGCCCGACCCGGTGCGCGAGCAGTTGGGCTCGCTGCAATTCGTGCTCGAAGTCGAGTTGAGCGCGCAGCGCAAGCTGGCCCGCGCCGATGCGGCGACCGTGCGCGAGCACCTGCAGTCGCGAGGTTTCCACATCCAGTTCCCGCCGACCCTGGCCAGTGCGGTCGCGCCCGATGCCTGAGCCCCGGACCGCGCGCAGCGCCTCCCGCGACCTGGGCATCGCCGCCGGCGCCGGCCTGGTGCTGGCCCTGGCCACCGGCTTCGGCGGCGGCCTCGGCGGCGCGCTGATCGCCCTGCTCGGCGGCGCGCTGGCCCAACCCGCGTTCGCGATCGCCGCCCGGCTGTGGGGCCGGCGCGACGCCGCGCCGCGCTGGAAGCCGGAACTGCTGGCCCTGTCGGCGCTGTGGGGCGGGGCGACCGTCGCCGCCGCCGCATTGGTGGCCTGGCCGCTGAGCGCCCTGCTGCAGACCGGTTCGCTGCTGGCCGCGCTCGGCCTGAGCGCGGTCGCCGGCCTGATCCTGCTCGGCCTGTGGCGGCTGTGGCCGCTGTACCAGGAGGTCGAACGCGACGGCGCGCCGCTGGCGCCGGCCTGGGCCCGGCTGGCCGATCTCGATCTGGGCGCCTGGCGCGGCCTGGGCGTGGCGGCGATCGTCGCCGGCCTGGTCGGGCTGGTGCTGGTGCTGGCCTGGCCGGGGCTGATCGTCTCCGCCGGCCTGCGCTGGGGCCTGGCCATCGCCCTGGCGCTGGTCTCGCCGGCCCTGCACCTGTGGCTGCAGCGCATCCCCGCGGCCGAGGCCCTGCCCGGCGTGGAATTCGTGCCCGAACTCGACAGCGCCGCGGCGACCGACGCCGCCGCCGCGCTCGACGAAGAGCTCGAGCCGGCGCTGTACGCCGCCGCGCGCGGCGGCAAGGTCGAGCGCGCGCTGGAACTGATCGAACTGGGCGCCGACGTGCGCGCGTTGCCGGCCGCCGACGACCGCGACCGTCGCAGCCTGCCGGTGCTGGCGGCGGTGCTGCCGGACCTGCGCCTGTTGCGCGCGCTGATCGCCAAGGGCGTCGACCTCAACGCCGTCGCCGTGGGCACCACGCCCTTGCTGGCCGCGACCCGCGACAGCTGGCACGGCCGCCCCGACGCGGTCATGACCCTGCTCGCCAACGGCGCCGATCCGCGCCTGGCCGATCACGAAGGCAATACTCCGCTGCACCATGCCGCGCGCAGCTCCGACCCGGGCGTCGCCGCGCTGCTGTTCGACGCCCAGGCCGAACTGGACCCTGTCAACGACGACGGCCTGACCCCGCTCGGGGTGGCCTGCGCTAGCGGCAACTGGCGCCTGGCCAAGTTCCTGCTCGAACGCGGCGCCAAGGCCGAACAGCCCGGCGGCACGCCCGCCCTGCTCGCCGCCGCCGGCGCCGACGAGGACGATCCGGCCGGCGTGCAGTTGCTGCTCAAGCACAAGGCGCGCATCGACGCGCGCGACGCGCAGCGCCGCAGCGCCCTGCACGTGGCCGCGTTCGCCGGCCATCTGGACATCGTCACCGCTTTGCTCGCCGCCGGCGCCGATGCGCGCGCGATCGACCTGCAACAGCGCACGCCGCTGCTGGAAGCCGCCCGCGGCGGCCGCCCGGCGGTGCTGGAGCGGCTGCTCGAACACCTGCCGCAGGGCGGCGCCGCCGAGGCCGCGGCGGTCGACGCCGACGGCGCCAGCGCGCTGATCCTGGCCTGCCAGGCCGAGACCGCCTCGGCGCCGCTGGTGGTGCGCCTGCTCGATCTCGGCCTGGACGCGGAACTGCGCGACCGCCACGGCAAGCGCGCGGTCGACCGCGCCGCCGAGGCCGGGCGCTGGTCGCTGGTCGCCGCGCTCGATCGCGCCTATCCGTTGCCGGCCGCGGTCAGCGGCGAGGGCGACGGCGAGGTCGGCGAGGGCGAGCGGGTGATCGTCGACCGGATGCCGGCGGCGCTGCTGCGCGACGGCCTGCGCGACGGCCACGAAGCCGACCTGACCGGGCTGGCCAAGCTGCTCAGCCCGATCGAACTGGGCGCGCAGTTGTTCGAAGACGAAGGCGCGGTGCCGACCGCGCAGCGGATCGAGTGGCTGTTGGCGCAGGGCGCCGACCCGACGGTGCGCGACGAACACGGCGACACCGTGCTGTTCGCTCTGCTCGGCCGCGGCGTCGAAGCCTTGCCGGCGCTGCAGGCGCTGCTGCGCCACGGCGTTTCGCCGGCCGGCCGCGGCGGCCTGGGCCGCTTCCTCGGCACCTGCTCGGCCGGCGACCAGGCCACCCGCGGCCTGGAACAGTTCGCCCTCGACCTGCTCGAGCGCGGCGCCGACGCGTTCGCCCCGACCCCGGCCGGCGATCCGCCGCTGGCGATCGCGGTGCGCCTGGGCTGGAGCCGCCTGCTCGAACGCCTGCTCGCCGCCGGCGTCGACCTCAATACCCGCGACAGCCACGGCATGAGCGCGCTGCACCTGGCCGCGGCGCTGGGCCGCGAGGCGATGCTCAAGCGCCTGGTGGCGCAGGGCGCCGCGCCCGACCTGCTCGCCGCCGACGGCCAGACCCCGCTCGGCGTGGCCCTGGCCTCGGGCCGGCGCGACCTGGCCGACTGGCTGGATTGGCGCGGCTGGCCGCTGCCGCGGCGCGCCCTGCACGAGGCCGACGTACCGGCCGCGGCGATCGTCGGCGACGCCGACGCGGTGCGCCGCCTGTTGGATCTGGGCCTGGCGGTCGACGCCCCCGACAGCCAGGGCTGCACCGCCTTGCTGCGCGCCGCCGGCGGCGGCCATCGCGCGGTGGTCGACCTGCTGCTGGCGCGCGGCGCCGATCCGCAACGCGCGGCCAATTCCGGCGCGACCCCGCTGTCGGCGGCGGTCAGCATGCGCCACGGCGAGATCGTCGACCGCCTGGTCGCGGCCGGCGCGTCGCTGGAGCAGCGCCTGCCGGGCGACCTGACCGTGTTGATGGTGGCCTGCGCGCTGGGCCTGACCGACCTGGCCGCGCGCCTGCTCGCCGCCGGCGCCGACGTCCATGCGCGCGACGCCCAGGGCCGCATGGCCCTGCATTGCGCGGCGATGTACGGCTTCACCGCGCGCGAGCGCAGCCGCCTGGTGGCCTTGTTCGACACCTTGCTGCTGGCCGGCGTCGACGCCGACCAGTCCGCGGCCGGCGCGACGCCGCTGCTGTTGCTGCTCGGCGCGCGCGCCGAGCCGGGCACCGCCGCCGACGAGGACGTGCTGATCGCCGGCCTGGAGCTGCTGCTCGACCACGACGCCTCACTCGACGTGCAGGATCCGCGCGGTTTCGGTCCGCTGCACCTGGCCGCGCTGCACGGCCTGCTGCGGGTGGTCCAGCGCCTGCTGCGCCACGGCGCCAACCCGGACTTGCGCGACGCGCTCAACCGCACCCCGCGCGAGATCGCGGTGATGCGCGGCTTCGTCGACATCGCCGCCGAATTCGCCCCGCCCGCGCCGAGCAACGGCAACGGCCGCGACATGTCGATGGCCAGGTTCCTGCGCGGCCCGGGGCACTGACTGCAGCCCCGTAAAGCGGCGTGAGCTCTTGTGTAGGAGCGGCGTGAGCCGCGACAAACGAAGCGGTGAGATACCACGTATCTCGCCGAAGCCGTGGTTTCCACGCCTTCAATCAGAAGCGCCGTCTTACCGAGCTTCGGCTACGGCGCTTTCGTACATCGCTGCGGTTGGTCGCGGCTCATGACCGCAGGAAATCCCCGTGGGACGCCGCTCCTACAGGAGGCCGGCGTTCGCGGCCGCGGCCTCAATGCCGGGTCGAATTCTCCGGCCCGACCGACGTGTGCTTCTCGACCATGTTGGCCAGCAGGCCCTCGCCGCGGTCGGCGTCGAACAGCTCTTCCAGTTCCTTGCGCGCATCGCGCGCGGTCTGCAGGATCGCGTCCTCGTCGTCGTGGACAAGGTACTGGGCGTTGAGCATGCGCTCGTCGAGCTCGCGGAAGCGCTCGACGTGGTCGCGCGCGACGTCGGGCGCGACGCCGAGCTCGACCAGCACGTCCTCGCCCAGCTTGAGGCTGGAAAAGAACGTCTCGCGCATCGGCTCGGCGCCCAGGTCCATCAGCTCCCAGGCATGGCGCCGGTCGCGCGCGCGGGCGAACACCTTGGCCTTGGGATACAGGCGGCGGATCGTGCGCACGGTGCGGATGCCGGATTCGCGGTCGTCGATCGCGATCACGAACACCTTGACCTGGGCCGCGCCGGCCGAGCGCAGCAGCTCCGGCCGGGCCGGGTCGCCGTAATAGATCATGGTGCCGAAGCGACGCATGAAGTCGACCTGGTCGGCGCTGTTCTCGATCGCGATGAACGGCGTGCGATGGGCGACCAGCAGGCGGGCGATGATCTGGCCGAAGCGGCCCATGCCGGCCAGCAGCACCTGCGGGTGGTGGTCGGGAATCTCGTCGTAGGGGCGCTTTTCCTTCGCCGCCGGCGCCGCGTCGAGCATGCGCTGGGCGGCGATCATCAGCAGCGGGGTCAGCGCCATCGACACGCCGACCGCGGCGATCAGGCGGTCGCGGGTCGGGTCGTCGAGCAGCCGCGCCTTGACCGCTTCGTTGAACACGATGAAGGCGAACTCGCCGCCCAGCGACATCACCGTGGCGAGCTGGAACGCGCCGCGCTTGTCCAGGCCGCCGGCGCTGATGCCGACCCCGAACAGCAGGATGAATTTCACCGACAGCAGGGCGAACACGATCGTGGCGATGGTGACCGGCTCGGCCAGCACCCGCTGCAGGTCGATGCTCATGCCCACGGCCATGAAGAACAGGCCCAGCAGCAGGCCCTTGAACGGCTCGATCTGCGATTCCAGCTCGTGGCGGAACTCCGAATCGGCCAGCAGCACGCCGGCCAGGAACGCGCCCAGGCCGGCCGACAGCCCGGCGATCTGCATGAGCCAGGCCGATCCCAGGACGGTCAGCAGCGCCGCGCCGGTGAACACCTCGGGCATGCGGGTGCGGGCGACGACGCGGAACACCTGGCGCAGCAGCACCCGGCCGCCGAACACCACCGCTGCGATCGCGCCCAGCGCCTTGGCCACCGCCATCCAGTTCAGGCCTTCCACCGCGGCGGCCTTGCCCAGCAGCGGAATCGCCGCCAGCAACGGGATCGCGGCCAGGTCCTGGAACAGCAGGATCGCGAACGCGAGCCGGCCGTAATCGGTGGCCAGGCCCTTGCGTTCGGACAGCAACTGCAGGCAAACCGCGGTCGAGGACAGCGCCAGGCCCAGGCCGATCACCGTCGCCGCCTTCCAGCCCACCGGCACGTCGGCCAGCGGCGCGCCGAACAGTGCCAGCGCGCCCAGGGCGATGCCGCTGAGCAGCACCTGCAGGCCGCCGGCGCCGAACACCGGCTTGCGCATCACCCGCAGCCGCGCCGGCGACAGTTCCAGGCCGATCACGAACAGCATCATGACCACGCCGATTTCCGAGGCGGCGAGCACCGGCTCGGCGTCGCGGATCACCTTGACCCCGTACGGCCCCAGCACCACGCCCGCGGCCAGGTAGCCCAGCACCGCGCCGAGGCCGAATTTGCGGAATACCGGCACCGCCACGACCGCGGCCAGCAAGAACAACAACGCGAGTTCGAGACCGCCACCGTGCATGAGCACCTCCGGCTGGGATTATGACGCGATGCGCCGGGCTGCGGCGTTGCGGCGCGGCATCGTGCGAGTGAACGCAGTGTCGCGCCGGCGGATGACGCCGGCGCTTTGCTATGGATGCCGGGAGCAGCGATTTCAACCGCGCACTCCCGCATGCGCGCTCTGGCCGGCGCGCTGCAAGGGGGGCGCTGCGACAGGCGTGCTCCAACTGGCGCGCTCCAACAGGCGCGCTGCAACAGGCGTCCTCCAGCGTGCGGCCGCGACGTCGGTCGCCGCTGCGCGTGCGCGCCGGCGCAAACCCCGCATCCGGCGCTCGCCGCATCGGCCGCGTCGCGGCCTGCGCGACGGGCTGGGCGGACAATGACGGACGCCAGGCCGGCCGCTTCCGAAACCGGTCCGCACCGGCGTCGATCCGTTGTTTCCGTCGTCGTCCACAAGGAGGTTGTGCATGAAGGGATTGCTGCTCGTACTGCTGGCGCTGCTGTGCAGCGCCTGCGCTCCGACCCTGGTCGATGGTCTGCCCGGCGATGGCCGCGCCGCCGCGCAGGCGGCGGGCCGCGATGCGCTCGTCGCGGCCGTGCCGGTTGCGGCGGCCTCGCGGCCGGCGCAGGGCTGAGCCGCGGCGGCGGCGCGGGCCCGGCCTGCGGACCGCGTCGTCAGGCCGCCGCTACGAGCGTTTTCGCGTCCGCCGCGGGCCGCGCAAGGATGCGGTGTCGCCCGTTCATCCGCTCCCCGGGCGTCGCCGAGGGCGGAAAACCCGCGCGAAACCGGGCATAGGGCGCGTTTTCGGCTGTCACCATTCGGTAGCGAATTGCCCCGGCGGCGGGACGGGGGCATCATGCGGGTCCGCCCGCGGCCGTGCCGCCGGCGCGACAGGGGGGTCATGACGACTTCGTAACGGGGACAAGGAGGCAGTGCAATGAATGCAGCAGTCGATTCGATCTCGGCGGGGAACCGGGACCAAACCACCACTGCGGCCCTGCGGCGCTACGCCGGCCAGGGCAACGCGCAGGAGCGCGTCCAGGACTACACCGTGTTGTTGCCGGCCGACGACGAGTGGTCGCGCGACAGCGTGCTGCGCGCGGTCGTCGCCGACGCTTTGCAGCGCAACGGCCAGGTAGTCGATGAAGATACCTTGGAAGCGACCGTGGCCGAGGTCGGCGGCCACGGCGGCGCGCTGGCCCAGGCCGCATTGACCTGGAAACTGCATCCGGGCGAAACCCGCGCCGACGGCCGCGTCTCGCCGCCGTTCCACGGCTATGCGCTGGACGTGCCGGCGGACTTGCAGCAATCGGTGGTCGGCTACGCCAAGCGCTGGTCGGCGCAACGCGATGCCGAGCCGCAGGCGCCGGTCGACGCGCCGCTGCACGAACTGCGCCAGCTCGCCCGCAGCGGCGGCCACGGCGACGTCGCCGACACGCTCGATGCGATCGACGGCGCGATCCAGGCCGGCACCGCCGCGCGCGCGTCCGGCAAGCCGATCGACGCCGCGGCGATGAGCGCGCTGATGGAGTTCGCCAACCGCACCGGGCGCGAGCGCCAGGCGGCGAAGATCCTCGAGCGCTATACCGCGATCAAGGACGTCGGCCACGACGTGCGCGACCTGGGCCAGAACGCCGGCCGCGTGTTCAACGGCCGCGATCCGGTCAGCGGCCGTCCGCTCGACACCGACCAGCGCGTCGACGCCGCCTTCGACATGCTCAGCGGCGGCTTCAAGCTCGCCGGCAGCGTCGGCAACACCGCGGTGCTGCTCGGCGCGCGCAACGCCGGCCTGGTCGGCAGCCTGATCGGCATCGCTCCGGTCGGGATGGCCATCGTGGCTTTCGCCGCCGGCGCGTTCGAGCTGATCAAGCGCGCCCGCGAGGCCTTGCTGGCGCCGCGCTGGGACGAGTTCCGCGAGCGCTTCCCGTTCGCCCAGGGCATGGAGCCCAAGCGCGCGATCAGCGCGGTGATGCGCCAGATCGAGGGCATGCCGACCGACGCCGGCAACGCCTTGTCGACCGCGACCCGGATCCTCGACGGCATGGGCGAGAACCCGCAGACGCGCGAGCGCTTCCTGTCCTTCCTCAAGCAGAAGGTGCAGCCCGAGTCGCTGGTCGACGCGCTGGCTTCGGGCCAGGGGCTGGAGAAGCTCAGCGCGCAGCAGCAGATGCTGTTGGCGCAGGCGGCGAAGAATTCGTCCAAGGAGTTCTTCGATCTCGAGCTCAAGGACGTCAAGCGCTACCTCGGCGACCGCGACGGCCAACGCGAGCGCGGCACCTACCTGCTGCCGCCGGAAATGCGCGAAACCGCCAACCACAACGGCAACCGCCTCGGCGGCGCGTTCGACGAAGGCCTGCGCATGGCCGGCATCCTCAGCAGCGGCGCGCACGCGATGAACGGCCTGTACAAGGACCTGCTCGGCAAGGTCCAGGGCGGCGAGCTCAACCGCGATCTGGGCAAGCTCGGCGAGCAGCAGCAGAAGAACCTCGCCGCGGCGCTGATTCCGGCGATGCGCGACGGCGGACTGAGCCAGATCGACCACCTAGTGGCGAGCAAGGACGGCAGCCGCCTGTTCGCGGTGCAGGGCGATCCGCAGTCGCCGAGCCGGCGGATGGTCGCGATCGACGTGTCCTCGGCCACCCACCAGAGCGTGGAAGCCAGCAGCCAGCTGGTCGCGCGGCAGATGGCGACGGCGGAGACGCAGAACCCGCAGGCCCAACTGGCCGGCGGCCGCGGCTTGTAAAGCGGCTTGTAAAGCGCGATCAGCGTCCGGCGCGGCCCAAGCCGCGCCGGACGTCGCGGTGTCGCGGTTGCGGCTTGTGACCGAAGCAAACCCTTGTGGGGCGCCGCCCTTACCCCAAAGCAACGGCGCCACGCCGGCCGTTGCCGTTGCCGTTGCCGTTGCCGTGAAGAGCTTGGCGCCGCCACGAACTCGCGAGAACGTCCTGAAGCCCCGGAGGGCGGCCCGCAGGGATGCGGGCCGTGCGCAGCCAGGCCATGGATGGCCTGTGCGGAGCAGCCCCGCGCGAGCCTCGTCCCATAGTGGCTTTTGATTCGAAACAGTTATGGCGTTTTCTTTGGTTACTTTTGACCGAAGGAAATCCCGTGGGACTTTGTCGCCTTGGACAAAGAAAGTGACCCGTCCGCTTGCGGACGGAAGCTTTGCTTTGGAGCTTTTAGCTTTGAGGCTCTTGAAGCCTTCGAACGACAAACAGCGCGAGATCGCAGCAGCGCGGTCGCGGCTTGCGCCGCTCCTACAGGGGTCTTGGACAAAGAAAGTGACCCGGCCGCTTGCGGGCGGAGGCTTTGCTTTTGAGTTTTGGAGCTTTTGAAGCCTTCGAACGCAGACGCCGCGAGACTGTCAGAACGTGGTCGCGGCTTACGCCGCTCCCACAGGCGATGGCCTTGGCCTTCGATCGATGGCGTCGGCCTTGGATCTTCTGCGCGTCCCGTGGTCGCGGCTTGTGACCGAAGGAAATCCCTGTGGGACGCCGCTCCTACAGGGCGCAGGACAAAGACGCGGTTGGAAGGGGGGCGGTCGCGGCTCGCGCCGCTCCTGCCCTCTGAGGCGCAAACGAAAAACGCCCCGCGATGCGGGGCGTTTTCGTTTCGCTGCGATGCGGCGCGCTCAGCGCTTCATCGAGCTGAAGAACTCGTCGTTGGACTTGGTGTTCTTCATCTTGTCGAGCAGGAACTCCATCGCGCCGATCTCGTCCATGCCGTGCAGCAGCTTGCGCAGGATCCAGATCTTCTGCAGCAGCTCCGGCTCGATCAGCAGGTCTTCGCGGCGGGTGCCCGAACGGTTGATGTTGATCGCCGGGTAGACGCGCTTCTCGGCGATGCGGCGGTCCAGGTGCACTTCGCTGTTGCCGGTGCCCTTGAACTCTTCGTAGATCACCTCGTCCATCTTCGAGCCGGTGTCGATCAGCGCGGTGGCGATGATGGTCAGCGAGCCGCCTTCCTCGACGTTGCGCGCGGCGCCGAAGAAGCGCTTCGGACGGTGCAGGGCGTTGGCGTCGACGCCGCCGGTGAGGACCTTGCCCGAGGACGGCACCACGTTGTTGTAGGCGCGGGCCAGGCGGGTGATCGAGTCGAGCAGGATCACCACGTCCTTCTTGTGTTCGACCAGGCGCTTGGCGCGCTCGATCACCATCTCGGCGACCTGGACGTGGCGCGCGGCCGGTTCGTCGAAGGTCGAAGAGACCACTTCGCCGCGCACGGTGCGCTGCATTTCGGTCACTTCTTCCGGACGCTCGTCGACCAGCAGCACGATCAGGTGCACGTCGGGATGGTTGTGGGTGATCGCGGTGGCGACCTGCTGCATCAGCATGGTCTTGCCGGCCTTGGGCGGCGAGACGATCAGCGCGCGCTGGCCTTTGCCCTGCGGCGCCATCAGGTCGAGGATGCGGCCGGTGATGTCTTCGGTCGAGCCGTCGCCGCGCTCGAGCTTGAACTTGCGCCGCGGGAACAGCGGGGTCAGGTTCTCGAACAGGACCTTGTTCTTGGACGCTTCCAGCGGTTCGCCGTTGATGCTGTCGACGACCGAGAGGGCGAAGTAGCGTTCGCCGTCCTTGGGGAAGCGGATGCGGCCGGACAGGTGGTCGCCGGTGCGCAGGTTGAAGCGGCGGATCTGGCTGGGCGAGATGTAGGTGTCGTCCGGGCCGGCCAGGTAGCTGGCCTCGGCGGCGCGCAGGAAGCCGAAGCCGTCGGGCAGGATTTCCAGCACGCCGTCGGCGGCGACGCCTTCGCCGTGGCGGGTCAGCACCTTGAGCAGGGCGAAGATCACGTCCTGCTTGCGCGCGCGGGCGACGCCGTCGGTGATGCTCAGCTGCTCGGCGATCTCCAGCAGGCGCGGCGCGGGCATGCGCTTGAGGTCGCCCAGCGAGTACTGCGGGAAGCCTTCCGGCACCTGCGGGTGCGGTCGCGGAACGAAGTTCTCGCCGTTGCCGTTGTCGCCGTAGTCGTCGCCGCCGCCGCCGCCGCGCTGCTGCGGGCGGTTGTTGCGGTCGCGGTCGCGATCGCGGCGGTTGCGGAAGCGGTCGCGGCGGTTGCCGCGGTTGTTGTCGAAGCCGCCGTCGCGCTGGCCCTGGGCCTGCTGCGATTGCGGGTTGCCGCCGCCTTCGTTGCCCTGCTGCGGCGCGGCGCTCTCGGCGCCGGAAGCGGCGGCCGGTGCGGACTCGCTGGCGCTGGGGGCCGGGGCGGGCTTGGGCGCCGCTTCCGGCGCCGAGAGCGCCGCGCCGCAGCAGGGCAACGAAGGCGGCGGCAACCCGCAATCGCAGCAGGCCCAGGGCCAGCGCGACGGCGGCTTCGACAACAACCGCGGCAACCGCCGCGATCGCGGCGGTTGCCGCGGTTGTTGCGGTCGCGGAACGAAGTTCTCGCCGTTGCCGTTGTCGCCGTAGTCGTCGCCGCCGACGGCGTCGCCCGCGCGCGCAAGCAGGACGTGATCTTCGCCCTGCTCAAGGTGCTGACCCGCCACGGCGAAGGCGTCGCCGACCACGGCCGGAGCGGCTTCGGCGGCTTTGCTGGCGCGCGGCTTGCGCACGCGCTTTTCGGCGGTATCGCCAGCGTCGGGGGTCTTATCGGACAAGCGGAGGTTCCTCGCTAAGCGGCGAGCGCTCGCGTAGAGGCGAGCGGGACGTCAGGGACGTAGGTGGATAGATGGGTATGTCAGACGGGGTGCGGCGCGGGGACGCGGAGTCCGACGCCGGGTACTGCGAAACTAGCACTGCCGCTGCGTGGCGGCAAGCTTCCCGAGCGATGCCGTTCACGTTGCCGGGCAAGGCCCGGAGCGTCCCGCGCCCGCGGCGTGGCGGGCGCGAGACGGGGGCGCGTCAGAGCGCCTTGTCGATCATCTGGCTGAGCTGGGCCTTGCCGACCGCGCCGACCTGGGTCGCCTGGACCTGGCCGTCCTTGAACAACAGCAGCATCGGGATCGAGCGCACGTGGTACTTCATCGCCGTGGTGCGGTTGTGGTCGACGTTGACCTTGGCGATCTTGATCTTGCCTTCGTAGGCCGTGGCCAGCTCGTCCAGGGTCGGAGCGATCATCTTGCACGGACCGCACCATTCGGCCCAGAAATCGACCAGGACGGGTTCGGACGACTGCAGCACGGCGGCGTCGAAGTCGGAATCGCCGACATGCAGAATTTTTTCGCTCACGGGGGTCTCCTGCGGGATACTGGACCGTACGGTACAGATGAATCTTGAATGGAACACCCGGAAGGCCATGCCGGGTGAGGGCTTACGTTAAACTGGGGCGTTTCGCGGCACCTTCAAGGGCTGCGCCACGGCCTCATCGAGCCCGCCGCGGAGTCCAGACTCGGGCGCCGGCTCGGCCCCGGCAGTCTGCTTCGCCGACGCCACCCACGCAAGCGACAACCTACGGCGCCCGAACGGCGCGGACTTCTGAAACGCATGAGCGACAAGCCTTTAACCGATGTAACGTTTTCCTCGTTCGATCTGCACCCGAGCCTGCTGGCCGGGCTGGAGGCCGCCGGATTCTCGCGCTGCACGCCGATCCAGGCGCTGACCCTGCCGATCGCCCTGACCGGGCGCGACGTCGCCGGCCAGGCCCAGACCGGCACCGGCAAGACCCTGGCCTTCCTGGTCGCGGTGATGAACCGCCTGCTGACCCGCCCGGCCCTGGCCGAGCGCAAGCCGGAAGACCCGCGCGCGCTGATCCTGGCCCCGACCCGCGAACTGGCGATCCAGATCCACAAGGACGCGGTCAAGTTCGGCTCCGACCTGGGCCTGAAGTTCGCCCTGGTCTACGGCGGCGTCGACTACGACAAGCAGCGCGAGCTGCTGCAGAAGGGCGCCGACATCATCATCGCCACCCCGGGCCGGCTGATCGACTACGTCAAGCAGCACAAGGTGGTGTCGCTGCACGCCTGCGAGATGTGCGTGCTCGACGAAGCCGACCGGATGTTCGACCTGGGCTTCATCAAGGACATCCGCTTCCTGCTGCGGCGCATGCCCGAACGCACCACCCGCCAGACCCTGCTGTTCTCGGCCACCCTCAGCCACCGCGTGCTGGAGCTGGCCTACGAGCACATGAACGAGCCGGAAAAGCTCGTCGTCGAAGCCGAGACCGTCACCGCCGCGCGCGTCCGCCAGAAGATCTACTACCCGGCCGACGAAGAGAAGATCCCGCTGCTGCTGGGTTTGCTGTCGCGCAGCGAAGGCGCGCGCACGATGGTGTTCGTCAACACCAAGGCGTTCGTCGAGCGCGTCGCGCGCAGCCTGGAGAAGGCCGGCTACCGCGTCGGCGTGCTGTCCGGCGACGTGCCGCAGAAGAAGCGCGAGTCGTTGCTGCGCAAGTTCCAGGCCGGCCAGCTGGAGATCCTGGTCGCCACCGACGTGGCCGCGCGCGGCCTGCACATCGACGGCGTCAGCCACGTCTACAACTACGACCTGCCGTTCGATGCCGAGGACTACGTCCACCGCATCGGCCGCACCGCGCGCCTGGGCGCCGAGGGCGATGCGATCAGCTTCGCCTGCGAGCGCTACGGCATCTCGCTGCCCGACATCGAGGCCTACATCGAGCAGAAGATCCCGGGCGAGCACGTGACGCCGGAAATGCTGGTCGCGCTGCCGCGCGCGCCGCGCGCGCTCCCCGCCGGCGCGGAAGGCGAGTCCGACGAGGACAACGAGAGCATCGGCGCGATCTTCAAGGAGGCGCGCGAGCAGCGCGCCGCCGACGAACAGCGCCGCGGCGGCGGCCGCAGCCGCAGCGGCGGTTCGGGCTCCGGCTCGGGCCGCGGCGGCCGCAGCGAAGGCCGTCGCGACGGTGCGCCGCGCCGCGAGCGTCCGCGCAGCGAAGACGGCGCTCCCGCCGCCGCCGTTGCCGCGGGCGGCGAAGCCGCCGCGCCGCGTCCGCCGCGCGCCCCGCGTGCGGAAGGCGCCGCGCCCGCCGCCGCGCCGGCCGTCGAAGGCGAGCGCGCGCCGCGCAAGCGCCGCCGCCGTCGCGGCGGTCGCCGCATCGAAGGCGCCGAGGGCGCCGCCGCTCCTGCCGCTGCCGCACCGACCGGCGCGACCCGCCCGGCCCCGGCCGCGGCTGCGAAGCCGGCCGCCAAGCCGGCGCCCGCCGCTGCGGCCGCGTCGGCCGAGGGCAAGCCCTCGTTGCTCGGCCGCATCGGCCGCAAGCTCAAGTCGCTGGTCGCGCGTCCGCCGCGCAGCCAGCACTGACGCGTCCCGGCGGCCGGCTCGCGAGCCGGCCGCCGTCGCTTCGCCCGCGCGGGCCTGGCCCGCGCCCGCGGACCCCGGCCGCTGACCGGCCGGGCGCTCGCCATCCGCGCGCCCGCACCGCCGGGCCTGCGCAAGCACCGCCCGCGCACTCCCCGCGCACGCAAGCTCCGCGCACGCAAGCTCCGCGCACGGCCGTCCTGGCGGACGTGCCGGTTACGGCGGCTGTCTACAGCGCGGCCGCCTACAGCGTGCGGCTGAGGTACACCGACCAGGTGTTGGCCGCGGTTTCCACCAACTGGAACACGTCCAGGTCGCCGTCGCTGTCGATGTCGAGCGACTGGTACTGGTTGCCGTAGTTCGGCGAGGCCGGCCAGCCGATGCCGAACGCGCCGCCGGCATAGGGCCAGGCGGTGAACACGCCGCCGCCGCCGGGTTCGAAATGGCCGCGGCGGCCGCTGCCGCCGGCGCTGCACCAGATCGTCATGCGCCAGTTCGGCGGCGCGCTGCCGAACGAGGGAAAGACGATGAAGCGCGCATTGCCGTAGCCGGTGGAACCGGCCGGGCAGGCCAGGGTGCCGATGTTCAGCGGCGGGTCGTATTGCTCGGCGCGGGCGTCGTGGGCGTACAGGCCGAGCGCGAACAGGCCGGCGAGCGCCAGCGAGGCCGGAAGAGTGTGCATGGTGGGCTCCTAGTCGTGGACGAAGGCGGTCCGCCGTCGCCGGTCGGCCGGCGCGGCGTGTGCGATGTCGGACTGGGAAGCGTCGCCAGGGGTGTCGCTGCGCCAGGGCGCCGTGCGGCGGACGCTGGCCTGCGGTCGCGCGATCCGTGCCGGCCTGAACGGTCGGTCTGTGTCGTCGGGCACGTCGACGATGCCGCGTCGACCGCAGCGCGACCATAGGCCAAACCCGAATGCCGAAACGTGATGAAGCCGGCGATTCGCTCTGCGATACTTCCGCCATGACCGTCCTGCGCTTCGACAACGTCAGCAAACGCTACGACAGCGGCCACCAGGCTCTCAGCGAAGTCAGCTTCGAGGTGGCGCCCGGCGAGATGCTGTTCCTCACCGGCCACTCCGGCGCCGGCAAGAGCACCTTGCTCAAGCTGATCCATCTCAGCGAACGCCCCAGCCGCGGCACGGTGCTGTTCGGCGAACGCAGCCTGCACAAGGTCGGCGGCCGGCGCATCGCCCTGCACCGGCGCGAGATCGGGGTGGTGTTCCAGGACCACCGCCTGCTCGCCGACCGCAGCGTCGCCGACAACGTCGCCCTGCCTTTGCTGCTGCGCGGCCTGCGCCGGCCCGACATCAGCCGGCGCGTGCGCGCCACGCTGGAGAAAGTCGGCCTGGGCGCGCGCGCCGAAGCCTTGCCGGGCCAGTTGTCGGCCGGCGAGCAGCAGCGCGTCGGCATCGCCCGCGCGATCGTCGGCGAACCGCGCCTGCTGGTCGCCGACGAACCCACCGGCAATCTCGACCCGACCCTGTCGGCGGAAATCATGGCCCTGTTCCAGTCGCTGCCCGAGCGCGGCACCAGCGTGCTGGTCGCCAGCCACGACCTGGCTCTGGTCAAGCGCATGCGCAAGCGCGTGCTGGTGCTGAACCAGGGCCGCCTGGTCGACGACATCGCGCCCGAGGATCTGGCCGAATGAACGCAATGCCGCAGGACCGCCGCGAGCCGCTCGCCGGCGCTCCCGACTACAAGTACGACCACGACGACGCCATCGCCGCCGCCGCGCGCTCCGGATTGGGGCCGTGGTTCGAGCATCACCTGCACAGCCTGGTCGCCAGCCTCGGCCGGCTGCTGCGCAAGCCCTGGGCGGCGCTGCTGACGATCGGGGTGATGGCGGTGGCGCTGGCCTTGCCGCTGGGGCTGTGGGCGGCGCTGAGCAATATCGAGCGCTTCGCCGGCGACGTGCAGCGTTCGCGCCAGATCAGCCTGTTCCTCAAACCGGAGATCGCGCTCGAGCGCGCCCGCGCCCTGGCCGCGGAACTGCGCGCGCGGCCCGAGGTCGGCGCGGTCGAGTTGCGCACGCCCGAGCAGGGCCTGGCCGAGCTGCGCGAGAAGAGTGGCCTCGGCGATACCCTCAGCGCGATCGAGGGCAATCCGCTGCCGAGCCTGCTGGTGGTGACGCCCAAGGGCGACGAACTGGCCCTGGCGCAGTCGCTGGGCGCGTTGGCCGAGGCCGACCTGGTCCAGCACGACGCCGGCTGGCGCCAGCGCCTGGACGGCTGGCTGCGCTTCGGCAGCCGCCTGGCCTGGATGCTGGCGCTCGGGCTCGGCCTGGGCGCGTTGCTGGTGGTCGGCAACACCGTGCGCCTGGACATCCAGTCGCGGCGCGAGGAGATCGGCGTGCTGCAACTGCTCGGCGCCACCGACGGTTTCATCCGCCGGCCGTTCCTGTACCTGGGCGCCTGCTACGGCCTGGCCGCCGGCGCGGTCGCGCTGGCGCTGCTGACCGCGGCCGACCGCAGCCTGCGCGAGCCGCTGGGCGCGCTTGCCGCCAGCTACGGCAGCCGGTTCGTGCTGGAGGGCTTCGGTCCGCTGCAGGCGCTGGCGATCCTGGCCGGTTCGGCCGCGCTGGGCTGGTTCGGCGCCGGCCTGGTCACCGGCCACCACCTGCGCCAGGCGCGAGCCGGTCGCGGTTGAGCCGGCGCCCGCGCACCGAGCGCGAGGCGCGCGGACCTGATGCGCAAGACTCGGAATCTGCGACCGCTTGCGCCTAGAATCTGGGTTCCCCCGCCTGCGCGCCGCGCATCGGCGCCCGCCGGCGCCGGACGCGCGTCGCCGACCCGGTAATCATCGACGCCATGCAAAGCCAGAATCTGCGACATTTCGATAGCGCCGCACCGCGGGTGATGGTGGTCGACGGCTCCAAGCTGGTGCGCAAGCTGATCGCCGACGTGCTGTTGCGCGAGCTGCCCAACCTGCGCCTGGTCCAGTGCGGCAACATCATCGAGGCCAAGCTGGCGCTGGATCACGGCGAGGTCGACCTGGTCACCACCGCCCTGGTGCTGCCCGACGGCGACGGCATCGCCCTGGCGCGCGCGGTGCGCGAAGCCGCAGGCCAGGCCTACGTGCCGGTGATCGTGGTCTCCAGCGACGCCCAGTCGCACCTGGAGGCGCGCCGCTTCACCGAAGACGTAACCGACTATTTCGACAAGTCGCTCGGCCCGGCCGCGCTGGCCGCCTTCATCCGCGGCTACGTCCAGCCGCAGCCGATTCCCGGCGCGCGCGTGCTCTACGTCGAGGACAGCCGGGTGGTGGCGGTGGCGACCAAGCGCATGCTCGAGCGGCATGCGCTGCAGGTGCTGCACTTCATCGGCGTGGAAGAGGCGCTGGAGCACCTGGAAGCGCATCGCGCCAGCGGCCGCGACGGCGGCGACGCCGGCGCCGACCTGGTGCTGACCGACGTCTATCTGAAGGGCGAACTCGGCGGCAAGGACCTGCTGGCGCGCCTGCGCGGCGACTTCGGCTACGGCAAGCGCCGCCTGCCGGTGCTGGTGATGACCGGCGACGCCAACCGCGACAACCAGAGCGAGCTGCTGCGCGCCGGCGCCAACGACCTGGTGCTCAAGCCGATCGAAGAACGCCTGCTGGTGACCAAGACCCTGTTCCAGCTGCGCCTGTCGCGGCTGTCCGAGCCCAGCGCGGTGCTGCCGGCATGAGCGACGGCGATCGCGACATCAAGCTCGACCCGTCGTGGAAGGCGCGCATCGGCGACTGGTTCGGGCGCGAGGACATGCAGTCGCTGTCGCGCTTCCTGCGCGAACGCAAGAACGCCGGCGCGCGGATCTTCCCGCCCGGGCCGCAGATTTTCTCCGCCTTCGACGCGACCCCGTTCGAGCAGGTCAAGGTGGTGGTGCTGGGCCAGGACCCGTACCACGGCTACGGCCAGGCGCACGGGCTGTGCTTCTCGGTGCAGCCGGGCGTAGCGGTGCCGCCGTCGCTGGACAACATCTTCAAGGAGATCCAGCGCGATCTGGGCATCGCCCGGCCCGGTCACGGCTGCCTGCTGCCGTGGGCCCGGCGCGGCGTGCTGCTGCTCAATGCGGTGCTGACGGTCGAGGAAGGCCGCGCCGGCGCGCACCAGGGCAAGGGCTGGGAAGGCTTCACCGACCACGTCGTCGACGTGCTCAATCGCGAACGCGAAGGGCTGGTGTTCCTGCTCTGGGGCAGCTACGCCCAGGCCAAGGGCAAGGTCATCGACCCGCGCCGCCATCGCGTGCTCAAGGCGCCGCATCCCTCGCCCTTGTCGGCGCACCGCGGTTTCATCGGCTGCGGCCATTTCTCCGCCGCCAACGAGTATCTGGCGCGCCAGGGGCTGGCGCCGATCGACTGGACCCTGCCGCCACGCGAGCAGCTGTAGCTCCCCTCCTGTAGGAGCGGCGTAAGCCGCGACCACCGCAGCGGTGCGCGCGAGCGGTGTCGCCGCAGCCCGGATGTTCCGGGCTCTTCATCGTTGCGCCTGCGGATTCGATCGTCTCCGGGTCGGCGCGCGCTGTCGCGTCGCTGCGGCTGTCGCGGCTCACGCCGCTCCTACAGGGGGCTACGCGAAATAGGCGTGCAGGGCGGCGCCGGCTTCGCGCACCGCGGCATTGGCGCCGGACGACGGCAGGATCAGGCGGAAACTGCAGTCCGGCAGCGCGGGCAGGCGCGGCGAATGCGCCACCGCCAGGCCGTCGCCGATCGCCGAGGCATTGAGGCAGCCCAGGCCGAGTCCGGCGCGCAGCGCCGCCTGCAGGCCGGCGACGCCGCTGGCCTGGTGGGCCAGGCGGCAGGCGCTGCGATGCTTGCGCAGCCGTTCCATCGCCAGCCGATGCAGGGCGCACTCCGGCGGCAGCAGCACCAGCGGCAACTGATCCTCGCCGCGCAGGTCCAGGCCCGCGGCGGCGACCCAGGCCAGGGGCTCGCGCCGCAGCGGCAGCGCGCCGTCGCTGGCGCGCGCCGTGCCGGCCGTGTCGACCTGCATGACCAGCGCCGCGTCGTAAGCGCCTTCGGCATGGCCGCGGGCGATCGCCGCGCTGGTGCCCAGCGCGACCTGCAGCCGCAGCTGCGGGCAGTGGCGGGTCAGATGCCGCAGCAACCCGGCGATGTCGTCGGGGCGGTAGTAGTCGCTGATGCCCAGGCGCAGTTCGGTGCGGCGCAGCTCGCGGCGCACGTCGTGCAGGGCCAGCTCGCCCAGCGCGAGCAATTGCCGGGCATGGCCGAGCAGGCGCTGGCCGGCCGCGGTGGGCGCCACGCCGTGGCGCGAGCGCAACAGCAGCGCCGCGCCGGCGGCGCGCTCGAGCTTCTGCAGTTGCTCGCTGACCGCCGATTGCGAGCGGAACACCCGCGCCGCGCCGGCGGAGATGCTGCCGGCGTCGGCGACCGCGACGAAGGCCTTGAGCTGTTCCAGGTCGAAGCCGGCCATGGTCCGTCCTTACATCGGGAAAGCCGATGGATTCCGTCCGATCTTCCCGCTTTGCCGATGGATGGCGCAAGCCTAACCTGGCGACATTCCCGGGCCGAACCCGGCCCGCCACGGAGAACGCTGATGCCGCACATCGCCCTGCAGATTTCCGCCGCGCCCGACGCCGAACTGGCGCGCGCCGCCGCGGCCTTGGTCGCCGACCTCACCGTCGAGGTGCTCGGCAAGCCGCGCGAGCTGGTCGCCGTCGCGATCCAGTTCGTCGATCGCGGCCATTGGTTCATCGACGGGCGCAGCCTGCTCGAACACCAGCGCAGCGCCTATCACCTGGACATCAGCATCACCGACGAGACCAACACCAAGGCCGAGAAAGCGCGCTATCTGCAGCGCATGCATGCCGGCCTGTCGGCCCTGCTCGGCGACGCGCACGACACGTCCTACATCCACATCATCGATGCGCGCGCGGCCGCTTACGGCTACGGCGGGCTGAGCCAGGAGCAGCGTTACCAAACCGCACGCCAACGCGCCGAAGGCTGATCGTCTAGGCCAGCGCGGCCTGCGCGCGCAGCCAGTCGCGCAGCGCCAGCACTTCCGCGCGCGGCGCCCCTTGCGGGTACACCAGCCAGTGCGGATAGCCTTCCAGCGCCAACTCGGCTCCGAAGGGTTGCACCAGGGTGCCGGCGGCCAGGTCGTCGGCGACCAGGGCCAGGCTGAGCAGGGCCACGCCGTGGCCGGCGATCGCGGCCTGGATGGCATGGCTCTCGTCGGTGAAGCGCAGCCCCGCCTCCACGTCCAGGCCTTCGACGCCGGCCAGCGCGCACCAGTTGCGCCAGGTCGGCGTGTCGGCGGTGGGATGGCGCCATTCCGAATGCAGCAGCGCGTGCTCGCGCAAGTCCTGCGGCCGGCGCAAGCCCAGGCGCGGATTGCACACCGGGGCGAAACGGTTCTCGATCAGGCGTTCGGCGACCAGACCGGGGTAGGGGCCGCGGCCGTAGCGGATCGCCGCGTCGGCGACCCCGGCGGCCAGGTCGACCGGATCGTCGGAGGCGTGCAGGCGCAGGTCCAGCTGCGGTTGCGCGGCGCGGAACGAGGCCACCTTCGGCACCAGCCATTTGGCGGTGAACGACAGCGTCGCCGACAGGGTCAGCGCGCGCCGCTGCCGCCGCGCCGCGATCGCTGCGACCGCCTCGGCGAAGGCGTCGAAGCCGTCGCGCAGCACCGGATAGAGCAGGGCCGCCTCGGCGGTCAGGGCCACGCGCCGGGTCTGACGTTCGAACAGGCGCACGCCCAGTTGCTCTTCGAGCAGGCGGATCTGGTGGCTGATCGCGGTCGGGGTTACCGACAGCTCGTCGGCGGCGCGCTTGAAGCTGGCCAGGCGGGCGGCGGCTTCGAACGCGCGCAGGGCGCCGAGCGGGGGCAGGCGGGGGCGGCTCATGGATGAGAAAAAATAATCCGTTTGCTGAGAAATCGGAGTTTGTCGCCTCGGTCGGGCGGATTCAACATGGCTTCCAGCCCGGATGTGCCCGCGAATGCGCCAACAGGGCTCATCCATCACCGAACCCGAGACCGCCGCCATGACCCGCCTGCTGCACCTGGATTCCAGCGCCCGCTCCGATACCTCCGAACGCAGCCGCTACGGCTCGCACAGCCGCCGCCTGAGCGAGCGCTTCGTGCGCCGCTGGCGCGAAATCCGTCCCGGCGACGAGGTCGTCTATCGCGACGTCGGTACCGCTCCTCCGTCGCCGGTCACCGGCGCCTGGATCCATGCCGCTTTCACCCCGCAGGACCAGCGCCTGCCGTGGATGCACGAGACCCTGGCCGAGAGCGACGCCCTGGTCGACGAGCTGATCGCCGCCGACGTGATCGTCGCCGGCGTGCCGATGTACAACTTCGGCATGCCGGCCCAGTTCAAGGCCTGGATCGACAACGTGGTGCGGGTCGGCCGCACCTTCGGCTTCGACCGCCAGCGCCAGGGCGAGCCGTACTGGCCGATGCTGGCCGGCGCCGGCAAGAGCCTGGTGCTGCTGAGCTCGCGCGGCGACGTCGGCTACGGCGCCGGCGAACGGCTGGAGGCGATCAACCACGTCGAGCCCGGCGTGCGCACGCCGATGCGCTACATCGGCATCGTCGACCATCACGGCGCGGCGATCGAGTACGACGAATTCGGCGGCGAAGGACTGCGGGCGTCGATCGAGCGCGCCGAGGCCGATGTCGATGTCCTGGTCGAGCGGCTAATCCGCCAGCACGCGCCGGCCGCGGCGGCCTGAGTCTTCGCCCGAAGCGATCGGTGCGATCGGTGCGATCGCGCTCCGCGAGCGGCGGGCTTGGCGTTTGCGCCGGCCCGCCCTAAGGTGGGCGACCGAACCCGCGCCCGTGCGCCGCCGCCGTCCCGCCGTGCTCAGAACCGTTTCCGCCACCCGCTACGTTACCCCGCTGCGCGAAGGCGGCTCGCTGCCGGCCGTGGTCGAGGCCGACGACGACGGCCTGTACGTGATGAAGTTCCGCGGCGCCGGCCAGGGCCGCAAGGCGTTGATCGCCGAGATCGTCGCCGGCGAGATCGCGCGCCGGCTGGATCTGCCGGTGCCGGAGATCGTGCTCGCCGAACTCGACCCGGAACTGGCGCGGACCGAACCCGATCCGGAGATCCAGCACCTGATCCGCGAGAGCGCCGGGCTCAACCTGGCCCTCGACTACCTGCCCGGCTCGGTCAACTACGACCCGCTGGTCGATGCGCCGCCGGCCGCGCTGGCCTCGCGCATCGTCTGGTTCGACGCCCTGACCACCAACGTCGACCGCACCGCGCGCAACACCAACATGCTGCTGTGGCATCGCCGCCTGACCCTGATCGATCACGGCGCGGCGCTGTACTTCCACCACGACTGGGCCAACGCCGCCGGCGCCGCCGCCAGCCGTTTCGCGCCGGTCAAGGACCACGTGCTGCTGCCGTTCGCGGCCGCCCTGGCCGAGGCCGACGCCGAACTCGCGCCGAAGCTCACCCCGGCGCTGATCGAGGAGGTGGTGGCCTTGCTGCCGGACGCCTGGCTCGAGGACGAGCCCGGCTTCGCCGACGCCCAGGCCCATCGCCGCGCCTACGCCGACTATCTCCAGCGCCGCG
Organism: Lysobacter sp. BMK333-48F3; assembly: GCF_019733395.1. Lineage (NCBI taxonomy): Bacteria > Pseudomonadati > Pseudomonadota > Gammaproteobacteria > Lysobacterales > Lysobacteraceae > Lysobacter > Lysobacter sp. BMK333-48F3. The sequence goes on along the minus strand of NZ_JAIHOO010000001.1, from coordinate 1,249,956 downwards.
TGCAGGCGCCGCGCGCATTCGTCGAGGAGGCGATCCATGCCCGCTCGCTCGCTGTATGACTATGCGGTGATCCGCGTGGTGCCGCGGGTCGAGCGCGAGGAGTTCGTCAACGTCGGCGTGCTGGTGTCCTGCCCGGCGGCCGGCCTGCTCGCGGCCGGCATCGAGCTCGACCAGGCGCGGCTGCGCGCGCTCGACCCCGGCGTCGACGTCGAGGCGGTGCGCCTGCACCTGCAGGCGATCGAGCGCATCTGCCGCGGCGGCCGCGACGCCGGCCCGATCGGCCAGTTGCCGGCGCGCGCGCGCTTCCACTGGCTGACCGCCAAGCGCAGCTCGATCATCCAGATGTCGGCGGTGCATACCGGCCGCTGCCTGCAGGCCGCGGACATCGTCGAGCACCTGCTCGAACGCATGGTGCGCACGCCGCGCACTTGAAGCGCGGCCGCGGCGGTCTTATGTTCGTGCCGCCGCACGACGCGGCCGACCCCGGGAGAACGGCAGGATGCGGCAGGACCACGACAGGCTCGACGACACCGCCGACGCGGCCGATCTGGCGCGCGCGGTGGCGCTGCTGGAAACGCCGTCGCTGACCGCGCGGATGACCGCGCTGGCCGGCGCGCCGATCGAGTTCGGCCTGTCCAAGCTGCCGGGCTTCGTCAACCGCAGGATCCAGAGCATCGTCCACGGCGCCTTGCACAAGGCCGCCGCGGCGGCGCTGTGGACGGTCAAGGACCAGCCCAACAAGGCTTCCTCGACCAAGAGCCACAAGTTCGCCGCCGGCGCGGTCGGCGCGCTCGGCGGCTTCTTCGGCGCCGCCGGCCTGGCCGCGGAGCTGCCGGTATCGACCGTGGTGATGATGCGCGCGGTCGCCGACATCGCCCGCGCCGAAGGCTTTTCCCTGGCCGATCCCGAAGTGCAGGCGGCCTGCGTGGAAGTGTTCGCCTTCGGTGGCGGCAGCGACGAGGACGATGCTTCCGCTTCCGGCTATTACGCGGTGCGCACCGCGCTGGCCGAGGTCGGCCGGCAGGAACTGGCCGGCCTGGCCAGCCGTCGCGGCGCCCAGCACGCCACCCACGCTTACGCCAAGAAGCAGGCCACCGCCTGGATGAGCAAGCTGGTCGACGTGGTCGCGACCCGCTTCGGCGTGGTGGTCGGCGAAAAGACCGCCGCGCAGTTGGTGCCGGTGATCGGCGCGGCCACCGCGGCGACGATGAACGTGTTGTTCACCAATCACTACCAGGACATGGCGCGCGGCCATTTCATCGTCAAGCGCCTGGAACGCAAGTACGGCGCCGAGCGGGTCGCACGCGCCTACCAGCGCCAGCGCAGCGATCCGCTGCCGCTGCAGGCGCCGGCGAAGCCGCCGGCGGCGTTGCCGCCGCCGCGCGGGGACGATGCGGTGGGCGAGTGAGAGGTCCCCCCACCCTAACCCCTCTCCCGCTTGCGTGAAGACCTGGTCCGCTCCCTTCTCCCGCTTGCGGGAGAAGGTGGCCCGAAGGGCCGGATGAGGGCAGCCCAGTTCCAGCGAACCGGACCCGGCCGGAAAGCGCCGCTCACCCCGGCCGCAAACTCAGCGTCGTGCGCGTGCCGCGTTCGGCCTGATCGAAGCGCAGCCGCCAGCCCAGGTGTTCGCACAGCCGCGAGATCAGGTCCAGGCCGATCCCGCCGCCCTCGCGGCCGTCGCGGGCGACCCGGGCGTAGAGCGCGCTGATCTCCTCCGGGCTCATGCCGTGGCCCGGGTCCTCGATCACCACCGTGGCGTCGGCGTCGAGCCGGATCGCGATCTCGCCGCGGTCGCTGTTCTCGATCGCATTGCGCAACAGATTGCCGATCGCCGCCTGCACGATCGGCAGCGGCGCGACGATCTCGCACGGCGGCAGCGGCGCCAGCGCCAGGCGCAGGTCCTTGTCGCGGCACAGGTGGCGATGGTCTTCGACCAGTTCCGGCAGCAACTGGTCCAGCGCCACCCGGTCGCCGTTGGACGCCAGGCGTTGCGGGTCCTTGGCCAGCGCCAGCAGCAGCGACACCAACTGCTCGACCTCGCGCGCGGTGCGGTGGATCCGCGCCAGTTGCTGGCGCGCGCCGGCCGGCAGGTCGGGCTGGGCCAGGGCCAGCTCGGTGGAGCCGGCGATCACCGCGATCGGGGTGCGCAACTCGTGGCTGGCGCTGTCGATGAAAGCGCGCTCGCGGACCACGAAGCGGTCGTTGCGGGCGAGATAGTCGTTGACCGCGTCGGCGATCACCACCAACTCGGAACTGGCCGAGTCGGGCAGTTCGATGCGCTGGCCGGCGCGGTCGGGTTGCAGGCCGCCGATGCGCTGGGCGACCTGGGTCAGCGGCCGCACCAGCCGGCGCACGCCCCAGCCGATCACCAGGCACAGGGTCAGCAGGGTGGTGATCGCCGAGCCGGCGATGGTCAGGGCCAGGTCGAACTCCAGGTGCTCCATGTCGTCGATGTCGAGCGCCAGCACCAGCCTGCGGCCGTCGACGTCGCGCACCAGCACCACGTGTTCGACGCCGTCGGATTCGATGTCGTCGTGCACGCCGGGGCCGAGCGCGCGCAGCGCCGGCGGCGGCGGTCGGGTCGCGCTGTCGTACAGGCTCAAGGCCTTGGTGTCGGTCCAGCGGTAATCAGGGTCGCTGCGGCTGCGCTCGACGAAATGCTCGAGCTCGGTGTCCATCAGCGAGGTCCACACCAGCCGTTCGGCGTGCTCGTTGACCACCAGGCCCTGCACGATCACCACCGCGGCCGAGACCAGCACCGCATAGCCGAGCAGGCCGAGCAGCAGGCGCCGGCCCAGACTGCTGCGCCGGCGCGGCGGAGCGGACGGTTCAGTCATCGCTGTCGGCCACCGCGCTGGGAGTGGGTACGGCGAGGCGGTAGCCGATCCGCGGCAAGGTCTGGATCAGCTTGACCGGATAGGGGCCGTCGATCGCGCGCCGCAGTTCGTAGACATGCGAGCGCAGCATGTCGCCGTCGGGCGGATCGTCGCCCCACAGCGCCTGCTCCAGGCGTTCGCGGGTGACCGCGCCCGGGCTGGACTGCAGCAGCACTTCCAGCAGCTTGCGGCAGGCCGGATACAGGTGCACCACGCGGCCGCCGCGGCTGACTTCCAGGGTGGTCAGGTCGAGCTTGAGGTCGGCGACCTGCAGCAGCTTGCTGCGGTTGCGGCCGACGGCGCGCGCCAGCAGCGCTTCCAGCCGGACTTCCAGTTCGGGCAGGGCGAAGGGCTTGGTCAGGTAGTCGTCCGCGCCGGCGCGGAAGCCGGCGATCTTGTCCGGCAGTTCGTCGCGCGCGGTCAGCATCAGCACCGGCACGTCCGCGCCGGCCTGTTCGCGCAGGCAGCGCAGCACTTCGCGGCCGTCCAGGCGCGGCAGCATCCAGTCGAGCACGATCGCGTCGTAGCGCTGGGTCACCGCCAGGTGCAGGCCGGTCGGGCCGTCGGGTGCGGCGTCCAGGGTGTGGCCGCGCGCTTCGAAGTAGTCGAAGAGGTTGGCGACCAGATTGCGATTGTCTTCGACCACCAGCAGGCGCATGCGCCGGTCGCTCCTGCCGCCCGCGGCGGCCCGAATGGCGCGGCGGTGCGTACCGCGCGAGCCCGCGCCGCGCCAATGCGCGGCTGCGGCCAGTATGCGCCCGGGTCTGTCGGAAACGCGTCGGAACGCGTCGGGCCATATGCCGCCCAAACCGGCAAAGTCCGCGCCGGCCAGGTCCGTGCGGGCCAGGTCCGTGCGGGCCAGGTCCGTGCGGGTGGTTTAACCGCGGCCCAACTTCGCTCCGACCGCGCTCCGACAAGGCGGTTTCGATCATGGCGTCCGACCGCCTCCGGGCCGGGCGCGAGGCCCGGCGCAGCCCACGACCCGCCGATGATCGACGCTCAGCATCTCCTTTCCGCCGCATCGTTTCCGCCCGCGCAGCCGCTGGCCGCGACGCCGTCGCCCGCCTGCGCCGGCGATGGGGCCCGGCGCGGGAGCCCGCGCCGATGAGCGTCGTCGCTGGCTCCGCGTCGCGCTGGCCGGCCCGGCTCGGCCTGCGGCCGCAAGCCCGGGTCGAAACCGTGGCGCTGGCCGCCAGCATGTTCTTCGCCAGTTTCGCCAACGGCGCGTTCTGGCGCGCCGCCGCGGCCGCGGGCGCGTTCGACGGCGCGCGCGGGCTGTGGGTCGGCGCCTGCGTCTATGTCGCGATCGTGGCGGTCACCTTCGTCCTGCTCGCCGGCCTGCTCAATCGCTGGACGCTGAAGCCGCTGTTGACGGCGCTGCTGCTGGTTACCGCGGCGGCAACCCATTTCATGGGCCAGTACGGGGTCTACCTGGACCCCGGCATGATCCGCAACGTGCTGCAGTCCGACGGCCGCGAGTCAGGCGAATTGCTCAGCCTGGGGTTGTTGCCGCCGCTGCTGCTGTTCGGGGTATTGCCGTCGCTGTTGCTGTGGCGGGTGCGGGTGATCGAGCAAGCCTGGTCGCGGGCATTGTGGAGCCGCCTGGCCGCGATGGCCGCGGCGCTGGTGTTGGCGATGCTGGCCCTGCTCGGCGCGTTCCAGGACATCTCGGCCTTGATGCGCAATCACAAGGAAATGCGCCACCTGGTGACGCCGGCCAACTACCTGGTGTCGCTGGCCCGGGTCGCCTTCGACGACTCGGCCTCCAAAGTGCGCGGCCGCGCGCCGATCGGCACCGATGCGCGCGTCGCCGCACGTCCGGCCGGCAGCAAGCCGCGCTTGCTGCTGATCGTGGTCGGCGAGACCGCGCGTGCGCAGAACTGGGGGCTCAACGGTTATGCCCGCCAGACCACGCCGGAGCTGGCCCGGATCGGTCCGGTCAATTTCCCCGACGTCACCGCCTGCGGCAGCAGCACCGAGGTGTCGGTGCCGTGCATGTTCTCGCCGTACGGACGGCGCAACTACGACAAGCGCCGGATCCAGGGCAGCGAGTCCTTGCTCAACGTGCTCGAGTACGCCGGCATACCCACTCTGTGGCGCGACAACCAGACCGGCTGCAAGAACGTGTGCAAGGGCCTGGCCTTCGAATCCTTCGAGCACGATGCCGACCCCGACTACTGCAACGCGCAGGGCTGCTCCGACCTGGTGATGCTGCGCGGCTTGCGCGAACGCCTGGCCGCCCAGACGGGCGATGCGGTGGTGGTGCTGCACCAACTCGGCAACCACGGCCCGAGCTACTACCGGCGCTATCCGCCGCGGCTGCGCCGGTTCGCGCCGACCTGCGACACCAACGAACTCGGCCGCTGCAGCCGCGAGCAGATCGTCAACGCCTACGACAACGCGCTGCTGGCCACCGACGAGTTCCTCGCCCGCAGCATCCGCGCCCTGGCCGAGGACGGCAGCCGCGACACCGCGCTGATCTACGTGTCCGACCACGGCGAGTCGTTGGGCGAGAACGGCCTGTACCTGCACGGCCTGCCGTACGCGATCGCGCCGCGGACCCAGACCCGGGTGCCGATGACGATGTGGTTCTCGCCCGGCTTCGCCGCCTCGCGCGGGCTGGACCTGCAATGCCTGCGCCGCGAAGCGCTGCGTCCGGCCAGCCACGACAACCTGTTCCACTCGGTGCTCGGGCTGATGCAGGTCCGGACTTCGGTCTACGCGCGCGAACTCGACCTGTTCGCGCCCTGCGCTCCGGCTTGAGCGGCGTTCATTCGCCGCCGCCCCACCAGCGCGGGTGCAGCACGCGCTTGTGGCTGTGGCGCAACCAATGGCGCACGCGGCCTTCGTCGGCGCGTTGCGGATAAGGCCAGGCCGCGGCCGGCGAGGCCGGCCAGCCGTTGTGCCGGGCCATCGCGTCGACGCTGGAAAAATAGCCGTGGTTGACCAGCACTTCGAACTCGACGTCGAGGAAGCGGTCCAGGTCGGTGCGGATGCGGCCGACGACCTCGGCCACCAGGGCCGGGCTGTAGCCGTCGGCGCCGCCGTCGCGGCCGCCGCTGAGGCCCCAGTACACGCCGATCAGCGAGCCGGTCGCGGCCTGGCCGAAGAACAGCCGCTTGCGCAGCGCTTCGGCCTGATTGCCGACCACTTGGGTGTAGCGCATCAGCTGGCGCAGCCACCAGCGCCGGCTCTCGAATACGAACGGGCCGCCGGCGTCGGACACCAGCACTTCGCGGTAGCGGCGCAGGGTCGGTTCGGTGGCGAGGTTGTCGTAGACGCCGCCGTCGCTGAGTTCGATCCGCTGGCGCAGCGCTTCGCCGTCGTCGCCCTGATAATGCCCGCGCTGATAGGCGCCGGGCGCGGTGTCGAAACGCACCGGACCGAACACCGGCGGAAAACACGACGACGCCGCGACCGCGCAGGCCAGGCCGACCCGGCGCGCGCCGTCGCGCAGGTAGCCGGCCAGGTAGTCGCCGACCCGGCGCCGGGAGAATTCCCAATTGACGCCGAAGGTCAGGTCGGTGGCGCAGAACACGAACGCCGGCGTTTCGGGCAACTGGTCCAGGCTGCGTTCGCCGAACACCTGGGCATAGCGGCGCTCGAGCAGGGCGATGCGGTGCGAGGGCCAGAGCCAGTTGTAGGCGACGGTGGCGAGCACCGGCAGGGTGCGGATGTCGCGCGCGACGACGTCGCGGAACGGTTCGACCACCACGGCGCGGAAATCGATCCGGTCGTTCCAGGCGGCGAAGGATTCGTCTTCGCGGCGGGTATCGAGATAACGGCAGGCCAGCCAGGCCGAGACAATGCTGCCGCCGGAGACCGAGCTGAACATGGTCGTCCCGGCGAGCAGGCCGGTCTCGTGCAGGCGCAGCAGGGCGCCGAGGTGGAACAGCGCGGCGCGGTAGCCGCCGCCGGACAGGCACAGCGCGCGGCCCTCGCGCTGCTCGGCATGGGCCGGATCGGCGGCGCGCTCGGCGCGCCTCGCCTCGCGCTGCACGCGCAGGCGTTCGAGTTCGACGTCGCTGCTCTTCATCGGCGGTGGCGGTCCCTGCGGCGCGAGCGATCGCGGAGCCGCCTATTGTGCGCGTTGCCGGTCGCGATGGTTAGGACCGCAGGATGCCCGTCGCAGTCGCAGTCGCCGCGTAGCCCTCATGCGGTTCCCCTCTTTGAAAAAGGGGGCAGGGGGGATTTGCTCTTGCTTTCCCACGAGCGCAGAAGCAAGAGCAAATCCCCCCGCGCTGCCGACACCCCTCGGACCTCGGGCTCGCGCCGGGCGCTGGCCCCCTTTTTCAAAGGGGGCAGGATTGGCGCGTAGGGGTATCGGCTTGGGCGACTGCGTGCAGATATGCGAGGTGCGCTCCATTCGAATCGCCGCGACGTCCCGACTGTTTCCCCCCCTTTGAAAAAGGGGGGTAGGGGGGATTTGCTCCTGCTTTCCCCTGGGCGCCCGGCAATAGCCGCGCCCTACGAGAACGCGATCGCGAACTCCGCCGGGTGCAGCTGCGGCGGGGGGGCCGGCGCGGCTTCGCTGCGCGGCTCCAGGCGCTCGCGCAGGATCCGCACGATCTGCGCCGCGGCGCGCGGTTCCAGCATCGACTGATGATCGCAGTCGATGTCGTGCACCTCGATGCGGCCGTCGATCACCGGCTGCCAAGCGCCGGCGTGGTAGTGCAGCAGGCCGTCCAGGTCGACGCGTTCCTTGCGGCCGGCGTTGAAGAACACCATGTCGGCGGCGATCGGGGCCGGCCGGTAGCGGCGCGCCAGGGCCAGGTTGTTGCGGGTGATCGCGCTGACGTTCTCGATCAGGCGCGCGTCGGCCTTCATGATTTCCTGCACCAGCGGGATCGAGAACACCTCGTACTCGCGGCACAGCAGGTCGGCCAGGGCGCGCATGTCCTGCGGCGGGTTGTCGCGCGCCTGCTGGTGGAAACCGAGGAACTTCAGCACCGCCGCGACCTGCTGCGCCTCGCCGCCGGCTTCGGCCGCATCGGCGACGAAGGGGTAGGAGTCCATCATCGCCAGCAGTTCGACCCGTTCGCCGAGCTGCTGCAGCAACGCCGCGACCGCGTGGCCGACCAGGCCGCCCAGCGACCAGCCGAGCAGGCGGTACGGGCCGTGCGGCTGCACCCGCCGGATCTGGGCGACGTAGTCGGCGGCGATCTCCTCGATGCTGGCCGGCAAGCTGGCGCCGCCGCGCAGGCCGCGCGACTGCAGCGCGTACACCGGCAGGTGCTCGTCGAGGTGGCGCAGCAGCGCCGCATAGGCCCAGCTCAGCCCGGTCACCGGATGGATGCAGAACAGCGGCCGCGCGCCGCCGGACGGGCGCAGCGCCAGCAGCGCGCCGAGCGGGTCGTTCTCGCCGCCATTACGCTCCAGGTGCGCGGCCAGGCCGGCGATGGTCGAGCCTTCGAACAGGGCGCCCAGCGCGAGCTCGCTGCCGAAGTGCTGCGGGAAGGCGGCGACCATTTCGGCCGCGGTCAGCGAATCGCCGCCGAGCTCGAAGAAGTTGTCGTGGATGCCGACCTGCGGCAGGCCGAAGATCTGCTGCCACAGCGCGGCCAATTTGCGCTCGGTCTCGTTGCGCGGCGGCGCGTAGGCGGTGCGGCGGCTGCGTTCGGGCGGCGCCAGCGCCTTGCGGTCGAGCTTGCCGCTGGCGGTCAGCGGCAGGCGCTCGAGCTCGACATAGGCCGAAGGCAGCATGTGCTCGGGCAGGCGCCGCGCCAGGCCGCTGCGCAGCGCCGCGGCGTCGACGCCGCGGCCGGCGGCCGGCACCACGTAAGCGGCGAGCAGGCCGTGGCCCAGCGCATCGGTGTGCAGTGCGACGGCGACGTCGGCGACGCCGTCTTCGGCGGCGAGCTGGGCCTCGATCTCGCCCAATTCGACCCGGTGGCCGCGGATCTTGACCTGCTGGTCGGCGCGGCCGAGGTACTCGATCGCGCCGTCGTCGCGCCAGCGCGCCAGGTCGCCGGTGCGGTACATGCGTTCGCCGGCGACGAAAGGATCGGCGAGGAAACGTTCGGCGCTCAGCGCCGGCCGGCGCAGATAGCCGCGGGCGACGCAGGCGCCGGCGACGTAGAGCTCGCCGACGCTGCCGGTGGGCACCGGGTTGAGCGCGGCGTCGAGCAGGTAGGCGCGGGTGTTGAGCAGGGGCCGGCCGATCGACGGCGGCGCGCCGTCGGCGACATCGTCCGCGCCGAGCTCGACCGCGCTGGCCCAGACCGTGGTTTCGGTCGGGCCGTAGAGGTTGGTGACCTTGGCCGCGCTGGCGACCAGCCGCTGGGCCAGATCCGGCGGCAGGGCCTCGCCGGTCGACAAGGCATGCACGCCGTCCAGGCGCAGGCGCGGATTGGCCAGCAGCATGCGCCACAACGAGGGCGTGGCCTGCACGTAGTCCAGCGCCTGCTCTTCGATCAGACGCGCCAGGGCGATCGGGTCGCGCACCGTCTCGGCGCCGGTCATCACCACCCGCGCGCCGACGCTGAGCGGCAGGAACAGTTCGAAGCAGGCGATGTCGAAGGCGATCGTGGTCTGGGCCAGGAAGCGTTCGCCCGGGCCGGGCGCGAACAGGCGCTGGGTCGCGGCGAGGAAGTTGCTCAGATTGCGCTGGTCGACTTCCACGCCCTTGGGCCGTCCGGTCGAGCCGGAGGTGTAGATGACGTAGGCGCAGGCGTCGGCGGCGGCGCGCGGCAGGTCCGCCCCGCTGCCGGCCGACCCGTCGCTCGAAAGTTCGTCCGCCGACGCTTCGTCCATCGACGCTTCATCCATCGACGCTTCATCAATCGACAGCAGCGCCACCGCGCCGCCGTCGAACGCGTCGGCGAAGGCGGCGGTGGTCAGCAGCAACCGCGGCGCGGCGTCTTCCAGGGTCTGGACGATGCGCTCGCGCGGCGATTCCGGATCCAGCGGCAGATAGGCCGCACCGGCCTTCCACACCGCGTAGGGAGCGGCGAGCAGGCGCTCGTCGCGCGGCAGCGCCAGCGCCACCAGGTCGCCAGGGCGCACGCCGCGAGCGATCAGGCGGCGCGCCAGACGCGTACTCAACGCGTCGAGTTCGCGATAGCTCAGCGCCGCGTCGCCGGACACCACCGCGACCGCGTCCGGCGTCAGCGTCGCCTGGCGCTCGAACTGATCCAGCGCGGTGGCCTCGGCCAATGGGGCTGCGGTGTCGTTCCAGCGCTGCAGCAGGCGCGCGCGCTCGTCGTCGCCGAGCACGTCGATCTCGCCCAGACGCAGGCCCGGTTCGGCCTGCACGGCGTCGATCAGGCGCAGCAGCCGGCGCAGGTGCTCGTTGAGTTCGGCCTCCGGATACAGAGTCGGATTGGCGTCCAGGTCCAGGCTCAGGCCCTGGCCGTCGAGGCGGTCGAACACGAATACGGTCAGGTCCTCGGCGCTGCCGTTGTGCAGATTGCGCGCGCTGCCGCGGTGGCCGAGGAAGTTGTTGTAGTCGTAAGGCTCGATGTTCACGCCGAGCCAGGCCATGTGCTGGTCGGGGTTGAGCAGGCCCAGGTCGCGGCGCAGTTCCTCGTAGCGGTACTGCTGATGGCGCAGGGCCTGCCGGACCACGCGCGAGACCTGCGCGAACAGCTCCGGCATGCTCATGCCGGCGTGCATCTTGAGCCGGATCGCGACCACGTTGGCGGCCATGCCGGGCGTGCTGCGCATGGCGTGATTGACCCGGCCGGTGACCGGCATGCCGATCACCAGGTCTTCGGCGCCGGTGGCGCGGTGGTAGTACGCGGCGACCAGCGCGATCAGCACCTGCGGCAGGCTGACGCCGCAATCGCGTGCGATCTCGGCCAGGCGCTCGCGCACGTCGTTGCCGACCTGGCCGCTGGCGCGGCGCAGGCCGCCGTTGTTGCGCACCCGGCGGCGCGCCAGGGTCACCGCCTCGGGCAGATCGGCGAGCTGCTCCAGCCAGTACTCGCGATCGCGGCGATAGCGCTCGGACTCGCGATAGGCCGCTTCGGTCTCCACCAGCGAGGCCAGGCTGCCGTAGCCGCTGGGCGGCGGTTCGACGCCGTCGCGGTAGGCCAGGTACAGCTCGTTGAGGCGCTTGGCCGCCATGCCGCCGCTGAAGCCGTCGTAGACGGTGTGGTGGGCGCGCTGGTACCAGCAGTACAGATCGTCGGCGTACTTGAACAGGGCGCCGAACCACAGCGGATCGTGGGCCAGATCGACCGGCTTGACGATCTCGGCGTGCATCCAGCGTTCGGCGGCCGCGCGCGGGTCGGCTTCGGCGCTGAAATCCAGGTACGGGAACTGCGCCACCGTGGTTTCGCGCACGATCTGGTACGGCAGGCCGTCGCGCTCGACGATGCGCACGCGGGTGGTTTCGGCTTCTTCGGTGAAGCGGCGCATGGCGCGCAGGAACAGCGCCGGCTCGACCGGTCCATGGATTTCCACCGCCTCGGCGATGTTCAAGGTCGCTTCGAGCGAGGCGATCTTCTGCCCGACCCACAAGCCGCGCTGGGCGGTGGTCAGGGGCAGGGCGTTGGCGTTGGATTCGGTCATGATGCGCATCCTTTGAGGCGGCCGCCCGGCCGCACGCCGCCTGCGGCCGACGGGCGCGGGGCCCGACGACGCGAGGATTTCGACGCGCGCGATCCTGCGGCCAACTCGTTACGAGTGGCCCCCTCTCCGTGTCCGCTACGAAGCAAATACCGTCATGGCCGCGGCGCACAGCGCCGGGGCAGAGCCCGCTGCGTCGGCAGTGCCGCTTGCGCGTACGCGGGGCCCGAGTTGTTATGCGTGGCGTTCTACGCAGGCGTGCGTACGTTCGATCCGACGTGCGCCTGCGGATTCAATATCCATGAGCCTGGATTTCATGTCTATCAAGACGGGTGAGAGACGGATCACAAGTCGAGTATTTACGAAGCCGGCGGTGAGAGACGGATCACAAGACCGCCATGTGAAGTTTTTTCTACAACGGCCACTGCGCCAAACGGCTGTCTACAAGGGTTTTCGCGCAGCTTTTTCGCTGCGGAAAAAAATCTTTCGCGGCGCGCGGCGACAGCGGAATGGATTCACGCTCGCGACGTGACCGGCGCGGTTTTATTTCCGTCGTCGGACAAGGAATTTTCCGCGGCGGAAAATCCGCGAACGCGGCGCAGTTCGCGCAACGCATCCGGCGCAGGCCGCGGAACCGACGCGGCGAGGGTCGCGTTCCGCGCGCGTCGACGCCGGTCGCGCCGTCGCGGCTCCGGCCGGCCGACCCCGGCGCCGCCGCCGGGAATGGACTATGATGAGAACGATTCTCATCTATATGGAGCGCCGATGGGCGCCGTACCGAACGCGTCCGCCGCGCCGGCGGACCAGGCCGTGCTCGACCACGCCGAGCGGCTGTTGCTGGTCTGCGGCCCGGCGCGCCTGGGCCTGGCCGAGGTCGCGCTCGCCGCCGGCCTGGAGCCGGCCGCGCTGCGCGACCGCTACTCCAGCCGCGAACAACTGCTGCTGGCCCTGCAGCAGCGCTTCGTCGCCGGCTTCCTCGACGAGCTGGCGCGGGCCATGGACCGCTGCCGCCCCGGCGACTGGGGCGGCCGGCTGCGCGCCTGGGTGCAGGGCGCGGTCGACGGCTACCTGGACCGGGTCGAGCTGCACGATGCGCTGTTCCACGGCCCGGGCCATCACGACCGTCACGCGATGCAGGACAACCCGGCGATCGATCAACTGGTCGAACTGCTCGAGGGCGGCATCGCGGCGCGGGTGTGGGCGGCGCCGGACCCGCGCCTGACCGCGGTGATCTTCTTCAATGCCATGCACAGCGCGGTCGACCGCGCGATCGCCAGCGGCCAGGTCCAGGACCGGCGCCGCCTGGCGCAGATCCTGTGCGGCTACTTCGAGCGCTCGGTGCAGTGGTGGGCGCGGTTCTGAGCGCGGCCGCGGTCGTTCAGGCGGCCAGTGTCGCCATCCGCGCCAGGATCGCCTCGCGGTGGCGCTCGTCGAGCGCGCCGGCGAAGGCGGCGCCGGCCAGCGCCTGGGCTTCGCCGAGCGCGTCCAGGGCTTCGTCGACGCGGCCGCTGCGGAACAGCGCCTGGCCCAGCCACAGCGCGGTCGACGGCGCCTGCTGCTGGCGCGCCCAGGCCCGCGCCACGGCCGCGGCGGCGATGCAGGCGGCATCGTCGCCGAGGCGGAAGCAGGCTTCGGCCAGGCCGCTGCGCAGCCAGTAGCGCAGCGGATCGCCGGGCAGGCCGTGGTCGGCCAGCGCGATCGCCTCGCGCCAATGCCGCGCGGCCTCGCCGGACTCGCCGCTGGCCTGACGGGCGATGGCCTGGTTGGCCAGGTCCAGCGCGCGGGCTTCGACGTCGTCGCCGGCCGTCGCGGCGTCGGGGTGGGTCTCGGGATGGGGGTGGGATTGGGGCTGAGATTGGTATTCCGCGCCGGGCGTTTCCGGCGTGTACGCGTTCATGTCCGTATGCATGCGAGCTCCTGCGGCCGGTTCGTGGGGACGGCCTGCAACAGCTAACGTGTTGCCCCGGCGAAACGGGTCAATCCCGGTTCACTGCGGCCCGGTTCACCGCAGCCCGGCTCACTGCAGATGGAAGGCCTGGTCGAGCGTCTCGCCGTCGCCGTCGCGCTCGGCCGCGGCGGCGCGCAGCTCGCCGGGGCGGTGCTCGGGCAGGCGGATCACGAAGCGCGCACCGCCCAGGTTCGAGGCCTCGACCCGGATCTCGCCGCCGTGACGGTCGATCACCTGGCGGACGATGCTCAGGCCGAGGCCGAAGCCGCCGGTGGCGCGGTCGCGGCTGCGGTCCAGCCGGTAGAACGGCTCGAACACCCGGTCGCGGTCCTCGACCGGAATGCCGACCCCGTCGTCTTCGACGATCAGGCGCCAGCCCGCGCCGTCGGGTTCCAGCACCACCCGGATCAGTCCGTCGGCGTAGCGCAGCGCGTTGCGCATCAGGTTGGAGAAGGCGCGGGCGAAGCTGCGCGGTTCGACCACGATCTCGGCCAGCGCCGGCGACAGCAGCCAGTCGATCGCGGTGCCGCGGGTGCGCAGTTCCTCCGCCGCCAGACCGGCCGAGGCGCGCAGGAAGGCGCCGGCTTCGACCTGTTCCAGCAGGGCGCGGGCGCCGTTGCGTTCCAGCATGCCCAGGGTCAGCAGCTCGCCGACCAGCAGGTCCAGCTCTTCCACGTCGCAGCGCAGCGCGTGCACGCGCGCGCGGGCGACCCGGTCGTCGAGCGAGTCGGACAGGTTGGCCAGGCCGAATTCGAGCCGGGTGATCGGCGTGCGCAGCTCGTGCGAGGCGGCGTTGACCAGGTCGCGCTGGGACTGGATCAGGCGGCCGATCTGGTCGGCCATGTTGTTGAAGTACACGCACAGCTGGCGGATCGAGGAGCCGCCGCGCAGCGGCGCGCGCGCTTCCAGGTCGCCGTCGCCGAAGCGCTCGGCGACCTCGCGCAGGCGCTCCAGGTCGCCCCACAGCGGCTGCAGCCACAGCAGCAGCGCCAGCAGCATCAGCGCCAGCACGGTGACGTAGGCCAGGTAGCGCGCCGGATAATCGTCTTCGACGTAGCCGATCTGCACCACCTGGCCGTGGTCCAGGCGCAGATAGACCCGGTGCTGGTCGCTGCCGAGGTGGTCGCCGGCGCTGCCGTCGGCGCCGAGCTGGGCGCGCACAGACACCGACAGCGCCTCGACCTCGGCCGGATCGAGCAGGCGGTAGCGTTCGGGCAGATCGCGGTTGAGCTCGTCCAGGCGTCGGACCAATTCGGCCCCGACGGCGCCGTCGAGGCGGTCGCGCAGCAGGCGCAGCTCGCCGGCGAAGTCCTGCCGCGCCGATTGCGCGTAGGGTTCCGGAAACAGGTGCGGAAAGGCCTGCTGCACCAGCAACAGCGAGCACAGCAGCAGGCCGGCGACCGTCAGGTACAGCCGCACCAGCATCGGCAGCATTCAATCCTCCCAGGCGATCGGGCTGAACAGATAGCCGCGGCCCCACACGGTCTTGATCTTGCGCGGTTCCTGCGCGTCGTCGCCGAAATGCCGGCGCAGGCGCGAGATGCTGACGTCGACGGTGCGGTCGACGCCGTCGAAGCCGATCCCGCGCCAGCGCCGCAACAGCTCGTCGCGGTTGAGCACGCGGCCGGCGGCCTGGGCCAGGATCACGAACAGGTTGTAGTCGGCGGTCTTCAGGTCGATCTCCTCGCCGCGCCAGCGCACCTGGCGCGCGGTCAGGTCGATCTGCAGGCCGCCGTACTGGAGCAGGCTGGACGGCGTCGCCGCCGCCGCGGCCGGAGCGCTCTGGCTGCGGCGCAACACCGCGCGCAACCGCGCCAGCAGCAGGCGCGGCTCGACCGGCTTGAGCACGTAGTCGTCGGCGCCGACTTCCAGCCCGGTGACCTGATCGAACAGATCCGCGCGCGCGGTCAGCATGACGATCGGCACCGCCGATCGCTTGCGGATCTGCCGGCAGACGTCGAGGCCGTCCATGCCGGGCAACATCAGGTCGAGCACGATCACGTCGGGCGGACCGTCTTCGATCGCGTTGAGCGCCTGGTCGCCGCGCAACACCACCGAGGTTTTGAAATCGTAGCGAAGCAGATACTCGGAGATCAGCCCGGCCAGTCGGGCATCGTCCTCGATCAACAGGACCTTGTTCATGGCCACCTCATGCGAGCCGGCATGGTATCGCCGGCGGATACAGCACGTTTGGGCGATACAAACAAACACAACCGGCGTTGTGCCGCGCGTCAGGCAACGCTGCGGTGCGGTATCGTCACGGATAGAATCGTGAACCCGGAACGCGCGACATGCACATGAGATGCGTCATGTTGGCGGCGTTACTGATGTCAGTTGCAATGGCCTGGAAGCCGGCGGCCGCCTGCGAATGCGTGCGGCCTATCGACGAAAGTCGTATGCGCGAGGCGGCACAGGTATTCGTGATGCGCCTGCGTTCGGCCGAGGCCCTGCGGACCGCGCAAGGCGGTTACCCGGTGCACGGCCGCATCGAGATCGTCGAGCGCCTGCGCGGCGATGCACAAGTCGCGACGATCCGCTACTCGGGTAATCCCCAGTGCTGCGGGCTGCGCCTGGACCCGGGTCATTACTATCTCGTAGCGGTCGATGCGGCTCAGACCGAATTGCAGGTCGGCCATACCGACCTGCTCTATCTGGGATGGGACTACCCCGGCGACGCCAGGGCCCTGGCGCGATTGCGCGCCACGGTCGCCGGGCGCGCGAAGCTCGATCCGCACTGGTTGCGAGGCGGCGAACGCATGCATCAAGTACCGTCGCCGCCAGCGCCGTGTCCGCGGCTACGCTAGCGAACTACGGCCGCGCCCCGTGTCGGTCGGGACGCGGCCGGTGCGGCGATCAAACTGATTCCCACAAGCGCAACGCCTCTTCCGCTACCAACTGCGGAAACTCCTCCGGATAGAACAGCTTGGCGCCCTCGACCCGGCGCACGCCGCGCGAGTTCGGGAACACCCGGTCCAGATAATCCGGGCTGGCCGGCGAGAAGATGTCGTCGCCGGTGCCCCAGACCACCCGCATCGGCACCTGGCTGCGCCGCAGCCCCGCTTCGATCCCGGCCAGGGGATTGGGATCCAGCGCCAGTGCGTAGGCGTCGGTGAGCTGCTTGCGCCGCGCCGATTCGACCAGCGGGGTGAAGTAGGTCTCGATGGCTTCGTCGCTGGGCTGGTGGCGGTAGGTGTAGCACTGTCCGCCGATGCCTTTGGCCGAGCGGGCGAAATTCTTGTCGGCCAACTGCGGCGGGAAAGTGTCTTCGGCGAAGCGGCCGCGGCGCGCGGCCTCGATCACCGGCATCAACGCCGGCGGCGGGCTGTCGGGCTCCACATCGCAGTTGGTCAGCAGCAGGCTGCGCACGCGCTGCGGATACTTCAGCAGGAACAGCTGCGCGACCGCGCCGCCGCTGTCGTTGGCGACCAGGTCGACGCTGTCGACGCCGAGGGTGTCGAGCACGAAGGCCAGCATCTCGACCTGCGCCGCCGGCGCCACGCTCTGGCCTTCGGCGACGCGGGTGTAGCCCAGGCCGAGGAAGTCGGCGGCGATGCAGCGGCGTTGGCCTTCCAGCGCCGCCATCACCCCGCGCCACTGGAAGCTGTTGAGCGGAAAGCCGTGCAGGAACAGCGCGGCCGGGCCGCGGCCGCGTTCGACCACCGCGATCTCGCCGAAGGCGCTGGGCAGGTAGCGGCGCGCGGCGTGGAAGCCGGCGGCGTCCCAGGCCTTGGCGGCGCTCAGCGAAGCCGGTGCGGAAACCAGCGCGCCGCCGGCGCAGCCGGCGAGCAGGCCGGTGCCGGCCGCGCCCAGTCCGAGTCCAAGAAAGGTTCTGCGGTTCATTGCCATCTCCGATGCCCGTGGGGGGCGTTGCGTTGCGGCAAATGATTGGCGCCGGCGGTCGTGGCGACAATGACGCGGCAGGTGATGGCGGCATGACCTCGCAGGTCATGGTTTCGCTGCCGCGCCTGGGCCTATGATGCCGGCCATGCACGCCCTGTCCGCCGAATCCCGGCCCGTTCCGTCCAAGCCCTCGTCGCTGCCCGATGCGCCCGAGGTCGGCGTGCTGCTGCGCGAATGGCGCGCGGCGCGGCGCTGGAGCCAGCTCGATCTGGCCCTGGACGCGGGCGTGTCGGCGCGCCACCTGAGCTGCGTGGAAACCGGCAAGGCCCAGCCCAGCCGCGAGCTGGTGATCAAGCTGGCCGATGCGCTGGAACTGCCGCTGCGCGAGCGCAACGCCTTGCTGGTCGCGGCCGGCTTCGCGCCGAAGTACCCCGAGTCGGCGTTGGCCACGCCCGAGCTGGCGCAGATCCGCCGCGCGATCGAATTCATCCTGGCCCAGCAGGAGCCGTACCCGGCCTTCGTATTGAACCGGCACTGGGACGTGCTGATGGCCAACGCCGCCGCGGCGCGGGTCAACGGCTTCGTCCTCGACGGCCGGCCGATGAAGCACGCCAACATGATCCGCCAGTTCTTCGATCCGCAGGATCTGCGCCCGGCGGTGGCGAACTGGGACGAGGTGGCCGGCACGCTGATCCGCCACCTGCACACTGCGGTGGCCGCCGCGCCCGGCGATGCGGTCGCGCGCGCCCTGCTGGCCGAGGCGCTGGCCTATCCGGACGTGCCCGCGCACTGGCGCCGGCGCCAGTTCGACGCGGCGCCGTCGCCGCTGCTGACCACCATCCTGCAGCGCGACGGGCATGAGCTGCGCTTCTTCTCCACCATCACCACCTTCGGCACCCCGCGCGACGTGACCCTGGACGAGCTGCACGTGGAGTGCTGCTTTCCGGTCGACGAGGCCACCGCGGCGCTGTGCCGGCGGTTGGCGGCCGAAGCGGCAAGCTGAGCGCGGCCGCGCGCGGATCAGGTTTCGTCCAGGTCGAGTACGGTCAGGCCATGCTCGACGCAATAGCGCCGATAGGCTTCGCGCCGGCTGGCGGCGTCGGCCCGGCCGCGCAGGCTGCCGCCGGGACCGAGGAACTCGACCGCGCCCATCGTCACGATCAGTGCGGTCATGGGTTCGTCGCCGACGATCTTCCACCAGTCGATGTGGCCGGGCGGCTCATAGACGTAATCGCCCGGGCCGACGATCTCGCCGCCGCACAACTGGCGAACCCCGCCGAGCTGGTAGCTGTGGGCTTCGTCGTTATGGCGATGCAGCGGCATGGCCGCGCCCGGCTCCATCCGCAGCAGTTCGACGTAGCCGCGGTCGCCGGCGAGGAAGCGCAGCGGTTTGGCCCACGCGCCGGGCGCGGCCGAGGGAATCCACGGCACGGCCGCGACGGCGGCGATGCGCGCCGGCCCCAATCGCAACCATGGGCCGGGATCGTGGGGCATGCTCGGCTCGCCGGGCGGTCCGGTCAGCGCGCCGGTTCGGCCGCGCCGCCGAACAGGACCTGCCGCGCTTGCGACGACAGCGCCTGCGCATACGCCGGCTCGACCCCTTCGTAGGCGCGCAGGGTCGCCGGCCGCGCAGCGATCTCGTCGAACCAGCGTTGCAGGTTCGGCGTGGTGGCCAGGTCCTGGCCGAGGCCGGCATGCGGCACGATCCACGGATAGCAGGCGACATCGGCGATCGAGTACTGGTCGCCGACCAGGAAGCGCCGGTCCTGCAGGCGCCGGTCGAGCACGCCGTGCAGGCGCTGCACTTCGCGGGTGTAGCGCTCGATCGCGTAAGGCAGCGGCTCTTCGGCGTGGACGCGGAAATGCCCGGCCTGGCCCGACATCGGCCCCAGCCCGGCCATCTGCCAGAACAGCCACTGGCCGACTTCCAGGCGCAGGCGCGGCTGCGCCGGATACAGCAGGCCGGTCTTCTCGGCCAGATACAGCAAGATCGCGCCGGATTCGAACACCGGTATCGGCGCGCCGCCGTCGAGCGGGGCGTGATCGAGGATCGCCGGGATCTTGTTGTTCGGCGACAGCGCCAGGAATTCGGGCTTGAACTGGTCGCCGGCCGACAGCCGCACCGGCACGATGCGGTGCGCCAGGCCGGTTTCCTCGAAGAACAGGCGCAGCTTCAGGCCGTTGGGCGTGGCGGTGTAGTACAGGTCGATCATCGGATGCTCCATGACGGATGGGCCGCGTGGCTGGATCCAGCATAGGCGTACCCTGGCGCCCTGCATGGGCCACACCGGGAAGATTCCATGGAGCCAGTTTTTCCGTTCCCCGTGGCGCTGCCGGAGCGCGGCCGCGGCACTCTGACCCACGAGCTGCACCATCAGCTGCGTTCGGCGATCCTCGACGGCCGCTACGCCGCCGGCGCGGAGCTGCCGGCCACGCGCCAGGTCGCGCAGGCGCTGGGAGTGGCGCGCAACACGGTGATGACGGTCTACGACCTGTTGATCGCCGAAGGCTATGCGCTGCCGCGCAAGGGCGCCAAGGCGGTGGTCGCCGACGTGATCGCGCGCCGCGAGCGCCGGGTCGCGCCGCGCCCGGTCGGGGCCGGCGACGCGCGCCTGAACCCCTTGTGGCAGACCCCGTTCCTGCGCCCGGGGCCGCCGCGCGAACTGCCCGAGCGCTGCTTCCGCCTCGGCATTCCCGACCACCGGCATTTCCCGCACGAGATCTGGCGCCGGCTGTCGGCGCAGAGCCTGCGCCAGTGGTCGCGCACGCCGTTCGCCTATCCGCCCTCGGAAGGCATCCCGGCGCTGCGCGAAGCCATCGCCCAGCATGTGGCGTTCGCGCGCGCGGTCGCCTGCGGCGCCGACGACGTGATCGTGACTTCGGGCGCGCAGCAGGCCTTCGACCTGCTCGCGCGCCTGCTGGTGACGCCGGGACGCACCCGGGTCGCGGTCGAGGAGCCGGGCTATCCGCCGGTGCGCGCCGCCTTCGCCGCCGCCGGCGCGCAACTGGTGCCGATGCCGGTCGATGCCGAAGGCCTGTGCGTGGACGCGCTGCCGGACGATGTCGGGGTGATCAGCGTGACGCCTTCGCACCAGTCGCCGACCGGCGTCGCCCTGTCGATGCGCCGTCGCCGCGCCTTGCTCGACTTCGCCCGCAGCCGCAACGCGCTGGTGATCGAGGACGACTACGACGGCGAGTTCCGCTTCGGCCAGCGTCCGCTCGACGCGCTGCAGACCCTGGACCGCGACTCCCTGGTGTTCTACGTCGGCACCTTCTCCAAGAGCCTGTTCCCGTCGCTGCGCAAGGGCTTCATCGTCGCTCCCGGCTGGGCCCGCGACGCCTTGATCACGGTCAAGCACTGCGCCGATTCGCATAGCGACACCATCACCCAGTCGGTGCTGGCGGCGTTCATCCGCGATGGCCATCTGGCCCGGCACGTGCGGCGCATGCGGCCGATCTACGCCGAACGCCGCGAGGCCTTGCTCGCCGGGCTGCGCGGCGAGCTGGCGCCGTGGCTGGAGCCGATACCGTCCGAGGCCGGCCTGCACCTGGCGGCGCGGATCCGCGAGCCGGCGCTGGCGCCGGCGATCTTCGCCCGCCTGCAGCGCCACCTGCCGGGCGCGCAGTCGATCGCCGAGTACGCGCTGAGCCCGCCGGCGCGGCCGGCGATCACCTTCGGCTACGGCATCGTCGACGCCGAGGAGATTTCCGCGGCGCTGGGCCGGTTCCGCGCCGCGCTCGAAACGATGTAGCCGCTACAGCGCGCGCAGCAGCCAGGCGCCGGCGCCGAGCGCGGCCAGCGCCGTCGCCGACACCGCGCCGAGCACGATCTTCTCCTGCCGGCGCGAGCGCGCCAGGGCGTCGCCGTAGGGCATCGTGGTGTGCGCGATCATCGTGTACAGCGGCAGCCAGGTGCGCGGCAGCAGCCGGTTCAGGGCCACGTCGATGCGCTTGCGGGCCAGGAACCAGAACGACTGCACCTTCTGCTTGAGCTCGACGAAGTTGGCCTTGGACAGCTCGGCCAGGGTGTCGGTATGCGGCCGGCGCGCGGCCTCGTAGGCGGCGAAGGCGGCGCGGCGGTCGCGCGGATGCGCGGCCAGCGCCGCCATCAGCGCCGAGCAGTCCTCGAACGCCGAGTTCATGCCCTGGCCGTAGAACGGATACACCGCGTGGCAGGCGTCGCCGACCAGCACGATCCAGTCGTCCGCGCTCCACGGCGCGGTGCGGGTGGTGATCAGCGAGCCGGTCGGATGGCTGGCCCAGTCCTCGACCAGGTTCGGCAGCAACGGGATCAGGTCCGGAAAGTACTTGTCGAACAGCGCCCGCACTTGCTCCGGGGTGCGCGTGCTGTCGAAGCTGTCCGGACCCTGGTGCGGCAGGAACAGGGTCAGGGTGTGCGAGCCGTCGCGGTTGGGATGGGAGACGAAGAAGCCGTGCACGCGCGGCCATACGTGCAGCGCCTTCAATTCGATCCGCGAACCGCCGTCCGGGTTCGGCGCCAGGCTCAGCTCCTTATAGCCCCACTCCAGGTATTCCTGGTGGTAGTCGGCGCGCTCGCCGCGCTGCATCTCCGGGCGGGTGCGCGAGAACGCGCCGTCGGCGCCGACCACCCAGGCCGGATGCGCATGCACGCGCACGCCGCCGTGCTCGAACTCCAGCTCGCGCGTCGGCTTGTCGATCCCGCTCAGCCGGTGTTCGAAATGCAGGCGCACCTGCGGATGGCGTTCGGCGTGGTCGAGCAGCAGCCGGTTGAGTTCGTTGCGGTCGATCGAATGCAGCACTTCGCCGCGGTCCTTGCCGTAGGGCTGGAAGCGGGTGCTACCGTCGGGCGCATGGATCACCCGTCCGCTCATGGTCACCGCCAGCGGCATGACCTCGTCGATCAGGCCGACCTCGGTCAGCGCCTGGATACCGCGCTTGGACAGGCCGAGATTGATCGAGCGCCCGCCCTCGGCGCGGCCCGCGCGCGGATCGGGTCGGCGTTCGTAGACGTCGACGCCGACCCCGCGCTGGGCCAGCGCCAGCGCCAGCAGCGAGCCGGCCAGGCCGCCGCCGACGATCGCCACGCGCTCGCGCGCGGCGTGTTCTTGCTGAGTCATCGGAGGATTCATGCGCGTCCCGGGCTCAGGCGTTAGCCGTCGCGGCGCGCGGCGCGTCGGCGCGCGCGGCCTTGAGCTCGATCTCGGCCTCGACCAAGGCCGCCACCGCCTGATCGAAGTAGTTGCGCCGCACCGTGCCGCCGAGCCGGCGCAGGTAGGAGCGCAGGTACTGGGCGCGGATCTGCGGCGTGTCGAGGTCGCGGCGCAGGAACGGCAGGTCGGTTTCGACCATGTGCCGGATCGCCAGCATCGGCACCGGACTGCGCAGCGGGCGGAAGGCCGGATTGCGCAGGCCCGGGCTTTCGTTGGCGGCGTGGAACTCGCCCAGCATCAGGCCGAGGTCGACGAAGCTCGGCTTGAGCTCGCGCTGCACGTCGTCGATGAAGCCGGCCGCATCCGCGCCCAGGTGCGGAAACACCACCAGCACGGTCTTGTTGATCGCGGCCTGGCCGTTGCGCGGTTCGATCTCGCCGAACAGGTCGCGGTACTCGCCGATCAGGTCGACGATGCGCTCGACGCTGACTTCGCGGTCGCAGACCTCGGCCAGCCAGATCGTGTCCAACGCCAGCGCCGCCGGCGTGAACGGACACACCGGCCCGGCCCGGCCGACGTCGGCGTGCGGGCGGGCGAGGAAGTTGCGGACCCAGGCCACGGTGACCGCGAGCGGCGCGTCCGCGGCCTGTTCGCGCTCCACCACCGAAGCCTGCACCAGCCCGCCGCGTACCGTCGCGATCGGGCGTTCGACGCAGGCTCGTCCCTGCATCATGAGTCGGTCCGATTCGATCATCGGTACCGCGTCGTTGTCTGGAATCATTGCCGTTTCGTCCCTGCGGATACTGAACTCAGTTCGCGTCGCCGCGCAGGCTGCGCGGGCGCATGTCGTTCCATCGCTCGCCGATCAGGGCGAGGCATTGCTCCTTGCCGCCGCCGGCGCCGGCATCGCGCCAGCCGGCCGGAAGCGCATCGCCTTCGCGCAACAGCGAGTATTGCTGTTCGTGGTTCACCACCACGCGGTACCGCTCCGTGTCGTTCGTTTCCTCTCGCATGACCTGCTCCTTGTCGTCTCCAATCCGGCCCCCAGCGCGCACGGTCGCGCCTCAGGCCGCGCACTCCATCGTGTTATCCGCCGTTCGCGTCTGCGCCGCTGCGACGGGCGCGTCCGGCAGGTCGTCCTCGACCCGGCGGATCGCGCGCACCGACCAGGCCAGCGCCGCAGTCAGCATCATCGACACGCCCAACACCACGAACATCAGGCCCAGGCCGCGGCCGGGACCGGTTCCGAGGACAACGCCGAGCGAACCGGCCAACAGGCCATCGGCGCTCATCCACGGTTCGAACACCCGCTCGGCGAGCGGTCCGGCCAGGCAGTAAGCCAACGGCATCGCCGCTTCCGACAGGACACGCTGGATCGCGAAACAGCGCCCTTGCAGATCGGCCGGCACCTTGCTCTGCCACAGCGCGGCGTTGCTGGCGCCGATCACCGGCACGGTCAGGAAGAAGGCGAAGCCGGCCACCGCCAACAGGGCGAACGACGGCCACAGGCCGTGCACGGCCAGGAACAGCCCGGCCAGCAACGAATAGCCGAGCACGCCGACGATGCGCCGGCGCGGTCCGCCCCAGGTGCTGACCGCGAGGCCGCCGATCAGCAGGCCGGCGCCGCCGATCGCCATCTGCACGCCGAGCAGGCCGGGGTCGGCCACCGACAGGATCAGCGGCGTGATCGCGATGCTGGCCAGTCCGAACATGAAGTTGCTGATCCCGAGCACGATCAGCAGGCCGAGCAGCCCGCGCCGTTCGCGCACGTAGCGCAAGCCGGTCGCCGCCTCGCGCCACAGGCTCGGTTCCTGCTCGTCCTCGCTGCGCTGCGGCTGCGGCACCCGCGCCAGCCACAAGGCGACCACGCCGGCGCAGAAGGTCAGCGCATCGACCAGCAGCACGCCCGGCATCGAGATCGAGCTGACCAGCACGCCGGCCAGCAAGGGCCCGCCGACCTGGGCCACGGCGAAGCCGGTCTGGACCATGCCGTTGACCCGGGTCAGCTGTTCCTGGTTGGCCAGCAGCGGAATGCTGGCCTGGTAGGCCGGCTGCAGGAAGGCGTTGGTCAGCGCGGTCACCGCCACGCCGAGATAGATGTGCGCCATCGCCAGTTGGCCAGCGGCCAGCAGCGCGGCCATCGCCAGCATCGTCGCCGCGGCGATGGCTTCGCACACGATCATGGTGCGGCGGCGATTCCAGCGGTCGACCAGGGCGCCGGCGAACGGCGCGATCAGCAAGGCCGGCACCGCCATGGCGACGAAGATCAGGGCGAAGCGGGTGGTCGAGCCGGTGGTCTGCAGCACCCACACGCCCAAGGCGAAACTGGTCAGGCGCGAGCCGACCCCGGAGATCAGCTGGCCGGACCAGATCAGCAGGAAATCGCGCAGGCCGGACCAGCGGCTCATGCGGTCGCCTCCGCGGCCTGGGCCAGGAAGCCGCGTTGCTGCAGAAAGCCCAGGTAACGGTCGAACAGCGCCGCGTCGGCCGGCGGACACGCCAGCCCCAGCGGCGCCACCGCGGCGGCGGTGGCGCTGCAGTCGAAGACCGGCTCGCGCGGATCGGGATTCTGCGGGAACAGCCCGGCGAACGCGGCCAGGGCGTTGTCGCGCGAGACCGCGGCCTCGGCCAGCAGGCGCTCGCGCCAGCGCGGATAGTCGACTTCCTCCAGCGCATGGCCGGCCGCGCGCAAGCGCGACACCGCCAGCGGAATCGGCAGCCGGGCGCGGTTGTAGAAGTGGAAGTTGCCGTTGGCGTCGCCGGCGCCGAGGGCGATGCGCACGATCGAGCGGCCGACGTAGTCGACCGGGGCCATGTCGAATGCCTCGTCGGGCAGGTGCGGCGCGGCGCCGAGCTGCACGCAGCCCTTGAGCCAGGCGTTGAAGTAGTCGCCGAGATTGCTGACCCCGCTGCGGCTGTCGCCGGTGATCCGCGCCGGGCGGTAGATCGCCACCGGCAGGCCGCGTTCGCGCGCGCGCAGCGCCAGCTGTTCGCCGACCCACTTGCTCTGGTTGTAGCCGCCGTACTGTTCCTCGGCCGGCGGCGGCGGATCGGACTCGAGCACGGTGCGTTCGAGGTTGGAGCCGATCAGGCACACGCCGAGCGTGGATACCAGATGCACCGGCTTGACCCGGTGGCGGGTGGCCAGGCGCAACACTTCGCGCGTGCCTTCGACGTTGGCCGCGCGCAGGTGTTCGTAGGGGGCGAGGAAATTGACCTGGCCGCCGTTGTGGAAGATCGCTTCGGCGCGCCGGGCGATCGCGTCGAACGCGGCCTCGTCCAGGCCCAGCCGCGGCGAGGCCAGGTCGCCGAGCACCGGCACCAGCCGCGCCGCGTCGGCGTCGCGCCACAGGCCGTAGCTGTCGAGGTTGGCGCGGATCCGGCGCAGGCCGTCCTCGGCCGAGGCCGCGCGCACCAGGCACAGCAGCTCGGCGTCGGTGGCGTCGAGCAACTCGCGCGCCAGATAGGCGCCGAGGAAGCCGGTGGCGCCGGTGATCAGGACCGAAGCCGGCGCGCCGCGCGGCGCGGCCGGCAGCGGCGCCAGGCGCGGGTCGATCTCGTCTTCCAGCACCACTTCGGCCGCCAGATCGAAGTCGTCTTCGCCGCCGCCGGCGCGCAACTCGTCGATCTTGCGCGCCTGGCCGGCGATGGTCGGCGCGGCGAACACCGCCGCCAGCGGCAGCTCGACGCCGAGCGCGGCGTGCAGCTTGAACACCAGCGGCAGGGTCAACAGCGAATCGCCGCCGCTGGCGAAGAAATCGTCGTCGGTGCTGAGTTCGTCGCGCCCCAGCACTTCGCGCCATACCGCCAGCACCGCCTGTTCGGTGTCGCTGGCCGGCGCGCGCAGGCTGCGCTCGAGCGCGGCCTGCGCGCTCGGCGCCGGCAACGCCTTGCGGTCGATCTTGCCGTTGCCGGTCAGCGGCATCGCCGGCAGGCGCAGGTACTGCGCCGGCAGCAAGGCCTCGGGCAGGCGCTGGGCCAGATGCTCGCGCAGCCGGCCGGGGTCGAGCCCGTCGGCGCCGACCACGTAGGCGACCAGACGGCGTTCGCCGGGGCGGTCTTCGCGCAGCAGCACCACCGCGGTTTCGACCAGCTCGTGCGCCTCCAGCGCCGACTCTATTTCGCCCAGCTCGATGCGGAAGCCGCGCAGTTTGATCTGGTGATCGCGGCGGCCGAGGAACTGCAGGTGGCCGTCGCGGTCCCAGCGCGCCAGGTCGCCGGTGCGGTACAGGCGCGCGCCGTCCGAGGCCGCGTAAGGGTCGGGCGGGAAGGCCTGCGCGCTCAGCTCGGGCTGGCCGAGGTACTCGCGCGCCACGCCGAGGCCGCCGATGCACAGTTCGCCGACCGCGCCGCGCGGCGCCAGTGCGCCGTGGCGGTCGAGCACGTAACAGCGCACGCCCGGCAACGGCCGGCCGATCGGCAGTTCCTGCGCGCTCAGCTCGCTGCCGTCGCGGGTCGCCAGCAGGGTCGCGCAGACCGAGGCCTCGGTCGGGCCGTAGTGGTTGCACAGCACCGCGCGGCCTTCGGTGATCGCGGCGAAGCGGCGCACCTGTTCGACCGGCACGCTCTCGCCGCCGATCATCATCAGCCGCAGCTGCGGCAGCAGCGGGCGTTCGCGCCGGGTCGCCGCCCAGCCTTCCGACCAGCGCCGCCACAGCGCCGCCGGCGCGTCGATCGCGCTGACCCGGTGCTGGTCGCAGAAACGTTCCAGTTCGAACGGCCCCAGTTCGGTCGGCGCCGGATGCAGGACCAGGGCCGAGCCGCTGGCCAGGGCCGGAAACAGGTCGCCGACCGAGGCGTCGAACACCAGCGGCGGAATCATCAGCAGCCGCTGGCGGTCGAAATCGTGGCGGGCGATGAAGCCGCGGGTCAGGTTGACCGCGCCGCGGTGCTCGATCACCACGCCCTTGGGCTGGCCGGTCGAGCCGGAGGTATAGACCACGTAGGCGGCATGACCGGCGCGGCGTTCGACCGCCGGCGGTTGCGCGCTGGGTTCGGTTTCGTCGCTGTGCAGCAGCGGCACCGCCGGCGCCAGCGCCTGGGCGCGGGCGCGCTGCGTCGGCGGCACGATCAGCGCCTGCGCGCCGGCATCGGCAAGCAGGAAATTCAGGCGTTCGTCGGGATGGCCCGGGTCCAGCGGCAGGTAGGCCGCGCCGGCGGCGAGCGCGCCGAGCACGCCGACGATGGCTTCGGCCGAACGGTCGGCGAGCACCGCGACCCGCGCTTCCGCGCCGATGCCCAGCGCCTGCAGCCGCCGCCCCAGGCCATTGGCGCGCGCGATCAGTTCGGCGTAGCTCAACTCGCGGCCCGGTTCGACCAGGGCCGCGGCCTCGGGCGTGCGCGCCGCTTGCGCGGCGATCAGCGCGTACAGGTGAGCGTCGGCCGGATCCTCGGCCTCGCCGCCGTCGCCGAGCCGCAGCAGCTGCGCGCGTTGCTCGTCGTCGAGCAGGCTCAGCTGCGCCAACGGCCGCTCCGGTTCGGCCAGCGCATTGCGCAGCAGGGTCTGGTACTGGCGCAGCAGGCGCCGGGCGGTGTCCTCGTCGAACAGTTCGGTGTCGTAGTCGAGCACGCCGCGCAGGCCGTCGCCGGCGTCGCCCAGCGACAAGGTCAGCTCGAAGCGCGCGCTCTGCACCTGCGACTCGATCCAGTAAGCGTCCAGCCCCTGCAGCTGCAGCGGCGCGCCATTGCCGTTCTGCAGCACGAACATGGTCTGGAACAGCGGCGTGCGCCCGGGTACGCGTTCGATCCGCAGCTCGTCGACCACCCGTTCCAGCGGCGCCTGCGCGTGCTCCAGCGCGTCCAGCACCTGGCCGCGGGTGCGCGCCAGCAACTCGCGCAGGCTCGGCTCGCCGCGCAGGTCGCCGCGCAGGGCGACGGTGTTGACGAACAGGCCGATCAGCGGCCCGGTTTCGTTGCGCTCGCGGCCGGCCACGGGCGAGCCGACCACCACTTCGTCCTGGCCGGCGTGGCGGCCGAGCAGGGCCTGGAACACCGCCAGCAACAGCATGAACGGCGTCGCGCCGTGCTGGCGCGCATAGGCCTCGACCGCGGCGCCGAGTTCCGGCGGCAGGTGCAGGGGCAGGCGCGCGCCGCGGCCCAGCGGGGTCGGCGAACGCGGCCGGTCGCTGGGCAGATCGAGCAAGCCGCCGACGCCGTCCAGGGCGCCGCGCCAGTAGTCGAGCTGCGTCTCCACCCGTTGCGCCTGCGCCGCATCGCGCTGCCACAGCACGTAGTCGCCGAACTGCAGGGGCAGCTCGGCCAGGGCGGCGTCGCCGCCGTCGAGTTCGGCCGCATAGGCGGCGGCCAGCTCGGCGTGCAGCACGCCGAACGACCAGGCATCGGAGACGATGTGGTGCATCACCACGGTCAGCACGTGGTGGTCGTCGGCCAGGCGCAGCAGGCCGGCGCGCAACAGCGGCGGCCGGGTCAGGTCGAACGGGCGCTCGCTTTCGGCGTCGACCCGGCGTTGGACCTCGGCCTCGCGCTGCTCCGCCGGCAGCCCGCTCAGGTCGCTGTGTTCGAGGGCGAAATCGACTTGCGCGACGACGGTCTGGCGCGGCTCGCCGGCGACTTCGCCGAAGCCGGTGCGCAGCGCGTCGTGGCGGCGCACGATGCCGGCGAACGCGCGCTGCAGCGCCTGCGCATCGAGCGCGCCGCGCAGGCGGTAGTGGCCGTAGACGTGGTAGGCGCCGGTGCCGGGCTGGAAGCGTTCGAAGAACCACATCCGCTGTTGCGCGGCCGACAGCGGCAGCGGCTGGCCGGCAACGCTGCGGCGGGCGATGGCCTCCTCGCGCGGCGGCGTC
Organism: Lysobacter sp. BMK333-48F3; assembly: GCF_019733395.1. Classification (NCBI taxonomy): domain Bacteria; kingdom Pseudomonadati; phylum Pseudomonadota; class Gammaproteobacteria; order Lysobacterales; family Lysobacteraceae; genus Lysobacter; species Lysobacter sp. BMK333-48F3. The sequence continues at coordinate 1,220,846 of NZ_JAIHOO010000001.1, read as the reverse complement.
GCGCCGCTGCGCGCGGCGAGTTGGCGTTGCAGCAGCTCGCGCTGCTGCGGGCTCAACCGGGCCAGGCGATCGGCCAGGGCGTCGGCGGGAGGATGGATGGAAGTCATGCGTGGATTCGTCCTTGAATGCCGTGGAGTCAGGCGCCGGCGCCGGCGAGCAGGGCCTGGATTTCGTCGTCCGACAGGCCTTCGAGCTGGTCGAGCATGCCGGCCAGCGCCTCGTCGTCGAGGCCGCGCATGCGGTGCTCGGCCAGCCAGGCGGCGAAGCCGGCGACCGTCGGCGCCTCGAACAGCGCGCGCAGCGTCGCTTGCACGGCGAAACTCTGGTTGATCCGGCTCAGCAGTCGGGTGGCGAGCAGCGAATGGCCGCCGAGGGCGAAGAAATCGTCGTCGATGCCGACCCGCTCGCGGCCCAGCGTTTCCGCCCACAACGCGGCGAGCTTTTCTTCCTCGGCGTTGCGCGGCGCGGCATAGCGTTCGCCGCCGGCCGCTTCGGCCTGCGCGTCGGGCGCCGGCAGCGCGCGCCGGTCGACCTTGCCGTTCGGGGTCAGCGGCATCGCCTGCAACGCGACCCAGGCGCTGGGCAGCATGTAGTCGGGCAGGCGGCGCTTGGCCAGCGCGCGCAGTTGTTCGACGTCGATGCTGTGGCCGGCGCGGGCGACCGCGTAGGCGACCAGGCGCTGATCGCCGGGGCGATCCTCGCGGCAGACCGCCACGGCTTGATGCACCGACGGATGCTCGGCCAGCACCGACTCGATCTCGCCCAGTTCGATGCGGAAGCCGCGCAGCTTGATCTGATGATCGATCCGGCCGAGTACTTCCAGGCGGCCGTCGCGGCGCCAGCGGGCGAGGTCGCCGGTGCGGTACAGGCGCGCACCGGGTGCCTTGCCGAACGGATCGGGAACGAATTTCTCCGCGGTCAGCTGCGGCCGTCCCAGATAGCCGCGGGCCACGCCGAGGCCGCCGATCAGCAGCTCGCCGGGCACGCCGGCCGGCACCGGCCGCAACGCGCGGTCGACCACGTAGATCTGGGTGTTGGCCATCGGCCGGCCGATGCAGATCGCACCGTCCGCACGCACCCGTTCCAAGGCCGACCACACCGTGGTTTCGGTCGGGCCGTACAGGTTCCACAGCTGCGCGCCGTCGGCGAGCAGGCGGTCGGCCAGTTCGCGCGGCAAGGCTTCGCCGCCGCACAGCAGGCGCAGACCGGGCGGCGCGCGCCAGCCGGCGTCGAGCAGCATGCGCCAGGTCGCCGGCGTGGCCTGCATGAGCGTGCTGCGCGAGCTTTGCAGCAGGCGCGACAGGGCGGCGCCGTCGGCGGCGGTGTCGCGGTCGGCGAGGACGACGCGCGCGCCGACGCTGAGCGGCAGCAGCAGCTCCAGCACGGCGATGTCGAACGACAGCGTGGTCACCGCGCACAGCGCGTCGTCGCGGCCCAGGCCGGGCTCGCGCGCGACCGAGGCGAGGAAGTTGAGCGCGGCGCGGTGGGCGATCTGCACGCCCTTGGGCCGGCCGGTCGAGCCGGAAGTGAAGATGACATAGGCCAGGTCGTCGGCCTGCGGCGTCGCCGCGACGCGGCCCTGGCCGGGTTCGGCCAGCGCATCTTCCAGCGCCAGCGTCGCCTGCGCGGCCGGCAGCGCGGCGAGCAGGACGCGTTCGCCCAGCACCAGCCGCATCGCCGCGTCTTCGAGCATGAAGCCCAGGCGCTCGGCCGGATAGGCCGGGTCCATCGGCACGTAGGCGGCGCCGGCCTTGAGCGTGCCGAGCAACGCCGCGAGCATGCGCGGAGTGCGTTCGACCAGCAGGCCGACCAGGTCGCCGCAACCGACGCCGCGCGCGGCCAGCGCGCGCGCGACCGCGTCGGCCTGGGCGTCGAGTTCGGCGTAGCTCAGCCGCGCCTGGCCCTGCTCGACCGCGATCGCCTGCGGATGCTGCGCGGCCTGGGCTTCGAACGCGGCGTGCAGCGCTTGCTGCGGCAGGTCCAGCGCGGTGTCGTTGTTGGCGTGCAGCAGTCGTTCGCGCTCGCCCGGTTCGAGAATCTCCAGCTCGCTGAGCCGGCGCTGCGGGTCGGCCACCGCCGAGCGCAGCAACTGCACCAGGTGGCGCGCGAACGCGGCGACCGTGGCCTGGTCGAACAGCGCGGTGGCGTATTCGAAGAACAGCCGCAGCTCGTCGCCTTCTTCGCTGGCGAACAGCGACAGGTCGGTGCGCGAGGTGCCCTGGTTGACCGCGTCGAAGCTGACCGAGCGCAGTTGCAGCTCCTCGGTCGGCGCACCGCCGGCGGGGAAGTTCTGGAAGAACAGCATCACCTGGAACAGCGGGGTGTGGCTGAGCGCGCGGTCCAGGTCGAGCGATTCGATCAGGCGCTCGATCGGCAGGTCCTGGTGCGAGAACGCGCCGATCGTGCCGTCCTTCACCCGCGCCAGCAGTTCGGCGAAGCTGGGGTCGCCGGACAGGTCGTGGCGCAGCGCCAGGGTGTTGATGAAGAAGCCGATCATCGGCTCCAGTTCGGCCCGGCCGCGATTGGCCAGGCCGACGCCGCAGATCTGGTCGGTCTGGCCGCTGTAGCGCATCAGCAGGGTCTGGAACGCGGCCAGCACGGTCATGAACGGGGTCGCGCCGTGCTCGCGCGCCAGTTGCTTGACCTGTTCGTACAGTTCGGCCGGCACCACCTCGCGCAAGGCCGCGCCGGCATGGTCCTGGCGCGCCGGCCGCGGCCGGTCGCCCGGCACCTCCAGCACCGGCAGGCGCCCGGACAGGCGCTGGGTCCAATAGTCGAGCTGCGGCTGCAGCTTGCCGCGCTCGAGCTGTTCGCGCTGCCACAGGGCGTAGTCGGCGTACTGCAGCGCGGGCTCGGCCAGCGGCGAGGCCGCGTGGCGCGAAAACGCCGCGTACAGCTGCTGCAGCTCGCCGAGCAGGATGCCCAGCGACCAGCCGTCGACGACGATGTGGTGGGCGTTGAGCACCAGCAGCCGGCGCTGGTCTTCGACCTGGATCAGGGTGGCGCGGAACATCGGCCCGCGGGCCAGATCGAAGGCGCGCGCGGCTTCGGCGCGGCCGCGCGCGAACGCGGCCGCCTCGCGCTCCGCCGCCGGCAGCGCGCGCAGGTCGTCCTGCGCCAGCGGCACCGGCACCGGATCCAGCACCTGCTGGTAGGGGCCGTCGTCGTCGGCGCGGATCACCGTGCGCAGGCTTTCGTGCCGGCGCACGATCTCGTCGAGCGCGCGCTGCAGGGCCTCGCGGTCGAGGCGACCCTCGACCCACAGGCTCATCGGCACGTTGTACACCGCCGATCCCGGTTCGAACTGATCCAGGATCCACAATCGCTGCTGAGCGAACGACAGCGGCAGCCGCGCCGGCCGCTCGCGGCGGACCAGCGCGTTGCGCGCGGCCGCCTGGCGCCGGCCGAGCTGCTGCAACGCCAGCGCGCGCTTTTCCGGCGACAGGCCTGCCAGGCGGGGGTCGTGCTCGTTCACGGCCGCGCTCCGCCGTCCAGCTGCGCCGCGGCTTCTTCGTCGCTCAGCCCTTCCAGGCTGGCGAGCAGGGCGTCGAGGTCTTCGTCGGCGAAGTCGTCGCGCGCCACCGCCACGCGGGCGGCCAACTGCTCCAGGGTCGGCGCTTCGAACAGCGTGCGCAGCGGCAGCTCGACGCCGAAGCTCTGGTCGATGCGCGCCAGCAGGCGGGTGGCGAGCAGCGAATGGCCGCCGAGGTCGAAGAAGTTGTCGCGCACCCGCACCCGGCGCACGTTGAGCAACTGCTGCCACAGCTCGACCAGGGTCTGTTCCTCGGGCGTGCGCGGCTCGCCGCCGGATTCGTCGTCGTTGCTGGCGACGTCTTCCGGCATCGGCAGGGCGCGCCGGTCGACCTTCCCGTTCGGAGTCAGCGGGAACTGCTGCAGGATCACGAACGCGCTCGGCACCATGTAGTCGGGCAGGGCGGCCTTGAGGTGGTCGCGCAGCTCGGCCGGGCCCGGTGCGGCGCCGTCGGCGGTGACGTAGGCGACCAGGCGCTTGTCGCCGGGACGGTCCTCGCGGCAGTGCACGACCGCCTGGGCGACGTCCGCGCGCTGCGCCAGCACCGATTCGATTTCGCCCAGTTCGATGCGGAAACCGCGCAGCTTGATCTGGTGATCGATGCGGCCGATCACCTCGATGGTGCCGTCGCGGCGCCACAGCGCCAGGTCGCCGGTGCGGTACAGGCGCGCGCCGGGCGCCGCCGAGAACGGGTCGGCGATGAACTTCTCCTCGGTCAGGTCGGGCCGGCCGCGATAGCCCGCGGCGAGGCCGTCGCCGCCGATCAGCAATTCGCCCGGCACGCCCACCGGCTGCAGGTTCATGCGCGCGTCGACGATGTGGATCTGGGTGTTGTCGACCGGCTTGCCGACCAGGATCGGGCCTTCGCCCGGGAACACCCGGCACAGCGCCGAGTACACCGTGGTTTCGGTCGGGCCGTACAGGTTCCACAGCTCGCCGCAGCACGGCAGCAGACGGTCGGCGAGTTCGCGCGGCAGCGCTTCGCCGGTGGAGATGATCTTCAGCGCGTCGTTGCCGCGCCAACCGACCTCCAGCAGCATGCGCCAAGTCGCCGGGGTCGCCTGCATCACGTCCAGGCGCGCGGATTCGACCAGGCGGCGCAGGCTCAGGCCGTCGCGCGCGGTGTCGCGGTCGACCAGCACGATGGTGGCGCCGACGGTCAGCGGCAGCACCAGTTCGAACAGGGCGATGTCGAACGACAGCGTGCTGATCGCGCACAGGGTCTGGCCGGCGGCGAGGCCGGGCTCGCGCGCGACCGAGCGCAGCAGGTTGACCGCGGACCGGTTGCGGATCTCCACGCCCTTGGGCTTGCCGGTCGAACCGGAAGTGAAGATCACGTAGGCCAGGTCCTGCGGCGAGGCGCCGTCGACCGGCGGATGCTCGGCGCGTTCGTCCAGCGTCGCGTCCGCATCGGCCAGCAGCACGGTTTCGACTCCGCCCGGCGGCGTCGCGGCGAGTTCGCGCTGGGTCACCAGCACCCGCGCAGCCGAGGTCTCGAGCATGTAGCTCAGGCGGTCGGCCGGGTAGGTCGGGTCCAGCGGCACGTAGGCGCCGCCGGCCTTGAGGATGCCGAGCAGGCCGATCAGCATCTCCGGCGTGCGGTCGACGTACAGGCCGACCAGCGAACCGGCGACGACGCCGGCCGCGCGCAGCTCGTGGGCGAGCGCATTGGCGCGACGGTCGAGTTCGCGATAGCTCAGTTCGCGCGCGCCGAAGCGCAGCGCGACCGCGTCCGGCGAACGCTCGACCTGGGCCTGCACCAGCGCGGCCAGGGTCGGGTCGGCCGGCAGTTCGCGCCCGGTGCCGTTCCAGCGCGCCAGTTCGCCGCGCTCTTGCTCGCCGATCAGGCGCAGCGCATGCACCGGCGTGTCCGGCGCATCCAGCGCATGATCGAGCAGATTGAGCAGGTGGCCGCAGAGGCGCTCGATGCGAGCGTCGTCGAACAGATCGGTGCTGTACTCGAACACCAGCTCGCGGCGCGCGTCCTGGGTCACGAACAGGCTCAGGTCGCCCTGCGCGGTGCCCGGCATCAGTTCGACCGTGTGCACCGGATCGGTGCGCAGTCCGCGCAGTTCGATCGGATGCTCGGGATAGTTCTGGAAGAAGTACATCGCTTGCGCGAACGGGGTGTGGCTGCTCGAACGCGGCAGGCGCAGCAGCTCCAGCACCCGGTCCAGCGGCGCATCGGCGTTGTCCATCGCGCCGAGCATGCCGTCGCCGACCCGGTCGACCAGGTCGGCGAAGCTGGGCTCGCCGTCCAGGCGCGTGCGCAGCGCCAGGGTGTTGACGAAGAAGCCGACCACCGGTTCCAACTCGACCCGCTGGCGGCCGGCCACGCCCATCGCCACGGTGATGTCGTCCTGGCCGGTGTAGCGCGACAGCAGCGCCTGGTACGCGGCCATGTAGACCATCGACACGGTCGCCTTGCGCTCGCGCGCGAAGCGCTCGACGCGCTGGTTGATCGCATCGGGAATGTCGCGTCGGTGCAGCGCGCCGCGGAAGCTTTGCGCGGCCGGGCGCGGCCGATCGGCGGGCAGGTCCAGCGACGAGGCCGCGCCGTCCAGGCGCTGCTGCCAATAGTCGAGCTGGCCCTGCAGGCCGTCGCCGCCGAAGGTCTCGTTCTGCCACAGCGCGACGTCGGCCAGTTGCAGCTCCAACGGCTCCAGCGCGGCCTCGCGACCGTCGCGGCGCGCGTTGTACAGGCTCTGCAGTTCGTCGAGCAGGCGGCCGATCGACCAGCCGTCGATGGCGATGTGATGGAACGTCAGCACCAGCAGATGCGACTGCGGCGCCAGTTCGACCAGTTGCGAGCGCAGCATCGCATCGCGCGACAGGTCGAACGGCCGGCCGAGTTCTTCGCGCGCGATCTGCAGCGCGGCGGGATGGCGCTCGGCGCCGTCCAGATGCGCGAGCGAACTCGTGCGCCAGGGCAGTTCGACGCGTTCGGCGATGTGCTGGTACGGATCGCCGTCGTGGGTGCGGTACACCGTGCGCAACACTTCGTGGCGATCGAGCAGGTCCTGCAGCGATGCGCGCATCGCCTCGCCATCGAGTTCGCCGTGCAGCCACAACGCGACCGGCAGGTTGTACGCGGTCAGGCCGGGCGTGAACTGATCCAGCCACCACAGCCGGCGCTGGCCGAAGCTGAGCGGGATGCGCTCGGGCCGGCTGCGTGCGGTGATCTTGTTCTGGCCGGCGCGCTGGCGCGCGGCGATTTGGCGCAATAGCTCTCGCTTCGCCGGGGACAGCCCCGCGATGCGGTCATCGATCTCGTTCATCAACCCCTTCCTTGTGACGACTCCATTCGGCCGACCAGTCCCGTCGGCTCCCTTATGGCATCCAGCGCTCGCAAACCTTGAGATGCAGTTGCGCGCGACCCCCAGTCGCTTGCATCCTTGGCATGCCGTCGGCGGTGCCCCCTGATCTCTATCCTATCCACATAACGGGATCCGGGCGCAAAGCGGACCACATCGATTGCCGGGTCGTCCAGTGCCTGGCGGGGAGATCGACGTGAAGACGGACCAACGCAGCGATGTATCCGCCGGACGGGATGTCCGGTTCTCGAATTCCGCTGCGTAGAGGGAGTTTCCAGGAGTTTCACAGCCGGGGGGCAATGCATGGAAAGGCAGTTCTGGCAACACGAAACACACCACGCGAGCACAGCGCCCGCAGGGTGACCGCCGTGGCCAATGCAGAGTTTTTAACCGATCTAATCGCGTTTTCGGCGCGTATTGGTGCTGAGCCTTTGCTTGTTCAGGGAGGCGGCGGCAATACCTCGCTCAAGCGCGACGACGAGTTGTGGGTGAAGGCTTCCGGTACGTGGCTCGCGCAGGCGCGCGAGCGCGAACTGTTCGTGCGTCTGCCGTTGTCGCAGGTGCGTGCTGCGTTGCGGCACGACGACGCCGAGGATCGGATCATCGAGATCGCGCGCGGTTTTCCGCTGCGGCCGTCGATCGAAACCTCGTTGCATGCCTTGCTGCCGCAGCGCGTCGTCGCGCATGTGCATTCGGTGAACACGCTGGCCTGGGCGGTGCGCACGGATGCGAGAAAACGTTTGCAGGAACGATTGGGCGAGATGAACTGGGCGTGGGTGCCTTACCGGCGGCCCGGACATCCCTTGACCTGCGCGGTCGCCGATGCCATCGGCGCGCGCGCACCCGAGGTGCCGGACGTGTTGGTGTTGGCCAATCACGGGCTGGTCGTCGCCGGCGAGGATTGCGCGCAGGTCGCCGCGCGCCTGGACGAGGTCGAGCGCCGGCTGATGCGCAGTCCGCGCGCCGCGCCGGCATCGCAGCCTGAGCGACTGCGCGCTGCCAATGATCTGTCCTGGCAGTCGCCCGCCGATCCGTTGGTGCATGCGCTGGCCAGCGATGCGGTCGCGCGCGCGATCGCGGCGGACGGCGTGCTGTATCCCGATCACGCGGTGTTTCTCGGCGCGTGCGCGGCCCAGGTCGGCGCCGGCGAGCGTTTGTCGCAGGCGCTGGAGCGCTGCCTGAGCGAGCACGGAGCGATGCCGGCGTTCGCCCTGGTCGAAGACGCCGGCGTGCTGGTCGCACCGGGATTGTCGGCCGGCGCGCAGGCGATGCTGCATTGCCTGGCGCTGCTGGGCTTGCGCCTGAACGGCGACGAACCGCTGGCGCGGCTGGGCGCGGACGAGGTCGCCGCCCTGGTCGATTGGGACGCAGAGGCCTACCGGCGCGCTTTGGCGCGTTCGATGAACTGAACGGATTTCGATACGGACTCTCCACGGAAGGACAGCATGCAGATCGTCGTACCCATGTCGGGATTCGGAGAGCGCTTTCGCCGCGCCGGCTACCGCGTGCCCAAGCCGCTGATCGAAGTCGACGGCAAGCCGATCATCGGCCATGTCGTCGACCTGTTTCCGGGCGAGACGCAATTCGTGTTCGTGTGCAACCGCGACCACCTCGACGAGCCCGGGTACCGGATGGCCGCGATCCTGCGCGAGCATTGCCCGACCGGCCGCATCGTCGCGATCGATCCGCACAAGCTCGGACCGGTCAACGCGGTGCTGCAGGCGATCGACGCGATCGATCCGGCCGAACCGACCCTGGTCAACTACTGCGACTTCTCCTGCAGCTGGGACTACGCCGACTTCAAGGACTTCGTCGCCGCCAGCGGCTGCGACGGCGCGATCCCGTGCTACACCGGCTTCCACCCGCACATGATGGGCTCGACCAACTACGCCTATGTGCGCAGCGAGCGCGGCCGGGTGCTGGATATCCAGGAGAAGCGCCCCTACACCGATCGGCCGCAGAGCGAGTTCGCCTCCAGCGGCAGCTATTACTTCGCTTCCGGCGCGCTGATGCGCGACGCGTTCGAGCGGACGATGGCGCGGCCGGACCTGGAACTGGGCGGCGAGCGTTACGTCAGTCTGGCCTACAAGCCGCTGCTCGAGGACGGCCGGCGCATCGCCGTGTACGAACTCAACCACTTCATGCAGTGGGGCACGCCGCAGGATCTGGAGGAGTACCGCTACTGGTCCGATGCGTTTCGCCGCCTCGGCGACCCGGGGCGCGAGCCGCCGCCGCGCCAGCGCGGCGCGGTGATGGTGCCGATGGCCGGGCTGGGTTCGCGCTTCGCCCAGGAAGGCTACGACCGGCCCAAGCCGCTGATCGAAGTATCCGGCGAGGCGATGGTGGTGCAGGCCGCGCGCGATCTGCCCGAACCGGCGCGGCGGGTGTTCGTGCAGCGCCGCGACCTGCCGGGCCACGCGCTCGTCGCCGACACGCTGCGCGCGCGCTTTCCCGATTGCGCCCTGGTCGACCTGGAGCGGGTCACCGACGGCCAGGCGCGGACCTGCCTGGAAGGGCTGGACGGCATCGATCCGCAGCAGCCCCTGACCATCGGCGCCTGCGACAACGGCGCGGTGTTCGACCCGCAGGTCTTGGCCGGTCTGCTCGGCGAGGACGGCGGCGCCGACGTGCTGGTCTGGGTCGCGCGCGGCTATCCCGGCGCGGCGCGGCGGCCGCAGCACTACGGCTGGGTCGACGAAGCCGACGGCCGGGTGCGCGCGGTATCGGTCAAGCGGCCGCTGGCCGATCCGGCGCGCGACCCGATCGTGCTCGGTACCTTCAGTTTCCGCCGCGCCGGCGATTTCGTCGCCGCCGCGCAGGCGATGATCGCCCGCGACGGCCGGGTCAACGGCGAGTTCTACGTCGACGAGTGCATCAACGACGCGCTGGCGCTGGGCCTGGACTGCCGGGTGTTCGAGGTCTCGCACTATCTGTGCTGGGGCACGCCCGACGATCTGCGCACCTACGAGTACTGGCAGTCCTGCTTCCACAAGTGGCCGGCGCATCCCTACCGGCTCGAGCGCGACCCGCGCGTGGCCGAGGACGCGCGCGCCGGGCTGGAAAGCCGCTACCGCATGCGCCAGCCGGAGCGCGCCTCGTGGTGAACGCGACCGCCGCCACCGGGTTCGGCCGCCTGCGCGGCGAACTGCTGCGCTTCGTCCTGGTCGGCGGCACGTCGGCGGCGATCACCTTCTCGATCTATCGCGGGCTGATGCTGTTCGGCGCGTCGCCGCATCCGGCGCTGGCGCTGGGCTTCGTCGCCGGCACGGTGTTCAGCTTCTTCGCCAACCGCATGTTCACCTTCAACATCGCCACGCCGTCGCGGCAGGGCGAGGTGCTGCGCTTCGTCGTCGTCTATGCGGCCGCCCTGGGCGCCCATGTCGGCGTCAACGCGCTGATGCTGGCCTGGCTGGGGCGCAGCGAGCCCGGCATCGCAGCGTCGTTCGTGGTCGCCACCTGCGTGTCCACCGCGACCACCTTCATCGGCATGAAGTGGTTCGCCTTCGCCCGCGACGGGGCCGGTTCGTCCGGCGCCGCCGCGCGCTCGCCGGAGGACGCCGCGAACGCGTCGTCGGGCGGCGCGCGGCCGCGGCTGTCGCTGGTGATTCCCTGCTACAACGAGGCGGCGAATCTACCCTTGCTGGTGCAGCGCCTGCGCGAGAGCTTCCTCGATCCGCGCTGCGAAGTGATCCTGGTCGACAACGGCTCCAGCGACGATTCGCCGGCGGTGCTGGCCGCACTGCTGGCCGGGCAGAGCCGGATCCGCAGCCTGCGCGTCGAGCGCAACCAGGGCTACGGCTACGGCATTCTCGCCGGGCTGCGCGCGGCCCAGGGCGAGGTGCTGGGCTGGACCCACGCCGACCTGCAGACCGATCCGGTCGATGCGCTGCGCGGACTGGAGTTGTTCGCGCCGGATGCGGACGAGTGCTTCGTCAAGGGCCGCCGTTACGGCCGGCCCGCCGGCGACGTCGCCTTCACCGTCGGCATGTCGCTGTTCGAGACCGCGCTGCTGGGCCGGCCGATGTGGGACATCAACGCCCAGCCAACCTTGTTCCCGCGCGAATTCTTCCTCAACTGGCGCGAGCCGCCGCACGACTTCGCCCTGGACCTGTACGCCTACCACCAGGCGCGGATTAGCGGCCTGGACGTGCGGCGCTTCCCGGTGCGGTTCGGTCCGCGCGCGCACGGCCGCTCGCACTGGAACGTCAACTGGCGCGCCAAGCTGCGCTTCATCCGCCGCACCGTCGACTTCAGCTGGCGCCTGCGCCGCGGACTCGGCGCGCGCTGACCCTCACGCTATCGGACACCGACATGTTCCTGCCCAGCACCTATTTCCCGACCCACGAAGAGAACCGCTTCGCCAACGAGGGCGACGTCGGCCGCGCGCGCGAGTTCTTCCTCAAGCACCGCCCGCGCAATCTGGAGTTCCTGCTGCGCAAGCGCTACGAGTGGATGAACGCCTACATCCAGCCGGGACAGCGGGTGGTCGAGTTCGGCGCCGGCTCGGGGCTGAGCAAGGAATTCATCCATCACGACAACTTCCGCATCACCGACGTCGAGCCGCGGCCCTGGGTCGACGACGTCGCCGACGCGATGGACCCGCCGCATGCGGACGGCTCGATCGACGTGGCGGTGTTCAGCCACATGATCCACCACCTGCCCAATCCGGTACGGTTCTTCGAAGGCATCCAGCGCAAGCTGGCGCCGGGCGGGCTGATCCTGATCCAGGAGCTCAACACCTGCTTCCTGCTGCGCCTGGCGCTGCGGGCGATGCGCCACGAGGGCTGGTCCTACGACGTCGACGTGTTCGACCGCGAGGTGGTGGCCAACGACCCGCGCGATCCCTGGTCGGCCAACTGCGCGATTCCGCAGTTGCTGTTCCGCGACGAGGCCGAGTTCCGCCGTCGCCTGCCGGGCCTGAGCATCGAGCGCAACGAGCTCAACGAGTGCTTCGTGTTCCTGGTCTCCGGCGGGGTGGTGGTGCAGGCCAAGACGGTCGAGCTGCCGGTGTTCGCGCTCAAGGCCATCGACGCCACCGACCGGCTATTGGTCAAGCTGTTGCCGTCGCTGTTCGCGATGGGGCGCTCGATCGTGCTGCGCAAGGTGGCGACCGCATGATCCTGGTGCGCCACCGCCGCAACACCCTGGCCGAGCTGCGCGCGACCGCGCCCGAGCTCGGCATCGAGCTGGACCTGCGCAGCCGCGGCGACGAGCTGATCGTGCACCACGACGCCTTCGCCGACGGCGAGCGCTTCGAGGACTGGCTGGCCGGCTACCGCCATCGCCTGCTGATCCTCAACGTCAAGGAAGAGGGGCTGGAGGATCGGCTGACCACGCTGATGCGCGCGCACGGCATCGACGACTACTTCTTCCTTGACCAGTCGTTTCCGTTCCTGATCCGCAGCGCACGCAACGGCGAGCGCCGCTGCGCGGTGCGGGTGTCGGAGTTCGAATCGATCGACACCGCGCTGAGCCTGGCCGGGCGCATCGACTGGGTCTGGGTCGACTGTTTCAGCCGTTTCCCGCTCGACGGCGAACAGGCCGCGCGCCTGCGCCGGGCCGGCCTGCGCCTGTGCCTGGTGTCGCCGGAGCTGCAGGGGCGCGAAGCGGCGAGCGAGATCCCGGCGCTGCGCGCCTTGCTGGCGCGCGAAGGCATCGTCGCCGACGCGGTCTGCACCAAGGAACCGGATCTTTGGCGATGAACGCGCAGCGGATCTGGCACGACCCGGTGTTCCGATGGGGGCTGGCGTTCAAGCTGGCGCTGGTGGCCGTGCTGGTGCCGCAGATCCAGCAGGACTGGTTCGTGCCGTTCGTGCGCCACGCCCTGCTGCAGCCGGCCTGGGACCCGTGGTCGGCGTTCCTGGCCGACGGCGGCGAGGCGATGGCCTATCCCTACGGCCCGGTCATGCTGCTCGCGCACCTGCCCGGCACCGCGCTCGGCGTGTCGGCCGACGCGATCCTGGGCTCGGCCTATGCCGGCGGCCTGGGCTTCCGCCTCGGCCTGCTCGGCGCCGACCTGTGCGCGCTGGCGCTGCTGGCGCGGCTGTGGCCGGAACGGCCGCGCCCGTTGCTGTGGCTGTACTGGTGGTCGCCGATCGTGCTCTACGTGACCTACTGGAACGGCCAGACCGACATCGTGCCGATAGCGCTGCTGCTGGCGTCGCTGGCGTTGCTGCGCCGCTACCGCGCCGGCGCCGCCGGCGCGGCGCTGGCGCTGGCGATCGCGGCCAAGCTGAGCATGCTGCTGGCGGCGCCGTTCTTCGCCATCTACCTGTGGCGCAACAAGCGCCTGCGCGGGTTGTTGCGGCCGTTCGCGCTGGCCGGCGGCGCCACCGCGGCGGCGTTGCTGCTGCCGTGGCTGGGGTCGCCCGGCTTCGTGCGCATGGTGATGGGCACGCCGGAGTCGCTGCGCGTGTTCGACCTGGCCCTGCCGCTGGGCCAGGATCTGCGCCTGTACCTGACCCCGCTGCTGTACCTGCTCGCGGCCTATGGCCTGTGGCGGTTGCGCCGGATCAACTTCGACCTCCTGGTGGCGGCGATCGGACTGTCGTTCTTCCTGGTGGTGTTGGCGACGCCGGCGCCGCCGGGCTGGTACCTGTGGCTGGTGCCGTTCCTGGTCGCCCACCAACTGCACAGCGACCGCAGCGCACGGGTGCTGACCGCAGCGTTCTCGGCCTTGCTGATCGGCATGCACCTGCTCGACTCCAGCGGCGCCTCCGCGCCCTGGCTGGGCTGGGACCCGTCGGCAGGGATCTCCGCCGTGGCCGCGCGCATCACCCCGCATCTGCACTCGCTGGGCTACACCGGCCTGGTCGCCGCCGGCCTGGTACTGCTGGTGCAGATGCTGCGCGAGCGGATCGCCCGCAACGACTACTACCGGATCGCGCAGAAGCCGGTGACGCTCGGCATCGCCGGCGATTCGGGCTCGGGCAAGGACACCCTCAGCCGCGCCCTGGCCGGGATCTTCGGCGAGCACTCGGTGGTGCACGTGTCCGGCGACGACTACCACGTCTGGGACCGCTACGAGCCGATGTGGAAGGGCCTGACCCATCTGGACCCGCGCGCCAACGACCTGCAGCGGTTCAACAACGACGTGCTGGCGCTGATGGACGGCAAGCCGATCCTGTGCCGCCACTACGACCACGGCGCCGGCCGCTTCACCGCGCCGACCCGGATCGACAAGAACGACGTGGTCATCGCCTCTGGCCTGCACGCGCTGCACATGCAGCGCCTGCGCGAGCGCTTCGACGTGGCGGTGTTCCTGGACATCGACGAAGACCTGCGCCGGGCCTGGAAGATCCACCGCGACGTCGGCCAGCGCGGCCACGCCCTGCAGCAGGTGTTGAACTCGATCGAGCGGCGCATGCTCGACTCGCGCCAGCACATCCATCCGCAGCGCGCCGCCGCCGGACTGGTGCTGCGGCTGATGCCGGTCAACGCGCAGCAACTGGAAACCGCGCCCTCGCCCGACCGGGTGCGGCTGAAGCTGGTCGCGCTGATCCGCAACGGCACCTCGCACGAGCGCATGGCGAGGATCCTGATCGGCATCTGCGGCCTGCACCTGGACGTGCAGACCGCCGAGGACGGCGGCGAGATCGAAATGAGCATCGAAGGCGATGTCGCCGCAGAGGACATCGCCATGGCCGCGCGCGCGCTGGTGCCGGGCCTGGAGGAAATGCTGGACATCCAGCCGCGCTGGGAGGACGGCATGAGCGGGATCATGCAATTGCTGGTGCTGATCCAGATCGAGGAATCGCTGAAGAGCCGGATACGATGAGCCTGAGAATCCACAACTCGCAGAAGGTGATGCGCGCGCCGCAGGCGATCATCTTCGATACCGACAACACCCTGTACGCCTACGAGCATCCGCACGCGCAGGCGCTGGCGGCGACCGAACGCAAGGCGGTGCGCCTGCTCGGCGTCGACCCGGACGAGGTGCGCGGCGCGTTCGCGCGCGCCCGCGAGGAGGTCAAGCGCCAGCTCGGCAAGACCGCCAGCTCGCACAGCCGGCTGCTGTACTTCCAGCGCGGCATCGAGATCCTCGGGCGCAAGACCCAGCTGGTGATCACCCTGGATCTGGAACAGACCTACTGGCGCACCTTCCTGTCGCATTGCGAGCTGTTCCCGGGGGTGCGCGATTTCCTGCTCGCGTTGCGCCGCAACGGCATCGGCACGGCGATCATCACCGACCTGACCTCGCAGATTCAGTTCCGCAAGATCATCTACTTCGGCCTGGACGACTGCTTCGACTACGTCGTCACCTCCGAAGAGGCCGGTGCGGACAAGCCCGAGGAGGCGCCGTTCCGCCTGGCGATCGACAAGCTGGGACTGGACCCGAGCCGGATCTGGATGATCGGCGACCATCCGGTCAACGACGTCGCCGGCGCGCGCAACTTCGGCCTCAGCACGCTGTTGCGGGTCGATCGCGGCCGCGACGGCGCCACCACCGGCTGCGACGTCGAGTTCGACGATTTCACCGAGCTGCACCGTTACTTCTTCTCCGGCAAGGTCGACGGAGTGGGCAAGAGCTGATCGAGCGCGCCGCGCAGGCGGCCACAGGACACACCGCAGCGGCGCGGGGGCGCCGCTGCAGCGACCCGGCGGGGACCGGGAAGATAAGGAGTTCGTCGATGCAAACGAGTACCTATACGCAGCCGCCCGGCGCCGGGCGCTGGGCGGTCGCCGCGCTCGCGCTGGCCTTGCCCGCGCCCCTGCTCGCTGCGGCCCTGGCCGGTTTCGGCCTGGACCTGGGCCTGGCGGCGCCGTTGGCGGCGGCCGCGTTGGCGGCCGCCTGCCTGCCGCTGGCGCGGCGCTTGCCCGTGCAGTGGGACCGGTCGTTCTCGCATCGTCCGCTGGCCGCGCTCGCGCTGGCGGCGATGGCGGTGCTGGCGGTGTTGCGGCTGAGCGGCGTCGCCTTGTACCTGGCCGACGCCGAACAGGCGCAATTCTCGGCGTTCTGGTTCGATCCGTTCTATGTCGGCCATAGCTGCTATTCGGGCTATTGGCAGGCGGCCGAACTGTCGCGCGAAGGCGCGGCCAACCTGTACGACCCGATGCTCTACAGCGGCACGATGGGCCGCTTCAAGCTCGACGAGTACTTGTACCTGCCGCAGTTCCTGCTGCTGCCGCGGCTGGGCCTGGCGCTGGGCGGCGACTTCTATTCGTTGCGCGCGCTGTGGTTCGCGATCGAGGGCGCGATCGTGCTGGCTGGGCTGTGGGCGGCGGGGCGCTGGATCGGCGGCGGCGTCGGTCGCCGCATCTGGTTGCTGATTCCGGCGGTGATGCTGACCAGCCCGGTGGTGGTGACCTTGCAGGTCGGCAACTTCCAGCTCGCCGCGATCGCGCTGTCGGTGCTGGCGATGATCCAGTTCGAGCGCGGCCGCAACCTCAGCGGCGGCCTGCTGCTGGGCTTCGCCGCGATCAAGCTGTTCCCGGGCCTGCTCGGCGTGTATCTGCTGGCGCGCCGGCGCTGGGCTGCCGCGGCCTGGACCGGCGCGTTCGCCGCGCTCTACACCGTGCTGGCCTATCTGTGGCTGGGACCGCAGCCGTTCGAAGCCTTCCTGCACTACCAGGCGCCGCGCATCGCCAACGGCGAGGCCTGGGCGTTCCTGGAGATCGAAGGCCTGGAGTGGGTCAGCGCGATCAACCAGTCGGTACCGGGACTGGTGCTGAAGGCCAAGATCCTCGGCGCGCAGGGCATGGACCGGGCGACGATGGGCGCGGTGGCCTGGGTCTGGACCGGCGCGGTGGTGGTCATGGCGATCGTCGCCGGCCTGCGCCACGACGCGATGTCGCGGCTGGAACGCGCCGCGGTCTGGATCGCCCTGCTCGGGCTGGCGGTGTTCCGCAGCCCCTTCGTGCCCGACCACAGCGGCCTGTTCGCGCCGATCTGGCTGTGGAGCCTGATCGCCGCGGCCTGCCTGCCCAGCCCGCGCAGCGCGGCGCTGCTGGCGCTGGGCTGGCTGGCCTGCACCGCGGTGCTGCCGGTCGGCGGCGTGCCGCTGCCGGAGGTGCCCGCGCGCATCGCCTTGGCCACCGCGGTGCAGGCGATCGCGATCGGCCTGTGTCTGTGGCCGGTGCTGCGCCGGCCCGGCCTGCGCTCGCCCAGCGCGCGCTTCTGGCGCGCAGACGATTCCCAACGACCGGTATCCGCCGCCATGGACGGCGATGTCCGGGATCTCCCGATTTCTCTGACGACCAAGGCGGAACACTGATGCGTCGCGTTACTTTGTGCACCACCCTGTTGGCGCTGCTCGGCAGCGCGTTCCCGGCCCTGGCCGACGATGTGCTGAACATCCCGCGCGCCGAGCACGCGCCGCGGCTGCAGGACTACATCGGCGGCGTGCCGTCCGACGCCGGCGTGGAGGTCAAGGACTTCCGCCAGAACAAGCCCGGCGACGGCGTGCCGTCCTCGCTGGACACGCGCGCCTACCTGTCCTACGACGACCAGCACCTGTACGTGGTGTTCGTGTGCAAGGACGACCCCAAGCAGGTGCGCGCGCGCATCGCCCGCCGCGACGCGGTGTTCGGCGACGACGGCGTGCAGCTGATGCTCGACACCTACCGCGACAAGCAGCGCGCGTTCGTGTTCACGGTGAACCCTTACGGCGCGCAGATGGACAGCCGCTACACCGAGGGCCTGGGCTACGACTTCAACTTCGACACCCAATGGGTGTCCGACGGCCGCCTGACCGACGACGGCTACGTCGCGGTGATGCAGATCCCGTTCAAGAGCCTGCGCTTCGAACGCGGCGACATGCAGAACTGGGGCATCGCGATCAACCGCATCATCCCGCGCACCAACGAGTTCGTGTACTGGCCGTACATCACCGAGCGCAAGGAAGGCTTCGTCCAGCAGTTCGCCGCCGCGCGCATCGAGGACGAGATCCAGCCCAGCCGCAACATCCAGCTGATCCCGCACGTCACCTACCGCGACGCCGAGACCCTGGGCGTGGATTCGGCCGGCAATCCGTCGATGCGCGGCCACCGCCGCAGCGAGGTCGGCGTCGACGCCAAGTTCGTGGTCAAGGATTCGATCGCGGTCGACCTGACCGTCAACCCCGATTTCAGCGAAGTCGAAACCGACGAGCCGCAGGTGATCGTCAACGAGCGCTTCGAGCAGAGCTTCGTCGAGAAGCGGCCGTTCTTCCTCGAGAACAGCGGCATCTTCGGCCTGCCGGTGTCGCTGTTCTACTCGCGCCGGGTGGTCAATCCGCAGTACGGCGCGCGCGTCACCGGCCGGCTCGGCCGCTGGGCCTTGGGCGGGCTGCTGATGGACGACGAGTCCGCCGGCCTGCTGCTGTCGGGCAAGGATTACGGCAAGACCGGCAAGATCGGCGTGGCGCGCCTGCAGCGCGACGTCGGCGAGCAGTCCAACGTCGGCTTCCTGGCCTCCGACCGCTCGGTCGGCGACCAGTACAACCGGGTGTTCGGCCTCGACTCGCGGATGAAGCTCAACGACAACTGGCTGCTCAACGCCCAGGCGATCAAGAGCAAGTCGCGCGAGGAAGGCGATGTGCGCCGCGACGGCGACCTGCTGTTCGCCCAGGCGATCCGCGGCGGCCGCGACTTCACCTTCGACGGCCAGTACATCGACATCTCCGACGACTTCGAGGCCGAGCTCGGCTTCGTGCCGCGCGTCGGCATCAAGCAGCTGTACCAGAAGTCGGGCTATCTCAAGCAGTTCCCCGACGCGCCGTGGCTGGTCAACATGGGCCCGACCCTGACCGCCTACCGCACCTGGGACCAGAACGGCGACACCCAGGACTGGAGCGTGGAGCCGGGCTTCGTGGTCAACGGCCTGCGCCTGACCAAGATCGAAGGCAATCTGATCCGCGGCTACGAATACTTCGGCGGCCGCGACTTCTACATGGATGGCTTCAAGGTCGGCGTCAGCAGCGAGTGGTTCAAGTGGCTCGGCGGCGAGGTCAGCTACACCCAGCGCGAGACGGTCAACCATCTGCCGGCGCCGGGGCTGGATCCGTTCCTGGCCGACGAACGACTGTTCAAGCTCAAGTTCACCCTCAGCCCGTTCGCCCAGTTGCGCATCGACCAGTCCTTCATCTGGGACGAACTGCGCACGCGCAGCTCGATCGTCGGCCGCGATTCGGACTCCAAGGTGTTCCGCAGCACTCAGTCCTTCACCAAGATCAAATACCAGTTCAGCCGCTTCTGGGCCGCGCACGTGATCTTCGACTACAAGGCGCTGGACTCGGACACGAACCTGTTCCTGATCCCGCGCGACAAGAAGCTGGTCACCGACCTGCTGGTCAGCTACTCGCCCAACCCCGGCACCGCCTTCTACCTGGGCTACACCGACCAGCAGCAGAACCTGCGGATCAACGAGAACCCGGCCTTCGTCGCCCGCACCCGCGACCTGGACCTGCACAGCGGCAAGCAGCTTTTCATGAAGTTCAGCTACCTGTTCAACTTCTGAGGCCGGCCCGGCCGCGTCGGGCCGCACCTTATATATAGAGGGTGCGGCCGGCTGTCCGGCGACGCCGCGGCCGCTTCCGCTGCGGTGCGCGCCGGCCCTGGGGCCGGCCGGGAGGGGATTCAGCCGCCGGCCGGCCTGGCCGGCGGATACTGCGTGCCTGGCCGGCCCGCGGCCGGCGCGGCCTTCACCGCCGCCTTTGCAAGTCGTTGATATAAAAGCATTTCGGCCCGTCCCTCGCTGGGCCGGCCGGTGCCCCTCCTGCGACGGCGCGCCCGTTTCCTCGTTCCAATCCCGCAACACTGCGGAACTTCCCCCGCCTTTAGCAGTCGTATAACCCGACTGCTAAGATGACCCCCATGACCGCTATCGCCCAATCCACCGCTCTAGTCGCCAACAACCTGCCTGTGCCCAGCGCGCTCGGTTCGCTGGACGCGTACATCGGCGCCGTGCACCAGATTCCGGTGCTCACCGCCGAAGACGAGCAGGCCTTGGCCCGTCGTTACCGCGAAGGGGAAGACCTCGACGCGGCCCGCGAACTCGTTCACTCGCACCTGCGCTTCGTGGTCCACGTGGCCCGCGGCTACAACGGCTACGGCCTGCAGATCGGCGACCTGATCCAGGAAGGCAACATCGGCCTGATGAAGGCGGTGAAGCGCTTCGATCCGGACCAGGGCGTGCGCCTGGTGTCGTTCGCGGTGCACTGGATCCGTGCCGAGATGCACGAGTTCATCCTCAAGAACTGGCGCATCGTCAAGGTCGCCACGACCAAGGCGCAGCGCAAGCTGTTCTTCAACCTGCGCAAGAGCAAGTCGCGCCTGGGCTGGATGAACGCCGAGGAAGTGCGCTTGGTCGCCAAGGACCTCAACGTCTCCGAACGCGAAGTGCTGGAGATGGAGTCGCGCCTGTCCGGTCGCGACATCGGCTTCGATGCGCCGGCCGACGAGGACGACGATCACGCGCCGCCGTCGCCGGCCGCCTACCTGCGCGCCGCCGACGAAGATCCGTCGCAGTCCTACGAGCGCGAGGACGAAGAGGACAACCAGCTGGCCCTGCTGCGCGAAGGCCTGGCCGGCCTGGATGCGCGTTCGCGCGACATCGTCAAGCGCCGCTGGCTGGATGCCGACAGCAAGATCACCTTGCAGGAACTGGCTGACGAGTACGGCGTCAGCGCCGAGCGCATCCGCCAGATCGAAGCCAATGCGTTGAAGAAGATGCGCGGCCTGTTCTCGGCTTGAGTGTTTCGGCCTGAGTGTTTCGGCCTGAGCGCCGCGACAAATCCAGCGTCCCACGAACGGCCCGGGCAACCGGGCCGTTCGCGTTTGCGCGCGCGGCGTCGAAACATCGCCCGGCGCAAGCCGCGGATATCGGCGGCCGCGCGGCGGGACTAGCCTGCGCTCTCCTTCGCCATCGAGAGTTCCGCCATGATTTCCTACCGCATCGCCGGCCTGTCGCCGCAACCCTATGCCGCGTTGTTCGCGCTCGACGACGCCGACCTGGCGGCGCACGACATGCGCCGCGTGGTCGCCGATTCGCCGCGCGGCTATCCCTGCCGCGTGTCCCTGGT